>PWQX01000264.1 GCA_003556605.1 Spirochaetaceae bacterium
CCGCTTTCCTCAAACTCCAGGGTGGGCTGCGAGAACTGCAGTCCGCGCTGAGAATGCCGTAATCCTAGACGGTACTCGCCGGTACGAATGCGGTCGATCAGCACGCCGCTGATGCGCTGGTCACTGTCCAACTCAAACTCACCGTCTTCGGCTCGTAACACGTAGTCGTACGGCGCTGCTCCCTCGCGATCAAGGATGATTTCCTCTATTTGCCCTTCGGCCGTAAAACCGCGTCCGAGAATCTCGAGGCTGTAACGCCCGAGCATGTCGCGGCTACTGCTGACATTCCAGATCTCGGTCGTCGGGATGTACTTGTTGGCCCGAAATACCAGAGTCTGCGTCTCTCCGACATTGCCTACGTCGTCGATAGGCATCACGCTCAAGGCGTAGATACCGTCGTCGATGTTTCGGCGCGAGATATTTGGCGAGCGCGTCAGCACAGTTTCGGGAGGCGCGGGAATATCAACCTCCTCCGGCTCGATCTCGAGCTGCGGGCCGCCGAGCCGTGTCAGCGACACCGAGTACCCTTCGAGGTTATCGTCGTCCGGTGGTTCCCACGACAACGTAAACGTGTTCGACAACAAGTATCCGTCCTCGTCCGTTGGCGGCGGCATAAACGCCACCGGATCAGGAGGTGTGCGGTCGCGTTCGTACGCGACGGTGGCAGGTACCGACCAGTTTCCGGCACCGTCCTTGGCAACGATCCTGAAATACCAGCGGCCGTCTTGTTCGGCAGTCAAGCGCGCACGAAGCGTCCCGGCGTCGAATCGCGGCTCCAACGGAATCTCGGCTTCCGGATCTTGGCTCCAAACATAGTTAAACGCCTTGATCCCGGACGGGTCCGGCGGCGGCCTCCAGGCTATCTCCACCTGTTCCCGCCGCGATCGACCACCGGCAGCGAAGTCCACCGGCGTGACAAGCGGCGGGCTCACCCTTTGGTCCGGTTCCAGATAGGTCAGCGCGCTGCGGGTTCGGGTTTCCCAGTTGTGCCAGAACACGTGGATGCGTTCCCGGAACCGCATAGGAGCGGCGAACCGCGAAGCCCCGGCAATCAAGCTGAGATTCTGCTCCGCCCACACCTCACCGACTCGTCGCGATAAGTACACGTTACTGTTACCGCGCGGATTGTCGAACCACAGGACATATACGGTTTCGTCGTCGATGAGAATGCGCGGGTTATTCGCGATTTCGAGTCGCGTAGTAACCGGCTCGGGCCCTACAACGAACTGCGCATCGCCGTCAAGCTCCGCGTAGTACACCTGCGGAGTACCTCCGGCAACACGGCGCTCCCAGGCTAAAGCCAGGCGCCCATTTCTGTTTTCCAACACCGGGCGCTGATTATCGTATGCCAGCGAATCATCGGCCTCGCTTGGGTTGTAGAAATCGGTGAGGTGACGAGGCTCACTCCACGTCAGTCCGCCGTCGTCACTGCGGCTGTGAAACAGCTGATAGGTCGTCCGTTCACGCGGGTCGACGCTCTGGAACACCACATGCTCACGCCCGTTGAGCGAGGCGTGTGCTGGAAGGAAGCTGAGACCAAACTCGCGCCGATCGGCGAGCGGCTGCAATGACGCCCATTCGCTACCGTCTTCGGAGGTACTGTATAAGATAGTTTGAATTAGACCGATGTTTTGACTCACGAACAGCAGCAGCCCACCGTTCGCCGTCTTGAATAATCGCGGTGAGACTATCGTAGTGTCGGACTCTACACCGCCGACATCCTCGAAACTACGACCGCCGTCGGTTGAGCGCAGCACACGCGTTTCGGTCGGTGACGTGGACGCCGCAACGTATAAGTGATCACGGTTATCGATGCGTGCCGCGAACACCACCGGCGCCGACTCGCGACTGTACTCTATAGGGCCGGCGAAGCGGCGTTCCACCTGCCAAACGCGGCCATCGACCGTTCTTCGGAGACTGAGATAGATCTCGCCGCGATTCTCTCCGGTTGGCACGATCTCCTGATAGACCACAACGGCGAAATCTTCACCGGCATGACTCTCGGGAAACCGCGCGTTGTCGGTCTCAACGTTGCGCGGCGGCTCGAAAAACAGGCTCTCAGCGTCTGCGAGCGCCGGCGCAGCGATTATGAGCACAATAGCGAAAGTTACCACCAGGTACAGCAGCCGCCTCGGCATCACCACGGTTCGCTATCCCTATATCCCCAACCGGGAGGTGATCCGCCGGTGCAGTTGCTGCAGCGGAGGATACCCGGCGTTAGCTTCGTCTTGCATGAGATTCTGCACAATAGAGTACGCCTGTGCAACGCTGCCCTGAATAAACAACGCTTCGGCCCGGCGGTACCGCTGCTCGGCAGTTGTCGACAGCGCCACTGTCGCCTGCCCGCCGGTGCGAATACGGATTTGGTCCAACAGTGCCTGCGCCTCGCGATTGTTCGGATTGAGATTCAGCGCCTGTTCCAGCAATTGCATCGCCGCACGATCTTGCCCCAACCCGCCTCCGGCGATGCCCTGCGCCTGCGCCAAGAGCTGGTTTGATTCCTGCTCCTGAGCGACGGTCACCGGATCGGGCCGCAACCCTGCCTCGATTTCCAGCTCGACGATGAGATCTTGTAGCCCGGGGTAATCGGGATTGATTTCGCGCAGCACTTCCAACTCGGTGAGAGTTGTAATCGTGTCGGTGGTATCACGCTCATCCAACACATCCTCGAGCCTTCGCTCGAATACCTGCATGAAGTTATCGCCTTCCCGGAGCTCAATAATACGCAGTTGCAGCAAACGCGCTTCCCAGTTGTTCGGCCGTACCGCGACAACGTTTTCCAGATTGCGCTCGGCGCGGTCGAGGTAATCCTCGGCCTGTTCAGGCGAGGCGTTCTGCTGCAATTGGCGACCCCGTTCGAAGTCCTCCTGCGCAATGTTGAGGTAATTCGCCAACACCGGGTACAGCGGGTCGGCTTCTGTGAGCACCCGCTCGTCCTCAAAGTTCAGCGCGGCGTTCACAAGCCCCAGCAACCTTTCGATCTCGGTGTTCTCGGTAACGTTGGTTTGCTCCCACAAGCGACGCGCCTCCAGCAGCTCGCCCTGAGCGGGGATATACTCCTCGTTCGTGTAGTATTCGTTCGCGATCCGGATCCGTTCACGCACCTCCTGAACGATGCGCTGGTTTTGCGCCTCTTGTATCTCGAGCCCCAGTGCGACGATGCGCTCATCGATCTCAGAGCGAAACTCCGGATCGTCCTTCAGCTCCAGCGACTCGTAGAGTTTGCTGCGCGCCTCTTCCCACAGCTCGCGTGCAGTCTCGACCTCAAGGGCCGCAATCGCTTGCTCGGTTTGCGCGAGCAGCTCCTCACCCTCGGCGCGCAACTCCTCAGCCCGCGCGAGGAACATATCGCTCGTGTCAAGTATCTCCGCCATCCGTGCCGACACGTCATCGAATAGCCCGGCGAAAGCTACCGTTCGCTCAATCCATAACTCAACTAAGGGTTCCTGCCGCACCTGATCGTCGCTCGCGCCGACCAGCTCCGCATACCCCCGAACCCGCGGAGCCAGCTCCGCAAGCTGCGGGATTAGCGGTATGATCAGCTCCCGGGCCTCCACCGGATACTGCAAAACCGGCACCTCTTCAGCGATTAACGGCGCATCAACACTCGGGACCAAGTCCGGAAGAGCCTCCGGCGCCGGGTCGTCGATCGGCGGGGGGTCTTGCCCAAGTTCCGCCGCTGAGACCGGTTCCGGTGGCTGGGCACCGGGAGGGCGTTCGCGTCCCGTTAAATAGCGTTCAGCCCGTTCCACGTTTTCCACGATTTCGTCGAATCCCCGGCTGGCATCGCTATACTGATACTCGGCGAGCTGCACAAATGCTTCACCCTCACGTTGCAGCAGGGTTTCTCGATACGCCGTGAGTTGATCGAGCGTCTCGGCTACGACACTCTCGCTCAAGGCGGTACGTGTATCCTGTAAGCTCGTTTCAAGCAACCCGGCGCGCCGCTGCCACAGATCGAGACGCTCAGAGGTTGAGACTCGGCCTTCACTCAGGTCCTCATAGGAGACCAAGAGCGCCGAACGCGTTTCGTTGTATACCTCGCGCTCGTCGGGAGCAATCGCCGGCTCAACGGCTACAGGTATTTCGGACGCCGATAGGGTCTGCGCGACCTCGGCATAAGCATGGGCCTGTTCTCGTTGTAGCTGTGTTTCAAGGTATACCGGAGCCATACCCCGCGCCACACGCTCCAACTGGTCAATCAGTGCATCGTGGGGGTGAAGGTCCTCGGTCTCCTCGCCTTCAGCGGGCTCAAGCACCTCGGGACCCGCCTCATCGAGATCCGGTCCGGACCGCTGCAGCACAGCAGTCACCACAGCCTCGAAATCCTGTTCGGCGTCTGTGAAGAGCCTCAGCGCATCGAAATAGCGTTCTTCCTCTACGCGCAGCACGCCGGCCTCAATGCGGTCACGCCCCACCACCTGCAACGGCGCGCGGAAACGCGCGACCGCCTGATCAAGCAGGAGTGCAGTTGCACCCAACACCCCTTGATAACGGCGCTCCCGGATGCTACCCACCGACAAGACACGCAGAAACGTTACGTGCCAGTCAACCGGTTCATCCGGGAACTCGTCCGCCACCCGCTCCCGCGCCGCCATCGCCTCAGAGGCCGCCGCCCCGAGCTCCTGCTCAAGCACTACAATTTCCTCGAGCGCAGCCATCAACCCCGAGGAGGCCTGCTCGAGCGTCTGCGCCGAGCGCGTGTCGGGGTACCGCTCGGCTTGTCCGACAGCCGTAAGCACCGCATCAACCGAGCTAATCACCGCGTCGGTCCACGTTATTAGCCCGCTACGCAAGCTGCTGATTTGTGCTACAAACTCCGCGTCGTACCCGCGCTCCTCGAAATTGTCGCGCCGTAGCTCAAACCCTTCACGATAGCGCTCGAGAGCATCCCCATAGCGCTGTTCTTCAAGCAACGCAACCGCGTCGACGAGGATACGACGCACCAACTCGCGGTCATAGGCGAGCTGGGCAACGAAGCGTGCGGTCCGAATCTGTTCGCGAATCTGCGGACTCGGATGAGATTCTAATGACTCCATTTCATCTATAATGCTTAGTGTAGTCTCAAGATCTTCAGGACTCTCGTCTAAGTGGTCAAGTAGACGATCAAAAAGCCGGTTGTAGTCGGTACGAACCGCCCGAATTCGGCGCAGCAGCGCTTCAGCTTCATCTATGCGCTCCGGATGCGTTGAGATCACCTGCTGCAGCACAACCACGGCTTCGTTGTAACGCTCTTCGTCCATGAGGTCCCGGGCCTGCTGCACTGGATCCTCGCGCTGCCCGGCTGCAGACACAGCTTGCCCGCTGATCAAGACGAAAGAGCACAGGGCGAGAATTGTGACGATGCGTCGACGCCGCACGCGGGTGTTAGACCTCCACCCTATAGGGAAACAAGCTTATCACTATAATACTACATGAAATATCGGCATAACTACCGGTCGGACCAACCACTACCCGCCGCGTATACCTCTATCGCGGCGCCCTCCCGCGGCCGATAATGAAGTAAGCGACTATTTGCGCCGTAACACGGTGTGGATAATCAAATAACGGGGCGATATAATCTATCGGGTGAAATGAAAAAGTCGGTACTTTTCCTGGTATTTGCCTTCATCTCCCTCCCGGCTTCAGCGAGCGACTTCGCAGACGCCTACGGTGACGTCGCTGGTTTGTTCGGGATCGACGCCGCACGCAGCACCGGTTTGACCGCATTCCCGGTGCTCACCATACCGGTGGGAGGCCGCTACGAAGGCCTCGGAACCGCTTACACGGCGGTATCGCGTGATACCGGGTTCTTTGACGCCAATCCTGCGGCCAGCAGTTCCATCGAACGTACCGAGCTGGCGCTGCAGCACACCAATCTCATCGCCGACGCTAATATGGAGTCTATTGCGTATACGAGCCGGTTTACGAACTTCGGATTCGGCGCAGCCGGCAAGTTTCTGCATGTGCCGTTCACCGAATATGATGCGCTCGGCGACCAGGTTAACACCATTCGCTACACCGAGAGCGTTGCCGGTGTGAACGCCTCGTACCGCTTCTTGAGCTCATTCTACTCATACGGGCTGGCGGTTGGTACCAACGTCAAGACCGCCTACCGGCACATCCCCGCGGCGATTGAGCCCGGCCAGTCGGCGTTTGCCTACATGGCCGATTTTGGTCTACTTACGCGCTTCAACTTCCTCAAGTTCTACTCCTCCCGGGAACGCAATTTCTCGGTAGGGCTGACCGCGCGTAACGTTGGCCCGCCGGTGCTCGACGACCCATTGCCGACCAGCATTAACGCCGGCATCGCCTACGCTCCGCTCAGACCGGTTGAGTTTTCCTTCGACCTGCAGGTGCCCATCCAACCGTTCACCGATTTGCCGACTGAGCCGATGGCGTACGCGGGCGGGATCTCGGCCTCAATCACCCGATTCTTTGGGCTGCACAGCGGATTTCTGCTCAAGGGCGGCAACCCGCGCAGCACGATCGGAGGCGTGTTGGATTTTGAGAACACACGATTCGTCGCCAACTACACGCTCGACATGACCACTCAAGTCGGCACTGTCGACCGCTTCAGCGTCGAGGCGGCGTTCAAGTTCGGCGACCGCGGGCGCGCCGAACGCGCCGAGCAGGCCGAAGAGTACTACGTGCAGGCCCTGCTGGCGTTCGCCGACGGAGAGCTGGAACGCACGGTGACCCTCACCGAACGCGCGCTTGAAATAGACGCCGGTTTCACACCTGCTGAGGAGACCCTGCGCACGGCCGAGCGCTCGCTTGCAATGCAGCGTCGTCTGGAGCAAATCCAGCTCGATGAGACCATTCCGGCTCCCGACTTCGACGAAGGATTCGAGGATTCACCGCTACCCGGCGGCGGCGCGCCTGACGAATCCAACGAGACCAACACTTAGGGTCTAGACGCCACCCAAAGCGTGTGGACGGCCCCGCAGAGAGGCTCCTTAGTTGGCAGGGGAGCGGTTACACTGGCGTAAGGCCGCTTGCACCGACACAAGCAGACCGAATAAGGCTATATCGCCGGTCGCATTGACGGCCCAACTCTTGATCGCTGTGACCTCGCGTCTACTGACCTCGCGCGTACCCCCGGAGTCGGCGGCGAGCCGTACCAGCTTTCGCGCTTTGCGCCGATATCCGGACCCGCTGAAGCGCAGCGCCAGAAGCCGGACAAGCTGCTCGGCGAGCTCATATTCATGATCGCGAACAAGCTCGCCATGTTGCGCCAGCAGTCCATCAACGACTGCCTCCGGACTCAAAGACTCCAAATGATGGAGGTGCTCCTCGAGACGGTACACAAAGTCGTGTTCGCTGAACACGATTCGATCGAGCTGCTCACGCAGTGTCTCGCGCTTCTGCACCGTTGACTCCGCTGCGAGCCGGCGGCGCGCCAAAGCTTGATGCGTGGCAACGCCTGCCAAGACTGCTCCAACGAGATGCACTGCAATTGGGACTGCGCCCCTGAGCAGAAACGAAAGCACGAAGTAACTGAGAACAAACGCAGCCGCGGCGGTCACGAATCGCGGAATGAAGCTGCGCTCTAACGCCCAGCGAGCCACTGCATTATCAAGACAGGAGTACAGCTCGTCGCGAAACCCGTGCAGCGCCGCCAGCTGCGGCTCACGCCCGTACACGCCCTTAACCGCACCTTGTTCCAACACTTCAAGCATTCTGTGCGGATCATTCATGGGATGCAGGAATAGCGAGGCGCCATTCCCCCGTGCAATGTGGAAGATCACGAGTGGTAGACCGTCTTCCATAGCATTTCAAACTTAGCCGTGCACACGTCGACTGTCAAGCAAAGCGAACCTCAAAAGGGGACGGTTTCAGGACGGGATGCCGGCGCGGGCCGAGCCCCGGCGACTGTACATCCGCACCGCCGGTGGGTGGACGCGCCCGCTCACCGGCACTATGCTATGGCCGTCATGAAGCTATTCGAAATCCCCGAAGACACCGTGATTCGGCCTCCCGCCGCGCCGCGCTTCTTCCCCGGCGATGCGCGCGCCGTACTGTTGTTGCACGGGTATGCCGGCAGTGCCAAAGCGCTCGAGTATCTCGGCGAGCGCATTCACGAGTCGGGCTGCACCGTTTCGATTCCACGGTTACCTGGGCACGGCACCAACGCGGCTGATTTTGCCCAGACATCAGCCGAAGACTGGCTTCGCAGCGCCGTAGACAATTACCTCGAGCTTAATCGCACTCATCAGCAGGTCGCGATCTGCGGTCTTTCAATGGGAGCTGTACTTGCGCTGTTGTTGGCGGCCCGCTTTCGCCCTGCGGCGATCGTAGCGCTGGCTCCGGCACTCGTGGTGCAGAAACGGCTGTTCCCCATGACCCGGGCTGCGCGGTTCTTCGTGAAACGGGTTTCGAAGCCGTACACGCCCAACGAGGATGAGGATGCCGATCTGCAGTATCTGCACGAGCAGTACTGGTCGCATCACTGGATCGAACAGTTGGCCGGGTTACACCGGCTCATACGTTTGGCGCGCACCTCGCTTGGGCGTGTAAGCGCGCCAACGCTGACGATCTTATCGGAGCAGGACCAGACCGTCCCGGTCACGGTCGCCGGACTAATCGAGGAAGGAATCGGCGCGCCGATCAACGAGTACGTCCTGCTCAGCGAATCGGGACACGTATTGTCCAACGACGTGGAGCGCGACCGTGTCGCCGATCTGACAGTTGAGTGGTTCAACCGTCATCTCACCATTATACCGTACAGCGACCCCCTTGCTGATTAGGGTGCGCAGAATCTATAATGGATGCGATGCTCGGGTTTATGATCAAAAAAGCGTTTTTCGACACGTGGGACAACCTGCTGCCCATCATGGGGTTGAACTTGTTGTTCTTGGTGCTGATCGCGATTCCCTTCAGCGCCGCGCCGCTGCTGGCGGCTGCGACGGAGCCGGGCGCCGCCGTAGTCTTTGCGATCGGGCTGCTAGTTATGTTCGTGTACGCCGGTGCCGTTTCTGACGTCATCTGCAAAGTGACGGACTACCAGAGTATAGAGCTGCGCGAGTTGTTGGCGGCATTTCGGAAGACCTACGCCGGCAGCCTGTTATTTGCCGCAGTGTTCCTGGTGCACCTAGTTGTGTTGGCGATCTCGGTTCCGGTGTACTTCGCGATGGAGCATCTCTTGGGATTGCTCGCGTTGGTCGTATTGTTCTGGGTGAGTATCATCTGGTGGTTTTCGTGCCAGTTCTACTTTCCCATCCGCTCACGGCTCGGTGACAAGCCGCTGAAGGCTTTGAAGAAAAGCTTCATTGTCTTCTTCGATAATCCCGCTTTCGCGGCGTTTACCGGCGCCGGCTGCTTCTTCCTCATCCTCGGCTCGTATTTCATGCCTTTGTTCTTATTGATCCCCGGCCCTACCGGGCTCATGGTCTGGATACATGTGGGGTTCAAGATGCGCTTATACAAGTATGACTATCTCGAGGAACATCCCGGAACTCAGCGCAAGAGAATACCGTGGCGCGCGTTGCTCAGTGAGGATCGCGATAAGGTCGGTCCGCGGACCCTGCGAGGGATGATCTTCCCGTGGAAGGAGTAGCTGCACTCTCGTCTGCGGATATCGTCCCTGCGTCGTACCAGAAGCGTGCCAGATACACAAACGGCGTGTCCGCCACAGCCACCAGCAGTTTCAGCACATACGTGGTGATCACGATCTCGAGCAGCACCGTGGCCTGAAACACGCCGAGAAACGCAATCAGAGTAAAGATGACCGAATCCAAGAGCTGACTCACAGTTGTACTCGCGGTGTTGCGCAACCAAATGAACCGGCGTCCCGGGAACCGCCGCCGCCAGGCCCCATAAGCCCACACGTCGTGCAGTTGGGCCGTGAGATAGGCGATCAAACTCGCAACAGTGATTCGCGGCAAAACCCCAAAGATGGTCACCAGTGAGTCGTGTGCAAAATCGTCCGCCGCCGGTTCAAACCAAAGCGCCAACACCATCAAAGCGGTGAATACTAACAGACCGGCGAACCCCAGGTAAGTCGCGCGCCGTGCCGAACGTGCGCCGTAGTTCTCCGACAGGATATCGGTCACGAGGAACGATCCGGCATACACGATATTGCCGAGCGTCGCCGTCAACCCAAACAGCTCAACAGTTTTCAACACCTGGATGTTTGCCGTAATAGCCGCCAGCGGCATCCAGGCCAGCAGCCCTACCCGCCCGAAGAGGCGATATACCACGAGGATCGCGCCGAAGTTAACCAGTAATAAGACCGACCATAAGAGCTCATTCGTCATCTGCGTGCCGCCCTTCCATGAAAACCGAAATCAGAACGGTAACGGAGAGGTGACAAACACCAGAATCCAATTCACCGACAACAACACGCCCATCACCACATAACCGACCGAGCTTGTCGGCCGCAGCGCTTCGCGCGTCGTTGATCGGCGTTCCCCGGGTTGATAAAGATCGAACAAGACCTCATCGAGGCTTTCAATCAACCGCCGCGGCCGGATGTGCTTCTTACCTTCGATCACCCGTTCAAAGTAGTAGAATACCCGCCCGATCATGCCCCCCAAACGTCCGGGAAGACGCAGATCGGGCCGTATCGAAGCCAAGGACACAAACACCAGCCCCACGATAGTGAACCCCTTCTCGAGACCGCTGCGCAGCGCACCCAGAGTCACCGTTAGCGGCCCTACAGTAAACAGGATCTCGCCAAACGGTGTGAACAGATTGAATATCGTGATTGAGCTGACCATGATTACGAAATACATCCATTTGATGCGTTTGCCGTTCACAGTAGCCAAGAAAGCGAACAGCAACACCTGAGCGACTCGCACCACGAGATTCGGCTGGAACAAGAACGCCGGGATCAGAAGCGCGCCGGTAAGAAACAGATGGTGAGGCGCAAAGTGGCGGCCCAGAAAGGTCTCACGAGGCTGCAAAGTAGGCACGAATACCCCCAAGCCAACGAGACTGCTCGTAGAACTGCTGCGCAAAAAGTCCGACGAGAACGCCGCTAAAAACCCCTAATCCCACAAACAACGGCGCGATTACCCACGCGGTGAGCCCGAATATGAAAGTCACCGATAGATAAATCTGCACAACGTTGCTCGCGATCGCCCCGAATACGCTGATGCCCACCAGCGAAATATTGCGGCCGCCGAGCCTATAGGCTGCGAGCATCGCCACAGCACTCGCGAACGAGCCGCCGAACGAAAACAGAAACACGTAGGAGGCAAGCGTTCCGTTGATAAGGCCGTGCCCGAGCACCTTGAGGAGCACCAGCAGCAGCACGTACCGTGCCCGGACGAGCTTAATCGTCAGAAGAACCGGTAGATTCGCGAGCCCCAGCCGGAAGAACGGGAAAGGCTTGGGGAACAGGTACTCCAGAGTGGAAAAGAACAAACACAGCGCCCCCATGAACGCGATGAACTCAAGCGTTTCAGCTTTACCGGGGCCGGCGCGCTCCTCTCGGCGTGGTGCATCAAACATCATACCGCGCCTGCCGAGCTCTCATTCAGGTGCTGCCTGCAACAGCGCAACCGAGATGTTGTCTGTACCTCCGGCTTCATTCGCGGCCGTTACACACTCGTGCACCGTGCTGCCGAGGTCGGCCCCACGTTCGGCGAAGGTGGCAGCGATACCGGAGTCGCCGAGCATATCGGACAACCCGTCGCTGCACAGTAGAAGCAGGTCACTATCGGGACTCAACGGGTCGAGCCGGAAGAAGTCGAGATAGAACTGCTCCTCGCTGCCGAAACAGTTCACAATAATGTTGCCCGGAATAGTTGGATCGCCGAGCTGCTCCCGCAACGTGTGATCTCGCGTCAACTGCCGAAGCCCTTCCTGATCATAGCGGTACAGCCGCGAGTCACCGGCGTGCAAGCAGAACAGGCCGCCTTCATAGCCGAACACCGCAGTGTAGGTAGTGGACATCCCTGCGCCCCCAGTCCTCAGCCAACTCTTCTTGATGAGGTCGGTGTTCACCTGCAGCGCTACTGATCTCGCCGCATCTGCCAAACTCTCGGGACTGAGCCCTACCTCCAGCGCTTCAAGCTGACTGAGCATTTGACCGGCGACGATCTTACTCGCATGGTCACCCCCGGGCGCTCCACCGACACCGTCGGCAACCGCAATCAAGAAACGGCCGTCGGGGAACTCCACTCGCGAGGTCTTCGCATCGTCCCGAATCAACCGAGATCCAATTGCGACTACGTCTTCGTTCTTTCTACGTACTCTTCCACGATTGCACGAAACCGCTATTTCAAATGCCATAGGAGCTCTCCTTCGTGGACCAAGCCTTCAAGTCGATTGCGCGAATGGGAAAGCGCTTCAGATAACTGGGTGACGAATATCCGGTACCGAAGTCGTCGATCGCAGCTTGGATATCCATTTCACGAATCCGGTGAATCTTGTACAACGAATTCTCCGCTTCGTCCATCATACTGCTTTCGGTAATCTCCAAGCGCAGGTTATCCGCTGCGACCCCTGCTCGACCCAACGCGCCCTGTATATTCGACAAAAGATACTCGTCTTTGAGCTGGCGCGGCGAGACGTTCACCGTAACAAACAGCGAAACAAGCTGCTGATTGGTCCAAGCGGTGAGCAGTGACGAGGCGCTGTAAAGCACCCATGTGCCGATCGGCACGATCAAACCGCTTTCCTCGGCAACCGCAACCGCGATGAACCGGTCCGGCGGCACCAAGCCGTGGGCCGGGTAGATGATCCATTCCGTGAGACTGAAATCCAACGATCGCTTCGTATCCTCAAAGCCCTGATCCAGCGCGATGATATACACGGCAACCTGCCGCGGCGTGGCCGTGACATTTGCGTCCTGGAGAAAGCTGTTGATGTCATTGTCAAGCACGCTGTGATTGGCAAGTTTGGTCTTCTCGTTGTAGATAAGCCGCATCTCGAGCTCTTGTTCCCGACGTTTACGCGTTTGGATTTGCTCTCTCAGATGGTTCCGCGTTCGAGATGTATCGTCGAGCTGCTGTTCGAGCTGCACCTGATGGCCGCGAAGCAGCATATAGCGTCGCTTGATATCTTCAGGAACACCGTGCCGCTGCAGCACCTCTTGCAGTTCGTCCGGCGCATCCGAAGAGAGCTCACGATCACCAATTAGATCCCTCACACTCATACGATTCCTCTTCCGCAACCATCAGAGGTCCAATCGGGGATCTCCAAAGCGTATCACGCCCCACTTACGCATGATCTCGGCTATGAGCAACGTGATAATCGCCGGCAGCACGAAATGCAAGAGCACGATCCCCGGAATCCCAGAGCTGCCCATGACCTCCAGAGTGGCAACCTGTCCAACCAAGCCCTCCGTCCCCATTCCCGCTCCGACAGCACTATTCTCCATTTGGAACACTATCGTGACAAGAGGACCCAAGACCGCTGAAGTAAAGATGGCCGGAACCCAGACGAGTGGCCGCCGGACGATATTCGAAAACTGCAGCATCGAGGTACCGATACCCTGCGCGAGCAATCCACCGGCCTTGTTTTCACGGTAGCTGCTCACCGCGACCCCCCACCATCTACGTTGCGCAGCGCACGCCACGCTCGCGCCGACCGCCATGCCGCTGATGACCGAAACCGGGTGCCGCCCGAAGCTACCTATATGATGCAGGAGAGAGATGACGAGCGCCATGTGATATTATGAGTTACTGGGCACGGCGGGATTCGAACCCACGACTTCTGCCTCCGGAGGGCAGCGCTCTATCCAGCTGAGCTACGCACCCGGGCTTATGCTGCCGCACGATTTACCGGCACAGCTGCAATCATCTGCAGATACCGTACGCGTTTGCCGGCCCGCTGTCAAGCTACGTGCGACCAGCGGTTGACAGCGCGGGCGGCGTCATTACAATCAAGCGCGTATGAAATTGAACGCGGGTACCGTGGTTGGAATAACCCTGTTCTGTCTTGCGGCAGGTACGCTGACGTGGGAGATTATCGAGCAATTCGCAGAGCACGTCACCGGCGTCAGCCCGCAGCTTGCTGTCGGGCCGTACGGATTCGACATCGGAGTACTCGCGATCTGGATACGCTTGAATCCCGGCAGCGTTCTCGGCATACCAATCGCCATAGTGCTTCTGAGGCGCTTGTGAGTCGAATCAATAAACGCGGCGCGAGCCACGGCACCTCCGACCCCGGCGCCGCCGGCGGCGGCGATTGCATTGTCCTCGCTTCTGCGTCACCGCGGCGGGCTGCGCTGTTGCGCATGTTGGATTTGCGGTTTCGCGTTGCACCGCACGGCCTTACCGAGACGCTGCGGCCCGGCGAGCCGCCTATTGAAACCGCGCGCCGTCTGGCGGCTGAAAAGGCCGCCGCAGCGCAAACTATGACCGAGCTCGAACCGCGCGAGGTGCTCCTGGCGGCCGACACTATCGTGGTGCTTGACGGGCGGGTATTCGGCAAGCCCGCAAGTCGAGCGGAAGCGCGCCTTACCCTTGAATCGCTTTCCGGACGCGAGCATCAGGTCATCTCGGCAGTGGCGCTCTACGCTCCGGAAACCGACAGCATGCACGTGGACCATGACTTCAGCGCGGTGCGCTTTCGTTCCATGTCACCGGCGGACGTTGAATGGTACCTCGATACCCGCGAGTGGCGTGATGCGGCCGGCGGATACAAGGCGCAGGGCCGGGGCGCCTGGTTTGTAGAGGCGGTTCACGGGTCGTTCTACTCAGTGATGGGGTTGCCAATTCACTGCTTATATTCTATTCTTAGGCTCGTTTCGTTCCGGTTCTAGCCGCTGTGTGAGCATTGTACAGCATGTGCCGCTCAGAACCGGAGCCGCGAAATCCAGAACTTCCGGCCGCGACTTATCGTCTCGTGATACCGCCGCGGCTCGAGAAACAAAACGAAGGAACACGGCACCGCACCGGTGTCGTACCGGGTAGGAGGCAGTTGTGGCAGTTGTTACGATGAAAAACTTGCTGGAATCTGGGGTGCATTTCGGCCACCAGACCAAGCGCTGGGATCCGCGAATGAAGCAGTACATCTTTGCGGAGCGCAACGGTATCCACATCATCGATCTGCAAAAGACAATCGTGGCGATCAAAGACGCCTACCAAGCCGTCCGCGAGACGGTTCTCGCCAATAGGTCGGTGCTCTTTGTCGGCACCAAGAAGCAAGCTCAACAGGCAATCGAACGTGAAGCTCAGAACTGCGGAATGTTCTACGTCAACAACCGCTGGTTGGGCGGCATGCTCACAAACTTCACAACCATCAAGAAGTCTCTGCTTCGTCTCAAGAAGCTAGAGAAGATGGAAGTCGACGGAACCTACGAAAGCCTCAGTAAGAAAGAGATTTCACGCGTTGAAAAAGAGCGCGCCAAGCTGGAGAAGAACCTCGGCGGCATCAAAGAGATGAAAGAGCTGCCGGGCATCGTTTTCGTAATCGATACCCGCAAGGAAGCGATTGCAGTCGCGGAGGCTCAGCGGATCGGTATTCCGATTGTCGCGGTAGTCGACACAAACTGCAATCCCGAGCCGATCGATTATCCGATCCCGGGAAATGACGACGCCATTCGCGCGATTACTCTGTTCACCCAGATCATTTCCAAGGCCGTAATAGAAGCGGACAACGAAATGGGCCTACAGGTCATTGAAACCTTACAGGAGGAAGATGAAGAAACGGGTGAGCCCGTGGAAGTCGCCGCCGGAGCCGCAAAGCCCGAGGAAGCTACCGAAGCTACCGAAGCTACCGAAGCCGGGAGCAGCCTGGAAGGGGACGCTGAAACGGCGCCGGTCGCTGAGCTCGCCGATTCGGACACAGTCGAAGATGAGCCAGGGTACAGCGCTGAAGATTACTCTGAGTATGAGCCGCAGGACGACGATAGCAAGCAGGCCGCTCAAGAAGTAACCACTGAGGATCAGATGGCCGACCAGGCCGGGATTGATCAAGACGAGCTGTACCGGGAATAGGCAGACAAGGAGCAAATCAGTGCAAGTAACGGCAGCAGATGTAAAGACGCTCCGCGATAAGACCGGAGCCGGAATGATGGACTGCAAGAAAGCCCTCACCAATGCCGCGGGAGATTTCGCGAAAGCTGAGCGCATTCTCAAAGAACTTGGGCTCGCAGCGGCAGCCAAACGCAGTGGCAAGCCGACAAACGAAGGTCGCATCTTCACCGCGGTAACCAATCACGGTGCCGCTTTGCTCGAGCTTTCGTGCGAAACCGACTTCGTCGCGCGAAATGCCGATTTCATCGCGCTCGGCAACGCGATTGTCGACCGTGTAGCCCGTGAAGATCTGACAATCGATGACCCCCAGATTGCCGCAGAGATCCAAGCGGCGATCAGCACGATAAAGGAGAATATGGCGGCTCGTCGCGCTAAGCGGCTCACAGCCGAAGGCAACGAGCGCATCGTGCAATATGTGCACGGCGAAGGCGGGAACATCGGCGTGCTGGTTAAGATACGCGCCGGTACCCCCGGAACGCTGCAGAGCGAAACAGTACAGCGGTTTGCTTTCGATTGCGCGCTGCATGTGGCCGCATTTAACCCGAGCTTCCTGTCGAAGGAAACAGTTCCCGGCGAGTACTTGAAAGAACAAGAAGAAATCTTCATGCAGCAGGCGCGTAATCTCGGCAAACCCGAGAAGGTACTCGAGGGTATTGTGAAGGGTAAGTTGAATAAGCACCTGTCCGAGATCTGTTTTCTCGAGCAGCCGTTTGTGAAGGACGACAAGCGCTCGGTGGCGAAGGTAGCAGCCGATATCGGCAAAGAGACCGATGACGAGATCACCGTCTCGGATTTCGCGTACTTCAAGGTCGGCGAACAGGAATAGCTTGCAGCCAATCCGCTTCCGGCTATTTGGTCGGGAACTGCGTTAAGAGGAGCCTGATATGGATGCCATCATCGCTGATGGGAAAAACAGAATGAGCAAATCGGTGCAGACTTTGAAAGACGAGTTCAGCGGCTTGCGAACCGGTCGCGCGACCTCCGCGATGTTTGAACGCATCAAGGTTGAGTACTACGGCAACCCCACTCCCTTGAATCAAGTCGCTACCATCTCGATTCCTGAAGCGCGTCTCGTGGTGATTCAACCGTGGGACAAATCCGTGATCGGAGAGATCGAAAAGGCCATCCAAAAATCCGAACTGTCATTAAACCCTAACAACGACGGCAAGGTCATTCGAATTAACATCCCACCTTTGACCGAAGAGCGTCGCAAGGAATACGTGAAGCTCGCCAAGCAAATGGCCGAGCAAGCGCGCGTCGCTGTGCGCAACATTCGCCGCGATGCCAACGACTCGCTTAAGAAGGCGCAAAAGGACGGCGAGATCAGCGAGGACGAGGCCAAGCGCGGGGAGGACGAGATCCAGAAGCTCACCGATCAACACATTAAGGCAATAGACGAGCAGTTAGAGGCCAAGGAACACGAAATACTGGAACTCTAATGAGCACTGCGCGAGATTCGGCACAGTCCCTCACCGAGTCCAACCTGCCGGTTCATGTGGGGATTATCATGGACGGCAACGGCCGTTGGGCTAAGCAACGCAAGCTCAAACGCACGCGCGGCCATACCGAAGGGATAGAGGCGGCAAAGCGCGTTGTGGTTGCGGCCAGAGAGATCGGTATTCGCTACCTCTCGTTGTACTCGTTTTCAACTGAGAACTGGAAACGCGCCAAGGACGAGGTCGCGTTTATTCTGGCGCTGGTGGCCAGGAATCTGCGTGAGCAGTACGACTTCTACCGTGAAAACCACATCCGGCTGTTTCACAGCGGCAATATCGAGGGGCTGCCGCCTGATGTACGCTCTGAAATCGCCGCGGTAACGGCCGATACCGAGCATTACGACGGCATTTACGTCAACCTCGCGGTCAACTACGGCGGACGCGATGAAATCTTACGAGCGGTGAACGGGTGGATTGCCGATCACAATCAGGCGCCGGCACAGTATCTCACGCTCGACGGACTGCGGGCGTACCTTGATTTGCCGGAGTTTCCCGACCCCGACTTGATTATCCGCAGCGGCGGTCACAAGCGCCTCAGCAACTTCTTGTTGTGGGAGTCGGCGTATTCGGAGCTGTACTTCAGCGATCGTTTGTGGCCCGACTGGACTAGGGAAGACTTGATCGCGGCAATAAAGGACTTCCAAGTGCGGCAGCGAAACTACGGCGGGGCGGAATGAGCAACGTCACGGTCCGGTTGCTGGTATTCTTCATCGGCTTACCGATACTGCTGGCAATTGTGGTCGTGTTCAACGAGCCGTACCACATCGGCTTCAATCTGCTTGCGATCGCTACATCGGCGGTGTGTACCGTGGAGGCCGCCAATTTATTCGCGCACAAAGCAAAGAACTACCGGATTCGCGGTATCGGACTGCCGTTGCTCGGCACGGTTCTTCCGATCTCGGCTTTTCTCGCGGTCGTAGGTGTGGTTCCCATCGAGAGCCAGCTCGGTATTCTTGCAATCGCGACGATGGCGACGCTGGGTGTTGAAGCGTTCCGCAAGAACCCGACGGAGTTCTCCGAGATCTTGCCGCACGCCACGACCACTCTGGTGCTGCTGCTCTACCCGGGTTTCTTCTTCGCCTACTTGGTTCGTATCACAGCGCTTCCGCATGCCACCGCGTTGGTATTGGTGTTCCTATGTGCGGTATATTTGAATGACAGCTTGGCGTACGCTACGGGTAAAGTGTTCGGGCACCGCAGCACAAGCGTTCTCGCAGTGAGCCCAAACAAGACGCTTGTAGGGTTTCTCGGCGGTTTCGTCATGTCGCCGATCTCAATTCTCGCGGCTGCGGTACTTGATCCGAATCTCTTCCCGGGGGGGCCGGCGCAGCACTTAGCGCTGGGGACGGCGGTCGGAATTGCGGTTATTCTCGGTGATCTCGCCGAGTCGGCTCTAAAACGGTCGGCTACCATAAAGGACAGCGGCAGCGTTATCCCAGGTCGCGGTGGGCTTCTCGACTCGGTTGATTCGGCATTGTTTGCCGCACCCGTATATTATTATCTTTATCAAGTGCTGTACATGTAGGGGTATCCACGCGTGATTGGGCTGAATATCGTCATCGGACTCATCGGACTAGGGCTTGTCGTTTTTGTGCACGAGCTCGGACATCTCCTCGCCGCAAAGGCAGTCGGGATTGGGGTTGAGGCGTTCTCGGTCGGCTGGGGTAAGAAGCTCTGGGGCTTCACCCGCAAAGGCACCGACTACCGTGTCTCGCTGATCCCCATCGGCGGCTACTGCAAAATGAAGGGCGAGGAGATGCTCATCAAGGCGTGGGAGTCCGGCGAGTCGACCATCCCCTCTGAACCCGGGACCTTTTACGGAGCTACCCCATGGCGCCGAATCGTTGTAGCAGCCGCAGGGCCGATTGTGAATCTGATGTTTGCAGCGCTTGCTCTTTCTGTTGTGTGGTTTGCCGGATTTACGATTCACACGTTCGAGAATCGCATTGTACTTGCTTCGGAGTACGGGAATTACAACCAAGTGCAGGCGCGTGTTGCCACTGACGCCGGACTCGAAACCGGCGACTACGTCGTCGCAATCAACGACGAACCAATCGAGCACTACCGCGAGATTCAACAGCGTGTTGCCCAATCTCCCAATCAGCCGTTGCTCTTTCAGTTACGTCGCGGAGATCGGCAGCTCGAGCGTGAGCTCACCCCGCAGCTTAACCGCGAGACCGGCGCCGGCCAGATCGGGATCCTGCCGTGGGTAGAGCCTGTCGTAGGATCAGTGCGTCCGGGCTCCGGTGCGCGGCTTGCAGGTGTGCAGCCTGGTGATCGCATCGTAGCTATCAACGGCCAGCGCGTAAAGCACTCGGTAGATTTCACCGATAAGCTGCAGGACACCAGCGGCTACGTACAGCTCAAGGTGATGCGAAACGGTGAAACGCAAGAGAAGCAGATCACACCGGCGCGCAGCGAAGACGGCCGGCGGGAAATTGGTATCAGCTTTCAGCCGATTCAAATGAGCTCGCCCGATCTCGGGCCGGTCGGCGCGCTCGCCACCGGTATACGCGAGACCGGAAACACCGTTGTTTTGTACGTTCGCGGGTTGGGCATGCTATTTGCGGGTATCGATCTCACCCAAGCCTTAGCAGGCCCGGTGCGCATCACTTACATCGTCGGTGAGGTCGCAACCGAAGGCTTCACCCTGGGCATTGGAGCTGGATTCACCGCTGTGTTTAACTTCCTCAGCCTTCTGAGCGTCGCGTTGTTTATCATGAACCTTCTTCCAATTCCAGCCCTCGACGGCGGTCAGATTCTGCTGTTCGTTTTTGAAGGTGTGACGCGCCGGAGGCTCAGCCCGAAACTGGTGTACCGGTATCAGTTTATCGGAACAGTTTTGATCCTTTCGCTGATTGTATTCGCGCTTTTCAGTGATATTCTATTTCTTACCGGCCGGTGAGTCGTTATTCGGGCTGCACCGGCCCGCACAGGAGTAGCTGAATGACTCGACCTGTCCGCATACTGGCCGTCATGGTTGCGCTGCTGATACCCGCCGCAGCTCAGGCCCGCGAGCCGCGGGTGCTCGTGAACTCCAGCCATCATGGGGCGGTAACCGGCATCGCATCGCAAAGCGCTACGGACCGCGCCTTCACCGCAGGAAGCGACGGAACGGTGCGGGTCTGGGACAGCGAAGAGCACAATCTCCAGCGCATTCTGCCGGTTTCACCGTTCGAGGTTCTTCAACTCACCGCCGCGCACAACCTCTCGTTGATTGCAGCGGTCTCGCCTGAGGGACGGACCGGATATCGACTCGGTATTTGGAACTGGCGCACCGGCCGCGAGATTTATCATTTCACGCTCAACCGCGAACCGCTCACGATTGAGTTCTCGCCGGGAGGCAACTTCTTGGTATACACCGTTCCCGAGTTTCGCAGCCTTCGATTCGTGAACCTGCGCACCGGGGAACACGAGGATTGGGTGCCGCGCGGTTTCGGTATCACCTCGTCGGTTACCATAGCCTCGAGCGAAGCGCGTATCATGACATACATCCCGGCCGGTGGGCGGATACAGTACTGGGATCTGGAAACCGGCGACGAAATAGAGCGGGTGACGACCTACCATGATCTTGAACAGCTCACCCTGTTGAGAAACCGGCGACACGCCGTCGGTGCCACGAGGAATGATCTGGTAGTGGTCGATGTCGTTAACGGTGAGACCCGCGCACAAGCGGCCCTATCCGAGGTTGTGGCGATTCGCCGTGACCCTGAAACCGACCAACTCGGCGTTGTGCGCCGCTCATCCGGCAGCTATGAGTTCTCGCGCTGGGAATACGCCGGCGGTCGGCTACGCCGAATTGCTGCGTCACGTGCCTTAGGTACAACGTTCTCCGATCTTACGTTTCATCGCGGTCGTGTACTTGTCGCGCATAGCGACGGGCAAGTGACGTACTTCTACCCGTTTAGCCGCGTTGACCGCGTATTTGCCGAGCCTCGCACCCGACCGGTTGAAAGTGTAATTGCGGCGGGTCACGATTTACACTTGACCGTAGGGTCTGAGTTACTGAGTTTGAGCTCCGACTTCTTCGGCGTGCCGGGTACTCTCGTACAGGACGCCCGCTTCTTGCAGTACGACAGTCTTTCGTTGCCCTACGAACAGCAACTTGAGCTCTCTCTCCTGAAACCGGATGAGTATATCGTGTGGAGCGGTGCAATCGAGAATTCCCAGCTGTACTTGCTTCATACGCGCCGCGGCGAAGTGGCCGACACCCAGATTGAAGTTCCCAACCGGATACGCCGTGTCGTACCGTCAGGTGATTCGTACGCTGCCTACATCCTCGACGACACCGGCGTCATCCGCCGCTACGACTTCAAGACCGGAGACTCGGCAATCGTATACCAAGCGCCCGGAATCCAGACCTTTACGCGCTTGGATGAGGGCCGCTTACTCATTGCCGGCAGCACCGATCATGCTTTTGATACGCCGGTCGTCTCCGTGGATACCCAAACCGGCGAAACGGTCCCCATTACCGTGAACGGCTTTTACATCCTGGATATGGACTACGATGCTGATGGTGACACGCTGTACGTGCTGGCGCTGGAAGGGATCGGTCCTCGCAACGACACACACACCACACTGACTTCTTACCGTAGACTGGGGCTTGCAGCGGGCACCCGCTTGGTTTCGCATCCGGGCGAAGACCTCGGAGCCACACTCCGCTACGACCGCGCCCGCCGCAAACTCTACACCACCGTAGGGTTTAAAGGTGTACAGGTATTCGACGATACCGGCAGGGTTTCCACCCTCGAGCGCACGGTTGAAACACCCGAGCGGGTCCACGTATATCAAGACCGGGTCTTCGGCATCAATCGCAGCGGATCACTCTCAATCTGGGACGCACAGTCCGGCGCGCATGTGCTTGAGTTCCACTCCTTTCAAGACGGTAACTGGGCGGTTATCACCCCCAAGGGTCAGTTCGCGATGGCGCGCCCCCAGTTCGCCGACGAGTATCTGAGCCTTATACCCGGGCGCGTTCAGCCTACCGACCTGCGTGCGTTCGAGCTGAGCATATCGATTCAAGAACCGTAACGCAGCTGATAGAGCCGCTGCGCTCGATAATCACTTGGATGTGCCCGCAAACTCTCGTGTGCCGGCAGGCCGTTCGCGTCAAAGCGCTGGAAGCATCGGGGATTCAGCTAATCGGCGGGTTTGCGCGCACCCTGGCAATACCTTCCGCGACCGCGTCGCGCACCTCGCGAGCGTGCTTCTCGTGGAGCGTGTTCGCGTAGATGCGTCCGAGCAAGTTAACGCGATACAGCGGGGTGACATTGTTGAGAGCATACGCGGCTATGTCGAGAACCGCGTCCTCGGTCTTGCAGGAGTCGGTATCCGGAAGCTCGCTGAATTGGCGCTCGAGCTCCTCAAACACCATACGTTCCGCTTCGTTTACCAAATCCTCGAAGCTGTAGCGTTCAAACAGGCTCATGAGTTAATCCTCCTCGCGGTTACCGGTAATCTCTACACCGGTTCCTCCACGAGCGTTTCAAAGCGCGTGTAGCGCGGAATAAACGCTACACGGATGGTACCAACCGGGCCATTGCGCTGCTTCTCCACCACCAACTCGGTTTCCACACCGTTTTGTTGCTCTTCCTCTTGTTCGCTGCCCCTATCACGGTGCAAGAACATCACCACATCGGCATCCTGCTCAATAGAACCCGATTCGCGCAGATTGGCAAGCGTGGGGCGCCGCCCTTCAGACTCACGGCTCACTTGGGACAACGCGATGATCGGAATGCTCAACTCGCGCGCCAGCGCTTTGAGCGACCGCGAGATCTCGGCGATCTGTTCGTGCCGCGGTATTTCGGTATTCTCGGCGCCTACCAAGGTGAGATAATCCACAAACATAATGCGAATCCCGAGCTGAGACCGCATTCGCCGCGCCTGAGCTCGCAGATCCAGGAGCTTAATGTTCGGTGTATCGCTGATCCACAGCGGCGCGTCGTAGATCAAGCCGGCCGCATCGGTAAGGTTCTTAAAGTCCGAGGGCCGCAGCATCCCGGTGCGAATACGCTGTGAGCCTACACGAGCCTCGCTGGCGATTAATCGCTGCATGAGTGCCATATCCGACATCTCAAGGGTGAAAAACCCAACTGGGATCTTCTGATGGATCGCCATGTTTGCGGCCATACTGAGTGCGAGCGCTGTCTTTCCAACCGACGGCCGCGCACCGATAATGATGAACTCCGCATCCTGGAAGCCGCTGGTTAGGTTATCGAGCGCCGGAAGCCCGCTGGGAATACCGGTGTAGTCTTCCTGCGCATGGTAGAGCCTCTCTATCGCCTCAATTGTCCTGCCGACAATCTCACCGGCCTTGAGAAAACTGCCCGTCTGATATTGGTCGGTGATATCAAAGATCTTACGCTCAGCTTCCTCCACGAGCATCCGACTCTCGGTACCGTCGTCGTAGCCCTGAGCGATAATCTCACTCGCGATACGGATGAGCTTGCGCCGCGCGGAGTGCTCTCGCACGATGCGCGCGTAGTACTCCACATTGGCGCTGGTTGGAACAACCGAGGTGAGCCCCGAGACATAACCTGCCCCGCCCACGCGTTCCAACTCCCCGCGCGCTTTGAGCTCATGCGTGAGGGTTATGAGGTCAATCTCTTCACCGCGATCGGAAAGCGCCAAGATTGCGCTGAAAATATGCTGATGAGCGTTCTTGTAGAAGTCTTCAGCGCGAAGATAAGCGAGCACCCGCCCAAGCGCTTCAGGGTCAAGGAGGGTGGCGCCCAGTGTCGCCAGCTCCGCATCGTTGTTATGCGGTGGAACACGATCTCTCATTGCGCCGCTTCACATCGTCCGCCGCTTACGAACGTTCCCCGTTGTTTTCCTCAGACACGCTTGCGTCGCCGGCCGACTCCTCAGCGGCAGGCGCTTCCTCAGTCTCGGCAGCCGCCTGGGACACTGCGTTATCCTCCGGCTCTTTGGCTTCTTCACGGGCTTCCGAAGCACTTGCGCCCGATTCACCTTGTGGTGCGTTGGCAGCGCTGACCCGAACGGTGATTTCGGTTTCTTTGTCACCGTAGAGCTTGACGCCGACCTTGTGGGTGCCGACGGACTTGATGGTGCCTTCGGGAATATCTACGTTCTTGCGCTCTACCACAACGTCTTGTTTGCCGAGCTCTTCAACAATCATCGCGCTGGTGACGGCACCAAACAGCTTGCCGCTTTCACCCGCGTTCATGCTGAACACCAACTCTTGTTCCGTGAGGCGTTCGCTGATCTCCTGAGCCGCTTTGCGCTTCTCCCCCTTGCGTTGCTCAATGGCCGCGCGCCGTGCTTCAATCTGGGCGACGTTAGCGCGATTGTACAGCATTGCGAAACCCTGCGGGACGAGGTAGTTGCGGGCATAACCGCGTGCAACTTCGCATACGTCGCCTTCTTCACCAAGGTTCAATACATCTTGTTTCAGGATCACCTTCATAGGTTCTCTCCACTCCTTTCAAAACGATTAAACTGCACCCAATTCTCGGAAACGCCGAGCAGTGCGATGCCGAGCACCAAGATCATGTTGATCCCGCGCATAAACAGCATCAGTATCATCCCGCCGAGAATGACCGCGCGCAATACGCGACCAAACCCGTACCTATCAAACAGAAAGCCCATGATGCTCAATCCCTGAACGGCGTACAGCATCACGCAGATCAGCCCGAAATTCCACACCAGATACTCCAGCGCGCCGATACTCACGAACCTCGTAGTTAAAGCACCGGCCCACGCCAACAAGCTCGGCCACAACAGCCGGCTCGGCACTTGGAAACGCTGCAGCCGGCCCGGATTGCGTGCCCAGTTTCCGGCAAGCGCGTTGCCGACAAACCAGTTCGCCAACAACAGTAACGTAAAGCCGAACACGTAGGTGCGCAGCAGAATCTGCATCGCCTGCAGGAACATTCGCTCGAACTCCCCTTCCTCAAACTGCGGCATCGCCGCACCGGCATCTCCGGCAGTCTCGCGCACCAGCTCATAGATCTGCTCAAACTGCACGATAACGGTCTCGGTCAGCTCGGGCGAGCGAGATACAACCCACACGAACGGACCGGTAAGTACCGCAAGCAACCCGCCCGCCAGCAGCACCCGGTAAACCGCCTGCAGGTTCGGAAACACTGAGAGATTTACCAGCGCAAGCCCGCCGAGTAACCCGAGCGGGATCACAAGGTCTGCGCCCAACAGAAAAAAGCTCAGGCCCTCGACCTCGGCGGTGATCATCATGATCTGAAGCCCTCGCATGATGACGAACCCCAGAAACACACACCCAAGCGCAGCAAGAAACGGGCGTACCCCTCGGCGAATGTACAGGACCTGTAACGGCACCATAAATAGGAACAGGAGAAAACCCAACCGATAAAACAGCAGGGCCAATGCCGAGAGAGCTACCGTCTCAATTACAACCCGCCGCCGGGCCGTTAATACCATATCACCTCACGCTATGATAGCGGCAACAACCCGATTGCGCGAGCGCGCTTAATCTCGCGTACCAGGCGACGCTGGTTCTTAGCCGAAGTCCCGGTTATGCGGCGCGGCAAAATCTTGCCATTGTCGGTGATGAAGCGTTTCAGCACCTCCGGGTGCTTGTAATCAATAGTAAGACTCTGCGTCTTGATCTTGTCGACTTTCTTTCGAAAGTAGGCACGGCCGCGCGGCCTCCCGCCGGAACGGTCATCGCGGTCATCACTGCGCCTCCCCCCTGAGTCGCCGTCACGCCTCGGTGGCCTACCACCGCCGCCCGGACGTGCACCCTCGCCGCGCGGGGAGCCTGAGCGGTACGGCTGGGTTTGCCGCTCGTCACTCTGACTTGTTGCAGTCTTTTCTCTGCTCGTATCTTCACTGCTCGTATCTTCACTGGACATGTATTCCTCCTGTGATTATCCGGCCTAAAACGGAACGTCGTCTTCAAAGTCCGGAGCCGGCGTGGGCGCCGCGTTGTCTTGCGCGCCGAATCCGCCGTCCGAGTACTGGGCGCTGCCGCCTTCGGACCGGCCGCCTAACAGCTGCAACTCCGACCCGATAACCTCGACTTTGCTGCGGCGCTGTCCGTCTTGTTCCCACCGGTTTTGTCGAAGCTCGCCCTGAACGGCCACTTGCTTACCCTTTTTCAGGTAGTTGGCCACAGCCTCGCCCTGGCGCCCGAAAACCACGACATCGAAGAAGTTTGCTTCCTCGGTCCATTGATCGCCGGATTTCTTACGGTAATTGTTCGCGATCGAAAAACTGCAAATCGGCATACCGCTGTTGGTGTATCGAAGCTCGGCATCACGGGTTAGCCGTCCGACTAAGGAAACGGTGTTTAGGTCTTTCATTGGAAGCCTCTATACAGCGTAACCGGCCGTTAAGACTCTTCGCGCCGCACCATTAGGAAACGCAGCAGCTCATCCTTGAGCCGCATTGCGTCTTCAGTTTTGTGGGCTTTGGCCGGGTCCATCTCGACTACGTAATAATAGTAGTGAGCCTGGTTCATGTTCTTGATGGGATAGGCAAGCGTTCGCTGCCCCATATCCTCTTCTTTGAGGATGTTAGCCTCGAGCTGTTTCAGCTCCTCGCGAACCACATCCTTCCCCCGGCTGAACTCTTCTTCTTCCGGACGAAAGACGCACATCGCCTCATACGTTCTCATTGGAATATCCTCCCTGTGGGCGTCTGACCATCGAATCCGGCCCTTTCCGGCCCGATGGTAAAGAGGCTTGGTGACGGTAGCACAACGGGTATCGAGTGTCAACACAGCAGCAACCGGCTATTGAAGCCGCTCGCGCGGAGGGCCTCTCGACGTAGTATGCCCGATCGGAGCGGACTCGGTTCTTCGTGTGGCGCCGAAGGATCGATTCGAAGCAGTCTTGTCGTTTTATAACGATTAAGCGCGCAGCGCCGCCGAGACATGCAATTCTTACAACGCGGTATCGGTGACGCTCGCCATGCTCATATTACGCATTTTCAATAGACCACGGCACCATCTTCGACGTGGCGCGGCACCGGGTCAGCCGGCGCCGCGGGTATCACCTAGGCGATCCTCCCCGCTGCAGGCTATACCGGTCCGCTCGGCGGTACGGACTAGCTCACAGGGAAAGACTCCACCTGACCGTCAGGCTGCAGGAAGCGGTGCGGCTTGAGGGAACACGCTGAGGGCCTACCCTGTTCACTTTTTCGACGCAATGTCCTGCTGTGCGAGCGCTCGTTGTGCTTGCGCCAAGTTGCTTCGTAACCACGGCAACGGCGACCACGCGCATGCACCCTTAAATGTCTCCAGCGCTCGGGCGGGATCCTCTAGCTGGTTCAATTGAATCGTTCCGATATTATTCAGCGCCTGGATATTCGTTTCATCGGCGGCGACCGCGGCGTCAAACGCTTGTAACGCTTCCTGCCAGCGCTCCGCAGCAAGTAGTTCGTTGCCTTCCGACAGTCGCTGCAAGGATTCACGTGTACGTTGAAACCGCTCTTCATCCTCCGTTATCTCGAGGCGCCGGCGAACCAGTGGTTTTTCCTCGGCCGGGCACTCCGAATCCAACGCTCGGCGATAAAACTCGCCGGCAGGCTTTTGCTTGCCCCATGTATAATACAGGTCCGCGAGCGCCTTAACGCGCGGATAATACTCGCCGTAATCCGATAACTCTTCAAGCAGTAGCCGTTCACCTTCTCCGAAGTTCTCTTCGGCGATATACGTAAGTGCGATGTTATGACGCATGCCGGGAGTACCGGGCTCGGCCTCGTACAGCTTGAGAAACAGTCTGCGAGCCTTTTCAATCTCACCGCCGAACAAGTAGTTCGTGGCCTTTCTTTGTCGCCGGCGTTTAATTAGTTGAAGCATGCGTTACGCCTGCTTGCGGACCTGTACCCCGGCAAGCTTTTCAAAGAACTGTATCAGCCCGCCATGATCGTCTTTTTCTTTCCCGTCGACTTTGAGCGCCTGCATGAACTCCATCACCTCACCGGTCAAGGGCACCGGCACTCCGATTTCGTGAGCGGTATCCAAGGCGTTCTGCAGGTCCTTAATGTGCAGGTCTATCCTGAAGCCGGGCCTGAAATTGCCCTCAAGTATCATCGGCATTTTGGCGTTCATCACCGTGCTACCCGCAAGCCCGCCTTTTATCGCGTTGAACACCTTCTCGGGGTCTACTCCCGCTTTGGTCGCTAGGACCATCGCCTCCGATACCGCAGAGATATTCAATGCCACGATGATCTGATTAGCGAGTTTCGTCACGTTACCGCTGCCGATTTCTCCGCACCGAATCGCCGAGGCGCCCACCTTGAGAAGGATCGGCTCCACCTTTTTGAAAGCGGTCTCCGAACCGCCGACCATTATGGCGAGCGTCCCGTCTACTGCTTTCGGCTCGCCACCACTTACCGGCGCGTCGAGCATCTCAACGTTCTTCTCCTTGAGCCTACCGGCGACCTTTTGAGAAACGAGAGGAGCGATCGAGCTCATGTCCACTACGATCGCACCGGCGTTTATCCCCTCAATCACCCCGTTCTTACCGAGAATTACCTGTTCCACCTCCGGTGAGTTGGGAAGCATAGTAATAAGGCAGTCACTGTGCTGTGCTACCTCGCGTGGCGATGACGCTTTGGAGGCGCCGGCCTGCACCAGCTCTTCCACCGGCTGCGACACGATGTCGTGGACCACGAGATCGTACCCTGCGCTCCGGAGATTCTTCGCTATGGGCTTCCCCATAATACCGAGTCCAATGAACCCAATTCGCATAACCTACATCCCCTATGTTAGAACAGCGCTTCTGCAAATTGCGTGTAGCAATAGCAACGATCCAACCGGTGGAGTCGGTGTCGAGCACCGACTCCACACGCCTCTAGCTTACGAACCGCCTAACCGATGAACAACGACATGATCAGAACAATAATGAAAGATGCCACACCTTGCACAAGCGTAGAGGTAGTCCAGACCTTGTACGCCAACTCGGTCGGCATTCCCGCAAACTGCGAGACCACCCAGAAATACGAATCATTGGCGTGCGAAACGATAACAGCTCCGGAACCGATCGCTAAGACCGTGAGCACGGGGTTGAGTCCGAACGGCTCAATCAGCGGTGCCATAATGGCGGCAGTGGTAATAATCGACACCGTTCCGCTTCCCTGAGCAGTCTTAAGCACCACTGCAATCGCGAACGGCAAGAAAAGCCCGAGCGGCAAGCCCTCCATCGCCTGTTCGATGAAAGGAACCATCGGTGAGGCGCGTAGGATATTACCAAATGCTCCACCGGCGCCGGTAATCGCTATGATCAGCCCGGCGTTGCGCACCCCTTGCCCGATCCATTGGTCGCGGGCTTCAGGTTGCGCCTCTTTGACAACCAGCGTAAGCGCTACGAAAACGCCGATCACAAGCGCCGTTGCCGGTGACCCGAGGAAAGTCACAAGATTGTAAAACCCTCCTACACCGAACGGCTCCCCCGGAAACTGGGCGACTGAGTTGAGAAGGATCAAGATAATCGGTACCAACAGAGGCAGCAATGAATGAAACGTCCCGGGCAAATGCCCGTATTTCTTCAGCAGTTGGTCATAGGACTCTTCGAGCTCCATTCCGATCTCGTACTTGCCGCCGACACGTACCGCAAAAACGTACCCGGCAGCCATGCTGAACACAGCCGCAATCAGCCCAAGCCCTATAACCGCCCCGAGGTCGGCGTTCAGCTCCGCTGCAGCCGCGATCGGCCCCGGCGTGGGCGGCACCAAAGCATGGGTGGCGTGGAGTCCGGTTCCGAGAGCGACCGCCATGGTCACCATCGAGCGCTTCGCTTGCACCGACAAAGCTTTGTTCAGAGGCGTCAATACAACGTAACCGGAGTCACAAAACACCGGTACCGAAACAATGAACCCGGCGACGCTCATCGCCATAGGAGCGCGCTTCTCACCGACAACGCCGAGAATAGCCTGCGTGATCGAGAGCGCCGCCCCGGTTTTCTCGAGAATGTTTCCGATTATCGTTCCACAGATGATCACGATACCGATCGCAGCCATTGTGCCCCCGAACCCGCTGGTAACGGTCTCCACGACTTCCGGGAGCGGTAAACCGATTCCCAGGCCGTACAGGAACGCGACGGTTACGAGAACAATAAACGGATTCATCCTCAGCTTCGCCGTAGCGTACACGATGAGGATAACTGCAACAATTAACAGAACAATCGCAACAGGACCCGAAACCATATGCACCTCCTGAAATGATTGTATGAAACGCACCCTGTGCAGCTTATAAGTTTACCTGCACATTTCGACAAACGCAACTATAGTATTGCACGGTTGCACGGAATTACCGTTTCTTACTGGGCTGTACATACAACCAACAGTTCGGGGCGCATCTGTTGGACGGATCAATCTGCGCTCCCGCCTGTCACCGTCACGCTCATTTTGCCGTGGAGTTCGGCACTTTTCTGTTTGCATCCCATGAGAATACGCTCAGCAGTCTCCAAGAGTGATACGACCGTAGACTTCTCCTCCTACGCGAACTCAACCCGCGGCCTGCCGCAACGGTGACGGTGACGGACCTTGCCTTCACACCGCACCGCGCGCGCCAAGCGCAAGTACCGGCCCCCTATGCTTTACCGGCAAAGGACGGAGCGTAGCGCGCCGCCGAGAGAATGGCTTGCTTCATTCCGGCAGCGTCGGCTTTGCCGGAGCCGGCCACGTCGAACGCGGTACCGTGATCTACCGAGGTGCGCAGTATCGGCATGCCTAGCGTCACCGACACCGTTTTATGGAAGTCGTAGGTCTTGGCTGCGATATGTCCCTGATCGTGATACAGCGAGAGCACCGCACCGAAGCGGCCCTGCAATGCCATGTGAAACACAGAATCAGCGCCAATCGGCCCAACGACCTCATGCCCCCCGGCACGAGCTGCCTCTATAGCGGGCTCGATCTCGGTCGTCTCTTCGTCCCCGAACAGACCGTGTTCGCCGCAGTGCGGGTTCAGCCCGGCCACCGCTATTGCTTTCGCTTCTTCCGACACTCCCAACTGCCGGAGAGCGGTACTGCAACGGCGGAGATAGTCCAACACGCGGTGTTTCTTGACCATGTCAATCGCTTGCCGAAGCGAAACATGACGAGTAAGGAAGAAAATGCGCATGCTCTCGATCTCGAACAGGGTCAGAGGATCGTCTGTCTCGGTTAGCGCCCCGATGATCTCAGTATGGCCGATGAACGGCACATCCGCGGCCCGCAGCGACTCCTTGTTAATTGGTCCGGTCGCGACTGCGTGCGCCGCTCCGGCTTGGGCAAGCTCAACCGCCTGCACAATATAGTCATAAGCGGCTTGCCCGCACATCGCCTGTACCTCACCGATGCGAAGCGCAGCCATGTCGATCTTCTGCATATCGAGCACGTCGATCGTGCCATGACGAAAAGCAGCCTCGGCCGGATCGGTGATTGCGTTCACCTCAGCGGAGAGGTTCACAAAGCGCAGCGCTTGATTGACAACCGCCGCATCGCCGATTACCAGCGGTCTACATGCATCATACACCTCTGTAGACTGGAGAGCGCAGGCTACAATCTCCGGGCCGATTCCCGCCGGATCGCCGATCGTTATAGCTATTACGGGTTTCATTCTGTCCTCCTTCTTATTTACCGGCTCGTATGTCCAGAGCTTTGCGGGCACGCTCACGCCGCTCCGGCGCGAATCTCATCCATTGCCTGAACAACCAGCCCGGGAAAATGGTTTATTTTGCGCACACCGCGGCGGACTGCTTCGACAATGGCCTCTTCACTAACGCCCGTAGCCCCGTACGACTCGGCTAACTCCATAACCTCAAGCGTAACTCTGCAATTGTCGTCGAACGGGAGCTTTGAACCGTCGATCATAATCGAAGTGAACCCCAGCTCAAGAGCTTTCTTGATGAGATCAAGCTCCTGCGAACCCGCGTGGTCAAGATGAACCGCTACAGGAACGGCCGCACGGTCCGCGATTGCACGCAATCCTGGGGCCAGCGCATACCCGTCAATCGCCTCCCAATGGCGAGCGGCCATTCCGATGATAACCGGCACGCCCGGTTCTTCAGCCGACGCAGCCACAGCCTGCGCCATGCCTAGATCAACGACGTTGAACGACCCTACTGCCCCTTTTGTCTGAGATAATACGCTAGCTAATGAGCTCAGCATGTCCGCACTTCCTTTATTCTGCTCTCAATGTGCGCATTCGCCGGTAGATTCCCCCGCTCTCGAGCGTATCGTGCAACTCGCGACGGAGATCCTTATTATCCTGAAGCGCACGCCGTCCGGCTTCGTCGGGGAAAACGTATTCCTCACTGTGACCGCTGAGACTTTGATAAGCCTGCAGGTGATCAGGATACACACCGAGGTTCACCGTTGCGCTAATCATCGCCCCGAAAGCGGAGGCTCCTGGAACAGCGCTTAAACGGACCGGAGTATCGAACGAATCCGCCTGCATTTGATTAAATAATGCTATCCGTGTCAAACCGCCCGCCACGGCAACTTCACTTATATCACCGCACTGTTCCACGAGCAGGTCGAAGTTCATGCCGAGCTCCCTCGCGATAGACTCTAATACTGCTCGGGCCATGTCGCTTCGCGTTGTAGAGAGGCCGATATTCGCGATAATTCCCCGTGCATCGGCGTTCCAGAACGGCGCAGCAGCACCGGCAAAATGAGGTAATACCACTACTCCGTTGGATCCCACCGGTGATTGCGAGGCGATCTCGTTTAACCGCTCCATGTCGGCCTTCTGCACATCGCTTTGGTCTGCATCGCCCGGACCATCTCCCGCGCCGCGCCCGCTTCCGATCTCTCTCGCAAACCATTGATACACGATCCCGGTAGTGAGTATTCCGGCTCCGGCCATCCATTTACCCGGCGCCCCTGCAGCGCTACAGAGTGTCCGCATCTCGGGATGAAATACCGGCCGTTCCACGGGAGTAATCAGAAACGATCCGGTGCCCGTATTCGCTACTGCAGTCCCGGGGTCAACAATACCCATGCCTACGGCAGACCCATGCCTACGGCAGCCAGCTGCTGATCTCCGCCTGCGAGAACTACAGGGACTCCGCTGGGGGATCCGGTTTCTCGCCTCAACGCAGCTGTTGTTGCGCCGATCCGTGCACCCGGTTCGACGGCATCGGGCAGTTTGTTTAACGGAACCTCAAGCTCCCGGAGAATCTCACAATCCCATCTCAGTCCGTTAATGTCAAACAGCAGCGTACGCGATGCCTGAGAATAATCCGTACAATACGAGCCGGTCATGAGGTACGCGACGTAATCCTGAACTCCCAGCAGCCGTGAGCATGCGCGCAGCACATCGGGCGCATGCTGCTGCAGCCACATCGCGCATTCCGGACGATCAAGCACTTCCGGATTCACCAGGAAACGCGGGGTTCCGTCACGGAACAACCTTGCGATATCTTCCATCAGCAGGAACGGAGAATTCGTGAGTGCTTCAGTGGTCGTCCCGGCGATATGCGTTGTCAGAGTAACGTTGTCCAGCTCACGCAGCTTGCTCTCTGCCGGTAACGGCTCGGTGGGAAAAACATCAAGGCCGGCGCCGGCGATCTTTCTCTCGGCTAATGCGCGTTCAAGTGCATCTTGGTCAATCAGCCCGGCGCGACCGGTATTAATGAGGTACGCGGTGGGTTTCATTTGACTCAGCTCAGCTTCACCTGAAATCCGGAGAGCTTTCTAGCCACGAGTTGTCCGATATGCCCGAGCCCGACAATGCCCACAGTTTTCTCCTTGAGCTCAGGGATCCAGCTTGAGTTTGAGAATTCCTTGCGCCAGTCGCCGTTCTTAATCGACAAGTGGGCGCGAGCGATGTTACGAGCTTCGGCGAGATTGACGTTCTCCAGCCCAGCCCTGCATACGCCGACCACGCGCAGATCCGGCATCGACTCGAGGACGGTCGCGGAAACTGGAACAAACAGCCCTAACAGCACCTCGGCATCCGCTGCTTCAGCAACCTCTTGGGGAACCGATTCGATCTCCGGGCCGTTCTTCTCGACTTCCAGCCGGCGGTATTGCAGCTTGTCCCAATCCGGCTCCCATTCCCCAACCACGGCTGTCTCTACGAACTCAGACAAACAGCGCTCAAACGCCGGAGCAAATAGCTTACTTGGAATCATTGCGTCACCGAGTATAAGCGCCTTGTGTATTGGTTTCATGTAAGTCTGCTTTCCCTTAATGTTGTTGCTTCCGGCCGCCGGCGCTCAAGATTGTTTGACCCTGTGCCGACCTCCCGCGCTAAGCTCAATCGTACATTGAACGCTGACAATGTCCACGATCATGAACTGAATGATGCGCCGGAGCAGTGCGGCGGGCCGATCCGGCTGGATCATAGTAAGAAAATGCGGTATCCTCAGACGCACCACTAGCAAAGAGACCGGTAATCAAATGGCACCACTTCGAAAAACCCGTATTGTATGCACCTTAGGCCCGACGGTCGGAGACCAGGAGAAGATCGCCGCCTTGATCCGCGCCGGGATGAACATCGCGCGCTTCAATTTTTCGCACGGGGACCACAGCGAGCATCGTAGCCGGCTTGAGATGGTTCGAGCGGCCTCGGCGGATGCCGGAACCCCCATCGCTACGATGCTCGACACAAAGGGACCGGAAATTCGTACCGGGATGATTCGCAATGATGAGAAGATCCGACTTATTCCGGGCAACGAGATCATTCTCACCACCGATGAGATTGAGGGAACCGCCGAACGGCTCAGCATCAGTTACAAGGAACTGCCGTCGAAGGTTAAGATCGGTGGTCACATCTTTATCGCCGACGGCTTGATGGACCTAAAAGTCGAAGCGGTTGAGGGCAACGACATCCGCTGCAGGATACTCAGCGGCGGTTCGCTTGGAAGCCGCAAGAACGTCAACGTGCCGGGAGTGCGCACCTCTTTGCCGGCGATGACTGCCAAAGACCAGGCCGACATACTGTTTGCAATTGAGAACGACATGGATTTCATCGCCGCCTCGTTTATTCGCAAACCCGGCGATGTCGAGGCAATGCGCGAGTTCATCGATTCACATGAATCACCGATTCAGCTGCTCTCGAAGATTGAGGACCAGGAAGGGCTCGACAATATCGACGAAATCATTCGGGTGTCCGACGGCATCATGGTTGCGCGCGGCGACCTCGGTGTGCAGCTTGAGCTCGAAGAGATCCCGATGGCGCAAAAGCGTATCATCGAGAAGTGCAACCGCGAGAACAAGCCGGTTATTACCGCAACCCAAATGCTGGACTCAATGATCCACAACCCCAGCCCTACACGCGCAGAGCTTACCGATGTGGCAAATGCGATTTTCGACGGCACCGACGCAGTGATGCTCTCGGGCGAAACCGCCAACGGCGCATACCCCATTCGCTCGGCTGAGACTCTCAACCGCATTGCACTGGCGGTGGAGGGCTCCGACGAGTACCGTAAGCGCTGTGCCGAGTACTTTTCGTTCCACAGCCCTTCGCACGACATCGGTCACAGCGTAGCAAAAGCCGCTTTCGTCGTCGCAGCCGACGTCAACGCTGCGGCGATCGTGACGCCGAGTCTGCGCGGCAACAGCCCCCGGATCCTCAGTAAGTTCCGGCCCATGCAGAACATCATCGCTGTGACTACCTCTGAGCGCGTGTGCCGGCAATTGCTGATTGTTTGGGGCGTGTGTCCGATCGTGACAGGCCACGTACGCGACTCGGAGCTCATGATACAGAACGCTCTGCGTATGGCGTTGAAATACGGTTACGTGCAGCGCCTCGACAAGGTCGTCACCGCCGCCGGAATACCGGTCAACTCACCCTTGATGATGAACACCATCAAGGTGCATTTCATGGCCAAGATACTGAACCGGGGACACGTTGGCTTCGGCGCTGCGTGCTCCGGAAGAATTGTGAAACTGACCGGGGCGCAACAGGCGGTAAGCAAGCTCGAGGGCATTGAGACACCGCAAATTCTGCTGGTCCGCGCCCTCACCCGCGCGTACCTGCCGGTTTTGCGTAATGTCCGCGGGGTGATCTCCGAGAGCCGCGTTGAGCTCCGCGACTCCGAGATTCAAGCGGCTAATCCCGAGCTCGTGATGATCTCAGAGGTGCCGGAGGCCTATGAGCAGTTTGAAGACGGCTCGTTTGTCAGTCTGAACGGTGAAGAAAAAATTGTGTACGAAGGGTTGCTACCCGACGGTGCCTAGGCGCGGTATCCCGGGCCTCGAGCTAAACAGAACCAGACGGAGGCGCGGAGGTGGACAAGAACACCATCCCTGCGACGGATTATAAGCGCAATCTCGAAGAACTCTCGCTGCTGTTCGAAATCAGTCAGCTTCTCGATCAGAGCATGGAAATCAAACAGGTGGTGGTGCCGGTTCTGAAGGCGGTGACCGACCATCTGAATACCTTGCGAGCGACCCTCACGCTGCTCAATCGTGACACCGGCGAAATCCTGATCGAGGAAGCCTACGGACTGTCAGATACCGAACGCGAACGCGGCCGCTATAAGCTCGGCGAAGGCATCACCGGGAAAGTAGTTGAGTCCGGCCAACCACGTGTTATTCCGCGCATATCAGAGGACCCGGCGTTTCTAAATCGCACCGGAGCGCGACGGAGTCAGAGCTGCAAGGACATCTCGTTCATCTGCGTGCCGGTGAAGATCGGCAACGAGCCTATAGGGGCGCTGAGTGTAGACCGCATGTCTGCCGGAGAATCCAAACTGCAGGACGATCTTCGGGTGCTCTCGGTCATTTCTTCCTTGATCGCGCAGGCCGTAAAAATACGCCAAGAAGCGCTTGAGGAGAAGGAGGAGCTGCTGCGCGAGAACACCCGCTTGCAGCAGCAACTGCGCGAGCGCTTTCGGCCGGCAAACATCATGGGCAAGTCTAAGGCGATGCAGGACGTGTTCGACTTGGTTGCACAGGTTTCGACGAGCGACGCTACCGTACTGGTCCGCGGGGAGAGCGGAACCGGCAAGGAGCTTGTGGCACAAGCTATCCATTACAACAGCCCGCGCAGCAAGAAGCCCTTCGTGAAAGTCAACTGCTCGGCATTACCCGAGACCGTGATCGAGAGCGAGTTGTTTGGACATGAGAAAGGCGCTTTCACCGGTGCAAGCGCAACCCGCAAGGGCCGCTTCGAGATTGCGAACGGCGGAAGCATCTTCCTCGACGAGATCGGCGACTTGTCGGCAACTACTCAGATAAAACTGCTTCGTGTTCTCCAAGAAAAGGAGTTTGAGCGCGTGGGGGGAAACCAGACCATCCGCAGCAATGTTCGTATTATTGCCGCCACCAACCGCAACCTCGAAGAGCTCATGGAACAGAATGTCTTCCGCTCTGACTTGTATTACCGCTTGAACGTCTTCCCGATTCACATCCCACCGCTGCGCGATCGCCGCAGCGACATCCTGCTGCTGGCTGATTACTTCGTGGACAAGTACGCACGCCAGAATCACAAAGCGATCCGCAGGATATCGACTCCGGCTATAGACCTCTTGATGGGCTACCATTGGCCGGGCAATGTACGCGAGCTGGAAAACTGTATTGAACGCGCCGTCCTGCTGAGTGTCGATGAGGTCATCCATGCACATCACCTTCCCCCTACCCTGCAATCGGCTGAGTCAACCAACACGCGGCCGCAAGGCAAGCTGGAGGAAGCGTTGAACGGGGTTGAGCGCGAATTGCTCATGGATGCGCTGAAGTCTACCAAAGGCAACATGGCGAAGGCCGCCCGCATGCTCGGAATCACCGAACGCCGAATGGGTCTGCGTGTGCAGAAGCACGGGATTGACCCGCACACTTTCAAGACGCCGAGCTGAGCGGAAGCGTATTGCAAAGCTCGCTGGGCATTCTGACGCGCTACAACTCGGGCGGGCGGCTTCCCTGCACCAAGACATTCACGGGCAACTCTGGACAGACGCGTCGGATTCGTCGATCATGAACACTGATATGGAACGCTTTATCGACGTCCCGACGGTCGAGCAACTGAGGCCTTACTGCCCGGCGCTCAGCGAGGAGGAACTGGAGGCATTCCTGCGTGCCTTTCCTGAACGGTTCTATACTCGGACGCCGGCAGCGCAGATCGGGCATTACGCGAGCAGGCTCGCCGAGCTGCGACCGGATAACCCCTACGTCCTCGAGATCCAGGAGCTCGCTGATGAACGGGTCACCGTCACGTTCTACTCATACGACTATCCGGGAGAGTTCTCGCTACTCGCCGGGATGCTCGCAGCCTGCGGGTTCAATATCGAGAGCGGTACAATCTCGACCTCCAAACCACCGGAGCTGGACCGTGAGCCGGGCGCAGCGCGAGTGAAGCACAAGCCGGGCAGCGCGCTCAGGGGCGAAGCCCGTCACGGCTCTCGCCCGCGCGGGCGCATAGACAAGCGCCTCACCGCCCGGCAGTTTCGGCGTGTCCTCGCCGGCGATTCGCCGCGGCGCACCATCATCGATACCTTCACCGGGCGCATCAACGCCGAACAAGGCCCTGACTGGTCTCAACACTTCACCGAGTATGTCGACAGCGTGATGCCTCTGCTGACGCAGAATACTCAGGAAGCGTTTGATGAAGCCAAACGTCTGGTCAACGAGTACGTGGCTGCAGCGCTCTCGCGCACCGCAATCAGCTCCGAAGCGCTGCTATATCCGGTGGATGTGCAACTCGGCCAAGCCGAAGAAGGCTACACGCGGCTCACAGTCATTTCCACTGATACGCCGTTCTTCCTCTACGCCCTCAGCACAGCCTTTGCACTGCACGCGTTGTCAATTGAGCAGGTTGAAATCCGTACGCACGGCGAACAGATTGAGGACATCTTTGATCTGCTTGACGCAAACGGACAACCTATTCGCGATGAAGAAATGCTGCAGCAGGTGAAATTCTCGGCAGTCTTCACGAAACAGTTCACCTATTTCCTTGACCGGGCGCCCGACCCCTACACGGCGTTACTGCGCTTTGAGACTCTGCTGCAGAATGTCCGTCCGATGGCCGACACTATCAGCGAAACTAAGCTTCTATCCGATCCCAAAGTGCTAAAAGACCTTGCACGGCTGCTAGGTGCAAGCGATTTTCTCTGGGAAGACTTCATTCGGCTGCAGTATGAAACCCTCGTTCCGGTGCTAACGCGTGCCCGGCAAGACCGTTTGGTCAGCACGCCGCCCGAGGAGCTGGCGCAGCGGCTCCATGAGTTGCTCGACGACGCCGACTCCCCCGAAGCCGAACGCCGTGTACTCAACGAGTTCAAGGATCAAGAGACCTATCTTATCGACCTAGATCACATCCTGCACCCCGAGCTGGATTTTTTCTTTCTCAGCTCCCGCCTGACTACTCTCGCCGAGACGGTTGTGAGAACCGCGGTTGAGCTCGCGTCTCGAGAACTGGCGGCCCGCTACGGCGTTCCCCGAACCGCAGCGGGGCTCCGCGCGCCGTATGCAATTCTGGGCCTCGGAAAGCTCGGCGGGCAGGCCTTGGGCTACGCTTCCGACATAGAACTGATGTTTGTGTACAGCGACGACGGCGAGACCGACGGCGCCGAGGCGATCACGAATCGCGAGTTTTTCGAGCGTTTGTTTTCCGACGCGGTGAGCATGATTGATGCGAAACGCGAAGGCATTTTCCAAGTAGATCTGCGTCTACGCCCACACGGCTCGGCCGGACCGCTCGCGGTGAGCATCGCGAGCTTCATTCGGTATTACTCCAACGACGCAAGCAGCCTCGAGAAGCTGGCCTTAGTACGTCTGCGGCCGATCGGCGGTGATGACCCGCTCGGCGCCCAGATTGAACGACTGCGCGATGAGCTCTTGTACGGCGCCGACAGTATTGACCGTGCCGAGCTCAAGCGGTTGCGCGCAATCCAACTGAAAGACAAAGGCGCGGCCAACCGCCCCAACGCCAAGTTCAGCCCCGGCGGCTTAGTGGATCTGGAGTACTCGGTGCAGATCCTCCAGATTGTCCACGGGCGCAGCAATGTTGCGCTTCGAACGCCGGGCATTCACCAGGCGCTCCGCGGGCTTGCGGACTCGGGTGCAATAGAGCCGGAAGAAGCGCAGCAGCTCGTTCAGGCCTACCGATTTCTGCGGACCGCGATCAACGGCCTTCGAATGCTGCGCGGTAACGCGCAAGACCTGTTCTTACCCGCTCTTGACTCCATGGAATACATCCACCTCGCACGCCGCGCCGGTTATCAAGGCAAAGGCGAGCTCACGCCGGCAGCACAGTTGCACCTGGAGTTCGAGACAACCACGGCGCTGGTCCGTGCTTTCGTAGAGCGTGAGCTCGGCCGCGACGCGATTCCGCACGACGGCGTTGCCGGCCTCGCCGACCTGGTCCTTGCCGACAGCAATCACGCCGCCACCCGGCTCGATGTGCTTGAGCGCCTCAGCTTTCGCAACCCCGAGCGCGCGCTCGGCAATCTGCGGCGTCTCGCCGGCGCACGCGACCAGGCGTACCTGTTCGCCGAGCTTGCGGTGCTTGCGGCCGACTTGCTCCCGCGCACCCCCGACCCGGATATGGCGCTGAACAATTGGGAGCAGTTCGTCCGGCAGTTGGACGATCGCGAAGCGCACTACCGCGGATTGCTGCTGCAGCCCAAGCGCTTTGAAATCATGCTCCTGATTTTTGCCGGCAGCCAGTTTCTTGCCGACACCTTGAGCACGAATCCGCAGTTCTTGGAGTGGGTCACCACACCGAAGATCGTATCAAGCGTGCGGCGGCGCGAGCACCTGGCCGAGGAGCTCCGCCGGTTACGCGGAGCCCAACCCGAGCGTGACGCATGGCTCGCGGAGCTGCGCGATTTCCGGAAACGCGAGATCCTCCGGATCGGTACCCGTGACATCTGTCTGCGCGTCGACCAAACCGAGATCTTCACTGAGCTCACTAACCTTGCGGTGAGCATCGTTGCGGCGGCCTTGGACGCGGCCTGGCAAGGGTTTGAGCACGAGCCGGAGGATCGGCTGCGGTTCTGTTTATTGGCATTCGGCAAGCTCGGGGGACGTGAATTGAATTACAGCTCAGACATAGACCTGCTTGCGATCTTCGACCCGCGACAGTCGCCTCCATCCGAGCGCGAGAACACGCTGTACGCGCGGGTAATGCGGCGCTTGCGCTCGGACCTGTCTGACCATACCGAAAACGGCTACCTCTATCGGGTAGACCTGAGGTTGCGCCCGTTCGGAAGCTCAGGTCAGATTGTGCATTCGTTACCCGCGATGGTGAGATACTACAACGGGTCTGCAAGCTACTGGGAGTATCAGGCGCTGTTGAAGCTTACGCCGCTGGCCGGGAATCTCCACGTCGGCGACCGGTTCTTGCAAGCGGTGCGGCCGGCGCTGCTGTCCGCCGGGGCCCGTACTGAGTCGGCCCGAGAGTCGGTGTTGGCGTTGCGGCGTGCCGCAGTTGCGCGCAGCTCGCCCGATGATGTGAAATCCGGCGAAGGTGGCATCCGCGACATCGAGTTTCTCGTGCAGGCGCTGCAGCTCATGCATGCTCGTCGCGCGCCGGAGCTCCTGAGCCCAAACACACTTACAGCGCTTGCCGAGCTTGAAAAACACGCGGTCCTTGACGCCGAACGCTGCCGGGTGCTTCAAGCCGACTACCTGTGGCTGAGGCGCCTAGAGCATTATCTACAGATACTTGAAGATAGGCAGGTTCACAGCATCCCGAAGGATCCGGCGGGAAAGCTAACCCTCGCTCGCCGCCTGTTGGGCAATTCCTCCGATGAAACCGCGCTGCTGGAACAGCTGCATACTGTTCGCTCGCGAGTGCGCGATACGTTCAACCAAGTCTTGCAGAACGCTTCTTAGCCTTCATTCCGTCCCGCCCGGTGTATCGCGATTCGATTGCCGGCCGTCAGTGTCAATAGCGTGGTCGTTGCGCGGCTGTTCACCGAGCTGGCGCGAAAAGCGATGGCGGCGCTCGTGCTCGGCACGCGCTTGGATTTCGGGGAACTCGTAGCTCATCATCCCACGGTCATCTACCTCCATACGAACGCGCGCGTTATCCACAAGGCTCTGCAGCAACTCTTCGGATTCATCGACACTCAGCCCGGTCTCAATCACGACATCCGAGACGGTAACACGCCCTCCGAGGCGGTAAGCTAGCTTAAACACCCGCGACTGCAGGACCGCCGGGTGATATAGCGCAGGGTCGTGATGGCCTCTATACAGGGGTTCACCGTCAAGGTACGGGCTGCGATCCGGACGCTGTTGCACCGAATAGAAGAGACTCATCCCCGCGCGGACCGCCAGGACCGTGAGCAGCAGAGGAAATAAGAATAGAAATGGACCAAACATGTACACGCGCTCCACCCCCAACACCAAAAGTATACTACGACCCTGGAATGAAATCAAAACCCTCTTGAGCTGTAGCGTATGGTATCGTTTCTGCAGCCATTCGAGTCCCGGCGGGCCTGCCGGTGTCGCTTTCAGGGCTCATGAGGCCGGGTTATTGGGGGATCCCCGGCCGACAACGCTTCCCGAAACCGTGAGTACAGGCGACGATAGGTGTGGTAACCGGTAGTGTAAAGGCCGTGCACCTCATTCGACGGCTCGTAGCGTTGTTTTAGCGTAACCAGCTGCTCGGAGGCCTCAGTGACCGAGCCGAACTCACCGAGACCGGTGAGCGCAGCGCAAGCGTCACCCACCAGCTCGGCGTCTTCAACACGGGGAACTTCAATCGGCACCCCAACGATATCACTCTTCATCTGGTTCCAGACGGCGTTTTTCGCTTGGCCGCCGCACGCCGTCAAGCTCCGGACCTCGCACCCATGCTCGCGTAGAATTTCAACCGCTTCGCGCACCGCAAACCCGATTGAATCCACCACCGCGCGGCCCATTTCGGCAGTTCCATGCTGCGCGCCGAGCTCAATAAACATACCCCGACTGAACTCCCAGGCGGCCCCCTGGTGGATTGACGGAAAGAACCACGGCTTCTGCGTGCGATGCGCCACACGCTTGATTTCGTTGAGCATCTGATCGTATGGGAGTCCCTCCTGTCCTGAGATACGTCGAAACCATTCGAATAGCCGGCCGGTTGAGGAAAGAATGCCGGCAACATTGTAGAATCCGGGAACCACATGCGGCAGACAGCGGATTTGCGCGGTTGTTACCGGGGTTTCCGAACAATGATTTATGCCTTCCGAGGTCCCGGCGCGATCGCAGGTACGTCCCGGTACAATCGTCTTGGTCCCCAACAGGCTGATCAGAAAATCATGTCCGGCGGCGCACACCGGCACACCCACGCGCAGCCCGAGGTACCCGGACGCCCTGGAGCTCACCCGGCCGATGCGATCACCGATGCCGATGAAGGGCGGGAAGAGCTCAGGATCAAGATCGGCCGACCGCAGTTGTTCCGGCGTCCAAATGTAGCGGGAAAACTCTTCGCTCTGGCTGATCGTCACCGCCTCGCCGGTAAGAAAGAATGAAACGAACTCGGGGCACGACAAAAAGTAGCGCGTACTTTCGAACAGTCTTGGATGCGCGCTTCGAAACCACGCCACCTTCGGCAAAAAATAGGACTCACCGGCAACCGGCTCGCTCTCGTGCGTCTCCAACCACATTAATGCGTGTGACAGCGGTTCGCCGTCATGATCGAGCGGAATCACGGTTGGGCCGTGTCCGCTGACCGCGACCGCACTCAGCGTCTCTAAGAGTGTACGGGGCATACGGTCGAGCATGATTTGCAGCACGCGAACCCAGGTCTTCGGATACCAGCGCGTGCTGTCGTGTTGATGTGCGAGAATGCGCTCGCGATCCCACCACAGCAACTCACCGCTGGTATCAACGCAGCCCAGCTTAACCGAGGTAGTGCCGACATCAACGCTCAAAACAAAGGTTTTTTTAGGCCGATGATTGCTCAAGATCGATTCCGCTACGCCGTGGGTATAGAGCTCATGCCGCGAGCGTGCGTGCAACGCTATCATAAGCGGTTACACCGGTCAAGATTGAACAAGCGGGAGGCTTAGGTGTAGGATATGAATGCACCACGCGTTATACCGCACTTGGAGGCATTATTGTGGACACGCACCGACTTGTGCGAACCGTATATGGGATTACTATCTTGGCCGCCGCTGTGCTTCTTGCAGCAACAGCTTGTGCCCCGGATGAAGAGCGGACCGTGAGTTTCTCGATCGCCGTATTCGTGCCCGGTGTAGTTGAAGGCAGCCCCACCTATGAAATGCTCGTAGAAGGGGTGAAACGCGCGGCAGAGGAGCGCGACGAAGTTGCGGTTCGTGTCATTGAGGGCGGCTTCAATCAGGCCGAATGGGGCGAAGGGCTTACCTCGCTCAGCGCAACCGGCGAGTACGATTTGATCGTGAGCTCAAACCCTTCCCTGCCGGAGATCGCCGCCGAGGTGGCCGAGAGCTTTCCGGCGCAACGGTTCTTAATACTCGACGGCTACGGTGACAATCACGAAAGCATGGCGACAGTGCAGTTTAACCAGCGCGAGCAGGCGTTTCTGAACGGTTACTTCGCAGGACTCGTCACCACGCACGACGGATTAAAGCACACCCGCGACGAGCTGCGTATCGGGCTTCTCGCCGGGCAAGAGTATCCAATCATGAACGAGGTAATCGTGCCCGCGTTCACATTAGGGGCGCAAACAATAGACCCTGACATTGAAGTTGATTTCCGTGTTCTCGGCAACTGGTACGACGCCGGGACCGCGAACGAGCTCGCGGGCAGCATGATCGGCCGCGGCGCCGACGTAATCCTCACGATAGCCGGGGGCGGCAATCAAGGCGTGATAGCCGCCGCCAAGGAGCGCGGCGGCTACGTATTATGGTTCGACTCCTCTGGCTACGACCAAGAACCCGGTGTAGTGCTCGGCAGCTCGATTATTCGCCTCGACACCATCGCTTACGAGCGCACGCTGCAGGCGATTGACGGAGATTTATCGTTCGGGGTCTCGGAAGTGGTGGGGGTCCGCGAAGGCTACGTAGATTTCGACACCGAGGACTCATTGTACCAGCGGCATGTCCCGACCGACATTCGCGCCGAGATTGGCAAAATCCTTGAACGCCTTCGAAGCGGCGATCTAGAACTCGAAATGCCGCGACTGTAACGGTAAACGTGACCGCGAAAGCTTCGGAACCGCCGATTGTAGAGCTCACAAACATCACCAAATGCTTTCCCGAGAATAACGTCTGGGCGAATCGTGAGGTGAGTTTCGCGATTCGTGCCGGTGAGATCCACGCGTTAGTCGGTGAGAACGGCGCCGGCAAGTCCACGACAATGCACATCCTCTCCGGTGCGCTTGTGCCCGACTCAGGCAGTATTCGAGTTCGCGGGGTCAACACGCGTTTTGAACATCCGCGCGATGCGATCGAGGCCGGTATCTTCATGATACACCAGCATCCGCAATTCGTGCGCGAGTTGCGAGTTTGGGAGAATCTCATGCTCGGAATCGAGCCGCGAGGATCGTTTGGGCTGATCAATCGTGGCGAAGCGGTTGACCGCATAACCGAGCTCGCCACCCGCTACCGCATGCCGATTAACCCCAAGCACCAAGTTGAGCTTCTCGCCTCGAGCCAACTGCACCTCGCCGCAATCCTCGGCGCGCTTCTGCGCGACCCACAGGTCTTGATTCTTGACGAGCCGACCGCGCCGTGCAGTGATCACGAGGTTGAGCTGCTGTTCGGTCTCCTGCGCAGTCTCGCCGCCCAAGGCCGCGCCTTGGTTTTGATCACGCACAAACTGCGTGAGGTTTTTGCGATTGCCGACCGGGTAACCGTAATGCGCCACGGCGCCGCAGTGGCCGAGCGTCTGATCGAAGACACCACTATCGAGGACCTCTCAAACCTGATGATCGGCGAGGATGCTCAGACAGACGGCGAAGACCTGCCGCCTACCGCTGCCGAAAGCCGTGAGTCCGGCTCCGAGACAATTGAGGCCGAACGCTCACCGCTTTTCGCCCTACAGAACGTCTCGTTGTATGAAGGGCATTTTCCGCTGCTGCGTGACGTATCGCTTACAGTGCGTGCCGGCTCCATCGTGGGTATCACCGGAATCCGGGAAAACGGGCTCGAGTACCTTGAAGAGGTGATCTCCGGGTCTGCGATCCCTGATTCAGGGGAGATCATAATCGGCGATAAGCACATCAGTGATTTCTCACCGCGGCGCTTTCGCCAGCACGGCATCGCCTATGTTCCTACCGACCGCTTGATCCGCGGCGCCAGTATGGACTCAAGCGTACAAGACAATCTCATTCTCCTGAGACGCAAACGCCTACAGCGTGGCGGGGTGTTTGACCGCAAGAGCCTGGACGGCTTTTTGGGCGAGCTGAAGCATCAGTTTCGGATCACCGCATCACTGCAGCAGCCCTTGCGCAGACTCTCGGGCGGTAACATCCAAAAGGTCATTCTCTCACGCGAGCTCTCAACCGGAGCGCAGGTGGTGATTTTCTCGGAGCCGAGCTGGGGACTGGATTTTCGCAGCAAGCAGTTCGTGTACCGCGAGATCCGGCGCCTGCGCGAAGGCGGCACCGCAATCATTTTGATTTCAGCCGACATCGACGAGATCCTCGGTCTCAGTGACGAAATCGCAGTGATGTTTAAGGGCAGCATTGCAGCCGTGCTGCGCGGCGACGCTCGCACCCGCGACAAGGTCGCCGAATACATGCTCGGACTTGAACATAAACTCGCCGATCCGCTCGAGGAAGCGCCGGTATGAACAGAACGAGCCCACGCGGCAGCGTCCCCGCTATCGCTCTTGCGTTGGCCGCCGCAGTGGCCGTGACCGTCGTGCTGCTGATCGCCGGCAGCGACACTCCGGTCGCCGCGATACGAGCGTTCTTTTTCGGTCCGTTCAGCAACACCTACTACTTTGGAAACATGATCAACGGGGTCACCGTACTGGTACTCACCGGGCTTGGGGCTTCGCTTGCGTTTCGCGCCGGCGTATTCAACCTCGGCGGCGAGGGACAAGTATACACCGCTGCGGTTGTAACTGCAGTGGCTGCGAACGCCGCACCCCAACTCTCGGCCGCCGGTGGAATTGCGTTTGCGCTCACCGCCGGGGTGGTTGCCGCGGGAATCATGGCGGGGCTCTCGGGCCTGTTTCGGTTTCTCTGGGACACCGACGAGCTGATCACTTCGTTTCTGATCGCTTCGGCCTCTATCCCGATTATCGATTACATGATTGTCGGGCCCCTGAACGACCCGGCGAGCAATCTACTGACAACCCCGCGCGTGCCGGAGGCGTTTCGCCTGCTGCGCATTCTGCCGCCCTCGCGGCTGCACATTGGAATTCTGCTGGCATTGGCCGCAGCCGCGATCACGTTTTTCCTGCTTTTCTACACCGTCCGCGGGTACGAGTGGCGGCTGACCGGGCTGAACATTGCGTTCGCGCGCTACGGCGGAATCAACACCGGGATGTACATTCTGTTCCCGATGCTGATATCGGGCGCGCTGCACGGACTCGCCGGCGCGTTCCACGTGCTGGGCACGCATCACGCGGCTTTGGTCGGGTTCTCAGCCGGACTGGGGTGGAACGGGCTCGCGGTTGCCCTGATTGGGAGGAGTCACCCCTTGGGGGTAATCCCGGCCGCGCTGGTGTTCTCGTACTTGCAGGCCGGTTCGCGTACCGCGATTCTGCACACCGAGTTCACCTTTGAGCTGGCGACGATTATCCAGGCGGTGATCTTTTTCATTATCACCGCGCAGCATCTGCCTCGGATCTTACGGCGGCTGCGCTTGAAACGGGATGCGCGCGCATGATCGCAAACAGTCTCGGGATAATGGCCCCAATCTTGATCGCCGGTTTAGGCGGCCTGCTGTCCGAGCGCGCCGGCGTGCTGAATATATCGCTCGAAGGGTTAATGCTTACCGGTGCATTTGCCGCCATCGTAGTGACCGCCGCCACCGGCAGCGTGTTATTGGGCGTGCTCACCGCAGCTGTCGCCGGCGCGCTGCTCGCGCTGGTGTTCAGCATCATCAGCATAGATTTCGGCTCCAACATCTTCATTACCGGATTAGGCATCAACCTGTTGGCCGCAGGCGGGATTCCGTTTATCTCAAATCAGCTATTCGGCACCAAGGGCGTATTGCGATTCGCCGAGATGCCGGTGCTGCCGCGTCTGGATCTCACATTTGAGTTCCGCATCCCGCTCGTACACGATCTGTTGTTTGGACACCACGTAGGGGTATACCTCGGCATTGTGCTCACGGTGTTGGTGTGGGTGGCGTTGTACCGCAGCAGTTTCGGGCTTCGCGTGCGCGTGGTGGGCGTCAACCCCGAGACGCTGCGGCTGCGCGGCCTTTCGCCGGAGCGCTACAAGCGCATCGCTATTATTCTGTCGGGAATTGGGGCTGGTCTCGGCGGCGGGCTGCTGGCACTGCGCTTAGGCGTATACCTTCCGAACATTACCTCCGGCCGCGGCTGGATCGCCCTGGTGACCATTTACCTTGGCTACCGCCACCCGGGCGGCGTCTTGATCGCGGCCTTCGTGTTCGCGTTTGCCGAAACAGTCTCTATGGCTGCGCAAGGCGTAATCGCGTTACCCAATACTGTACTGTTGAGCCTTCCGTACGTGCTCACGGTGCTCGCAATGGTGATCTATTCGGCGGTACGGCACAGCAGCGCGCGCCGCGTACGTTACCAAAGATAACACACTGCGCGGCAGTCTGGAGTAACCGCACACGCGCGAGCTGATCACGCAGGCGGCGCGTACAGCGGATAGGCCTGCCCAAGCAGGTTTTCGGCCACCGCCGCGAGCTCCCGCTCCTGCCCCGCTACCCAGCCGCTAAACGCCGCCAGCCGCGCGCGCGGCTCGTCAATCGCAAGATTTCCCGGACTGCCCGGGGCGCTACGCGCTGCGATGACCTCCAGCGGCTCGCGCGCACCGGACGCTTCGGGGTTCTCGCCGACCTTGCGATAGGCATCGCGGAAGCTGTACCCCGAGCGTACGTACTCGAGCGCAGCGTCGGTCGCGAACACCTCGGGGGTGAACGCCGCACGCAGCCGCTCGGGGTGTACCACTAACCGGTCTATCGTGAGTGTCATCACCCGCACGCAATCAAGCGCGGTTGCGGCGGCGGCGAGCAGTGGTTGCTTGGTTTCTTGAAAATCACGATTGTACCCCGAGGGTAATGAGCGCACCACGTTTTTCACCTGCGCCGCCCAGCCGGCGATCATACCCGACTTTGCCCGCACCAGCTCCAGCCCGTCGGGGTTGCGCTTTTGCGGCATGATGCTCGATCCCGAACACAGTTCCGGCGGTAAGCTGAAGTACCCAAACTCAGGCAACGCAAAAAGAATCAAATCGGTAGCGAGCTTGTTGAAAGTCAGTCCAATTTGGTCGAGCAGCTCGAGCACCAAGCCCTCAACACGGCCCCGGGAGTTGTTGACGTACAGCACGTTGTTCTGCACGCGCGCAAACCCCAGAAGCTCGGCAACGCGCCCGCGATCAAGCGGCAGCGGAACCCCGTAACTCGCGGCGGCCCCTAAGGGCGACTGGTCTACCAATGTATAGGTGCCCTGCAGCAACTGCAGCAGATCCACAAGCTCCTCGGCGTACGCCGCCATCCACAAGCCTACCGTGCTCGGCATCGCCGGCTGCATGTGGGTGCGGCCCACCATCGGCAGCTCGGCACTGTGCTCGGCACGTTCGAACAACAGCTCGGCGCACGCTGCGGCGCTCCCGCCGAGTGCCGTCAAATACGCTTTGAGGTACAGGCGCAGCGCAGTCACCACCTGGTCGTTGCGCGAGCGCCCTGTGTGAATCTTCTTCCCCGGCTCTCCCAGACGTGCAGTGAGCCGATTCTCGATCGCGGTGTGCCCGTCCTCGTCCTCGCGCGCGATCACAAAACGCCCCTCGGCCGCCTCCTCTGCAATCACGGCGAGCTCGCGCTCGAGTTGCACGCGCTCATCCGCCGAGATCAACCCCACCTCGGCGAGCATACGCGCGTGCGCCACGCTCGCCGCGCAGTCTGCCACCAGCAGCTGACGGTCAAGGAGGTAATCCTCGCCTACCGTAAAGCGCTCAATCAGCTCATCGAGCTTGTACTGTTTCTGCCATAGCTTTGCCACCGCCGTTCCCCTTTCGCGCGCCAGTATTACGCGTTTTCGGGGACGAACTCAAGGCCTTCAGCCGCGCGCGAGACCACAATCGTACCGCCTTCGGCGAATCGTCCGGCCAACAGCTCCTTGGCCAAGGGGTTCTGCAAGTGCGTTTGAATAGCGCGCTTCAGCGGCCTCGCGCCGTAGGCCGGGTCAAAGCCCACATCAGCGAGGTACTGCTTGGCATCCGGCCTGAGCTCAATCGTGAGTTTCTTCTCGGCAAGCCTCTGCGCCACACGCCGCACCTCAATATCAACAATCCTGAGGATCTCGTCCTTGCCGAGGCGGTGGAACGTAATGATCTCGTCGAGCCGATTCAGAAACTCAGGCTTGAAGGTTGCGTGCAGCATCTGGTCGATCTGTATCCGGATTTCACTGAGATCGGCAGCCTGCAGAATCAAGTCGCTGCCGAGGTTGCTTGTCAGAATAATAATGGTGTTCCGAAAGTCCACCACCCGCCCCTGGCCGTCTGTCAGCCGGCCTTCGTCCAACAACTGCAGCAAGATGTTGAAGACATCCGGGTGCGCCTTCTCCGTCTCGTCGAACAGAATCACCGAGTACGGACGCCGGCGAACCACCTCGGTGAGCTGCCCGCCCTGATCGTAGCCCACGTATCCTGGGGGCGCGCCGATCAATCGCGAGACGCTGTGCTTCTCCATGTACTCGCTCATATCGATGCGCGTAAGCGCTTTCTCGTCGTCGAACAAGAACTCGGCCAGCGTCTTGGCGGTTTCGGTTTTTCCCACGCCGGTTGGCCCGATAAACAAGAAGGTGCCGGTTGGGCGATTGATATCAGAGATCCCGCTCTTGTTGCGCCGTATCGCGTCCGACACCGCCTGTATTGCCCGCTCTTGCCCAATAACGCGGCGACCGAGAATGTTCTCGAGGTCAAGGAGCTTCTCCAGCTCCGAGGCCATCATTTTGGCAACCGGGATTCCGGTCCACGAAGAGACTACCTCGGCTATGTCCTCTTCAGACACCTCCTCGCGCAGAAGCGCCTGCTCACCCTGCATTTCTTCGATTTCTTTGCTCTTCTGTTCTAGCTCACGCCTGGTTTCCGGAATCAGCCCGTGCTTAATCTCGGAGGCACGCTCCAGGTTGCCTTGGCGCTCCATCTGTGCTTCTTCACGGCTGTAATTCTCGAGGCGTTGTTTGAGCTCACGAATTTCGTCGATGACCTTCTTTTCGTTCTGCCACTGCAGTTTCATCGCCTTATGGCGCTGCTGCAGTTCATCGAGTTCGCGGTTGAGGCTCTCAAGCCGGTCGTGCGAGGCTTGATCGGTCTCCTTCGAAAGCGCCTGCTTTTCCATGTTCAACTGCAGAATGCGCCGGTCGAGTTGATCGAGCTCGGTTGGTTGACTCTCAATCTCCATCTTGAGTCTGCTCGCAGCCTCGTCAACAAGGTCTATCGCTTTGTCGGGCAAAAAGCGCGAAGTGATATAACGATCAGAGAGTGTTGCCGCTGCAATCAACGCTTCATCGCGAATACGTACCCCGTGATGAACCTCGTAGCGTTCCTGCAGACCGCGCAGAATCGCGACGGTACTATCTACCGACGGCTCACCGGTGAACACGGTTTGAAAGCGGCGCTCAAACGCCGCGTCCACCTCAATATGCTTGCGGTACTCATCGAGTGTAGAGGCGCCGATGGTACGCAACTCGCCCCGGGCAAGCGCCGGCTTCAGTAGGTTGGACGCGTCAACCGCCCCCTCGGCCGCGCCGGCCCCTACCACGGTATGCAGCTCGTCGATGAACAGAATGATCTGCCCGTTGGACTCGGTAATCTCCTTAATCACCGCCTTGAGGCGCTCCTCAAACTCGCCGCGGAACTTGGTTCCGGCGACGAGCGAGCCCAGATCCAACTGCAGCAGACGTTTATCCTTCAACGACTCCGGGACGTCGCCTTCTACAATACGCCGCGCGAGCCCTTCGGCGATCGCGGTCTTGCCAACCCCTGGGTCACCAATCAGCACCGGGTTATTCTTAGTCCGGCGTGAGAGCACCTGCATCACGCGCCGAATTTCTTCATCGCGACCGATTACGGGGTCCAGCCTCTCACGCCGCGCGAGTCCGGTGAGGTCGATGCAGTACTTCTCCAGCGCCTGATAGCGGTTCTCCGGATTTTGATCAGTTACCCGTTGATTGCCCCGGATACTCTTAAGCGCCGCGAGGATGCCGTCGCGCGTGATACCCTTGTGCGCCAGCAGCTCAGCGACCGCACCCTCTTCTTCAAGGGTTGAGAGCAGTATGTGTTCGGTGCTGACGTACTCGTCGTGCAACTGCGATGCTTGCTGTTGGGCCTTCGACAGGATGCGCCCGAGTTTACCCGACATCTGCATCTGTGCAGTGTCGCCGTACACTTTCGGTTTGTTCCTGAGCACCCCGCGCAGCTCACCCTCAAGCTCGGCCGGCGAAACCCCCAGTCGCTGCAGTAACGGAGGAATCACTCCGTCGGTTTGCTGCAGCATCGCAACGAGTAGGTGCTCGATCTCAAGGTTCGCATGATCGTACTGGTGTGCCACCGAGGTGGCGCTTTGGAGCGCTTCCTGCGCCTTCACCGTCATACGTCCGTAATCCATACAGTTCTCCCGAGGAGGTCCCGATAGACCTCGTGGTTGTTCACGTTAGCCTTGTTTGCGTAAGTGCTTGTGTATAATATAGTGCTGAAACACTATATCACCAAGTTTTCTCACACCATGCTATACTGCGCAAAACGCGGCGGCTCTTGAATTCGGCTACTGTTTATCCGTAGTATTCGCAGAGGGAGAAAACGCATGCACGAGCAACCCCCGCAGTTGCGAAACAAAGTGATTGTCCTCAACGGTTTCAGCAACGACGAGATCGCCCGCATCATGGCCGCTGTTAAGCCGTTGTTTGAACAGCCGCGCGACCTCATTTTCGCCAAGACAACCGAACACTCGCTGGAAATGAAGCTCAAAGATCTCATCGTTGATATCTCCGAGGATCACGAGTATCTGAAGAGAAATCCGCCGAACCTGAAGTCGGTTAACACAGAGGGCACGGCGTGACCCGCCGCGAAAACGCGCTGCAGCCCAGAGCCGCCTTAGAGCAGATCGGCCGGTACCATCCCGGCAGGAAGACCCCGGGCAAGATAAAGCTCTCTTCCAACGAGAACCCGCTGGGCAGCTCCCCGGTCGCGCTCAAGGCGATACAGAACGCATTGGGTGGATTAGCGCGATACCCGAACGGCAGCGCTCCGCAGCTCCGCTCCGCGCTCGCCGATCGTTTCGGTGTTTCCTGCGATGAAGTCCTGGTGGGCAACGGCTCCGACGAGCTCATGATGCTCGCGGCGGGGGCCTATGTCGACCCCGGAACCAACGCCGTGATCGGCGAACACACCTTCTCGCAGTACGAGTTTGTTACGCGTCTGTTCGGCGGCGAGGTTCGTGTGGCGGCTATGCCGGACGGCTGCTTCAACCTGGAAGCCATGCGGCAACGGGTCGACGGCCATACGCGTCTGCTGTTTCTGTGCAACCCGAACAACCCAACCGGACGCTATATTCCCGAGCGCGATCTAACCGAGTTTCTTGAACGCCTCCCGAAGCACGTTTTAGTGGTGCTCGACGAAGCTTACAGCGAGTACGCCGAAGCGCCCGACTTCCCGCAAGGCGTGAGCCTGTTGCGCCGCTTCGCCAACCTTGTCGTCTTGCGCACCTACTCGAAGATTTACGGGCTCGCCGGTCTGCGCGTCGGCTACGGCTTTGCTCACCCGGAGGTTATCGAGACGCTCGCACGCGTGAAACAGCCGTTCACCGTCGGCAACCTCGGGCAAGCCGGCGCACTTGCCGCGCTCGAGGATAATGATTTCATCAAGCGATCGCTTGAAACCAACAGCGCCGGGAAGCGCTATATGTACGCCGAGCTGCAGCGCCTCCGGCTTTCCTTTTATCCTACGGAAGCAAACTTCCTGTGTATTCAACTCACCGCCTCAGCCGAGATCGCGTTTGAGGTGCTGCAGTATCACGGCGTTACGGTACGGGCGCTCGGCTCGTTCGGGCTTCCGCACGCGCTGCGAATTACCGTCGGGACTGCGGAACAGAATCAGATGGTGGTTGCCGGCCTCGAGGACCTGCAACGCCGCATGGAGTAACTGCGATGATGCTCGTCGCGCCGGCCAATTTGGTGCTCGCATACGCGCCCCCGCTGGCGCTGCTGCTCGTCTTCCGCCGGGCGGCGGCCCTTGCGGACAGCGACCCGCGCATCGTGACTCACGGGTTTCTCGCCGGCATCCCGGCGATCCTGCCGGCCGTCGCGGTGCTGGCCGCCGTGCTTGCGCTGGGCGCCGGGGTACCGCTTGGTCTGCCGGCCGCGCCCGTGCGAGTGCTACGCAGCTTCGGTCTTTCTGCCGGTGTTGAAGAGCTCAGTAAGTTGGCTGCTCTTGCGCTGGTGGTGCGCAGCCACCGATCGCGGCTCACCGGGCGGGTGGTGGTTCTGGCGGGTGCCGCCGCCGGCGCCGGGTTCGCGTTCGTTGAAAACAGCTTGTACCTGATCGACCTACCGCGCGTCTTACTGCTGCGCCTGCTGACCGCGGGAGTGCTGCATGTATCTACTACCGCAATCTGCGGGTACGGAATCGCCATGGTCGCATATCGCTACGGGCGCATGCTGCCGTGGATACTCTGTGCGATTGTTCTGCACGGCAGCTACAATCTGCTGATCGATCTCGGGGGCCTGGCCTCTATCTGGGCGCCGATTGTACCGGTGCTCGCCGCACTTCTCGCGTGGTCGCGCTACAATCATGCCGAGCAGTTTCGCCTCCCCGGCCGCCGCACCCGCGCTTACCCCGACAGCTGAGCGCAGCAACACTGCATACCGCATGAACGCATTGGAACGGCGCACCACAGTCCGCGCAGCGCTTATCGCCGGATGGTGCCCCCTCCCCCTGCCACGTCAACCCAGTTCTCGAAGCTCGTATTCCAGACTAACGCCGAACTGGCTGCGAGCATGATCAAACCCCGCAGCCGCCATAGGGTTATCCCAGACCTCCTCAAACACGTCTCGCTCTCCGACAATCTTTGCGTGATATCGACTAGAGACCTGTGCGCGCGCTGTGTTGATCAGGTCTATCGTGGCGCGGTCAAGGGCAAACGGATTAGAACCTGCGAGTATGCCCACGTCTTCCACTACCGGTACATCGTTGGCAGGCCAGCAGTCGCAATCGGGGGTTATGTTCATCGCGAAATTGATGTAGAGCGCGTTCGAGCCGAAATAGTTGTACGCCGAGTACGCGTACTCGGCGACCTTCTCAATGAAGTCTTCTGTGTCGGCAGATGAGCCGGGGGTAATCGCCTCATAGTTACACGCTGCAACACACTGCCCGCAGCCGATGCAGACATCGTAATCAATTAGCGCTTTGCCCTTGACCATTGAGACCGCCCCTACCGGGCATACACGGTAGCACTGCCTGCACCCAACGCAGTGCACTTCTTTCATTACCGGTTTCGCTGCCGCATGCTGTTCCATCTTGCCCGCAACAGAGGCACAACCCATCGAGAGGTTCTTCAGGCTTCCGCCGAAGCCGGTCTCGATATGCCCTTTGAAGTGCGTAAGAAAGATGATCCTCTCGGCCTCCAGCACCCCGCTGGCAAGCTTCGTCTTCTGAAAGTGCTTACCGGACACGCCGACCTCACGGTGGCCAAGCCCCCGGATACCGTCGGCCGGAACAAACGGAGCGCCCACCGTCGCGTAGGAGTAGCCATGTTGGATGGCGGTTATGCAGTGGTCGACGCCGTTGTGCCGCCCGCCGGAGTACAGCGTGTTCGTATCGGTAAGAAACGGCTTCGCACCCCGCGCTTTAACCTCCTCGGCGGCGATACGCGCGAAGTTGGGGTTCACATACCCGAGATTGCCGCGCTCACCGACATGTACCTTCAAGGCCACGAGCTGCCCCTGAGTGATCCCGTCGAAATAGGCGCTCTTTTTCAGTAGCTTCCTGAACTTCTGTTCCAGTGAGTTCCCGAACTCGGTTTGCATGTTGGTGAAGTAAATTGTTTCCATTGCCGCAAGGATAACGAATGCTGCACTCGGTTAACAGCCTTTACCGCCCACAGCTTGCACATTCTCACGCCGGCGACACAGGCCTCACCGGAAATCAATGTACCCCTATAGAGCTCCCCAGCTGCGAGTGGGGCATCAACGCTTGACGGATACCCACCAGTCGAATAGGCCCGCACCGGATAGCTTCCCCCTACCGGATAAGCCCCCCGGCGCTTTGAGACTTGCCGGATCCCCTTGACGCTCCTGCAGCGATTGTGTAATTTAAGATCACACAGCGCAGGGTAGAGCAGTTGGCAGCTCGTCGGGCTCATAACCCGGAGGTCGCAGGTTCGAGTCCTGCCCCTGCTAAACAGAAAGCTGCATCGCCGGAAACGGTGGTGCGGCTTTTTTTTGGTGCGCCCGGCAGGGCGCACCTACTTGGAGGTGAAAGTCCTCTACGGGCCCGACAGGGGGAACCGTTAGCCGAACGCCAAGGGTGTCCGTCGTGAGGCGGAATCTGAAGGAAGGCGAAGGCAAAGCGCTGGCCCGACGAACAG
>PWQX01000014.1 GCA_003556605.1 Spirochaetaceae bacterium
CGAAACTTCAACACACCGTATTGACTATCGGGTTCCCATGAGGTTTGGTGGGCGCGTCGTTATTGACCTCGAGCTCCTGCAAAATCACGGTCGCCGAGCTCGGCAACGCTGAACCGATGCCAGGCCTGGCACGGTTAGTCGCAGCCAGTCTGTTGGAGGCTGCAATCCACGACGCCTACGGTGTGGCGCTTGCTCAGAATTCGTACAACGTGCTCAATCCTGTCCGCGACGGACTCCCTGAAACGCTTGAACAGTGGATCCTGGCAGACGGTCTAACCCACCTGAAGATCAAGCTTGCCGGTGAAGGCGTGAATTGGGATATCACCCGGGTGATTGACGTAGAGCGGGTAGCCCTTGGCGCCCAGAGGCAGCGCAGTTGTGAACAATGGTGGTACTCGTTGGATTTCAACGAGAAGTGCGGCGACGAAAATCAAGCCGGCGGTAATCGACGAATTGCCGGTGGATCTGGAGAGTCTACTACCGGCAAGAGAACAAGGGTACTCGGGAGTAGCGCTGAAAGCATGCAAAGGACATACTGAAGCATTGCTGATGGGCGCCGCCGCTCAGAAGTACCAATTATTTCTGTGCGTCCAGGACCTGACCTGCGTCGGACGTTCGTTTCTGCATTCCGCGTCGTTAGCAGCTCGGATTCCCGGTGTCGCGGCCGTGGAAGAGAATGGGCGTCAGTACTGTCCCGCGGGGAATCGCGGATGGGGTGAGCGTTTTCCGGGGATATTTCAAATCACGGATGGGACGCTTCGCACCGGCGAGCTGAACTCCAACGGCCTCGGGTTCTGATGCGGGTACCGCAATCAATCTCCGGCGTGTGCTACGAAGGTTGGTGAATTCGCGGGCGGTTGAGTACCAGGATGCCGATCGCCGCCAACGACATACCGAAGGTGACAAGCGTGGCCACAAACACCGCCACCATACCGAACAGCAGGTGCGGCGCACGCTACCCGGCGCGGCTTCCCACGGTGAGTATCAGAATCTTGCGTTCTCTCTCGTGCATTCCTTCCCCGGCTCTGGAGCGGGTGCCGTCACGTTCCCCGGTAGTTCGGCGGCCGCTTTTCGCGAAACGAGGCGATTCCCTCGGCGCCGTCGGCGGTCAGTGCACTCAACCCACCGGCCAGAGACTCAAGCACACCCCCGGTCCACCTGCTCTGTTGATGGGTCCGCAGCGCCTGCTTCACCGCCGCAACGGCCACCGGCGCGTTGGCGGTAATCCGCGCGCAGACCGCCGAAGCAGCGTCGTTCATCGCCGATCGATCGGGATACACCCCGTTCAGCAGACCCCAATCCGCAGCGACCGGGGCCGACAGCGGCTCGCCGGTAAACACCATCTGCTTGGCACGCGCGATCCCAACACGCTCGGCCAGCCGCATAGTACCACCCCAGCCCGGTACGGCCGCGATTCCCGTCTCCGGGAACGCGAACCTGCTGCCCTCGGTTGCGTAGAGCAGATCGCATGTCAGCGCCAGCTCCAGTCCGCCGCCGTACGCGATGCCGTCAATCAGCGCAATGGTCGGCTGCAGGAGCCGCTCTATGCGCTCAAAGACATCGTGACCGCGGCGTATCCAGAAGCGCCACATCTCAAGCGGCGCGAGACCACCCCACTCCTTGATATCGGCGCCGGCGCAGAAGGCACGATCACCGGCAGCATCAAGCAGCACCGCGCGGCAACCGCGGTCGAGGTCGATCTGTGCCGCAAGTCGCTCCAGCGTTTCCAGCATCTCCGTGTCAAGCGCGTTGAGCTTTTCCGGCCGGTTGAGGGTAATTCTTGTCACACCGTCCCGAGTCTCGTGCGCGATCTTGGTCGAGCGTGTCTCCTCGGTCGCTCGCGCTTCTTTTTCTGCCATCTCCGTCTCCTGCTTTCGTCGTGTGGACGTTACACCTGACCGGATCGGTACAGGTCAACCGCGCCGGTGAGGAACAGCCGCTCGTCCATGGAACTCAGGTTATCCGCCACGCGCAGTGGCACGCCGGCGCGGTCAAGGACATCGCGTTGCAGATCAACGCCCGGCGCGATCTCGGTAACGGTCAGTCCCTCGGGCCGCAGCTGAATCACGCAGCGCTCAGTGACATACACCACATCCTGCGACTTCGCGACCCCCTGACGTCCCGAGAACGTCACATGCTCGAGTTCCGGAACAAACTTCTGCGCCTTACCCTCTTTTTCAATGCGCAGCCGCCCGTTTTCAACGCGGACATCGAGCCCGCCGGCAGTGAATGTACCGCAGAAAACGATCTTGCGGACCGCGTTGACGATGTCTACAAATCCGCCGCAGCCGGCGGTGACGTGCAGCTTGGAAGAAAGCCGCGAGACGTTGACGCTGCCGTCGCCATCCACCTGCATAAAAGACAGGAGCGCAACGTCCATACCGCCGCCCTGAAAGAAGGTGAACTGGTATGGGGACGCGATGATGGCCTCGGCGTTGGCGGCACAGCCGAAGGCAAACCCGGTCAGCGGCACCCCGCCGGTGGCGCCCTGCTCTATGGCCCAGGTAACCCGCCCCGCGGCACCCTCCTCGATCAGCACTCGCGGCACCAGCGCCGAAATCCCAAATCCGAGGTTCACGATATCTCCCTCGGCAAGGTCGAGCGCGGCGCGGCGCGCGATGATCTTCTCGATTCCTTCGGGCGCCGGCTCGAATGCGGACAACGGCGTGCGGGTCTCGCCGCTGATTGCCGGGTCGTACACCGTCTCGGTGGTCTGCATCTGGTCCGGTGCCACAACAACGTGGTCCACCAGCGTAGAAGGCACGTAGGCCCGCTGTGTAGGGATCGAGAACGCTTCAGTCAGGCGCTTCACCTGTGCGATTACTATCCCCCCGTTATTGCGCGCCGCGAGCGCCTGTTCGATCACGCCGAGATACGCGCCCTCGTGCTCCATCGAGATATTGCCGCGCTCGTCGGCAGTGGTACCGCGGATGATCGTCACGTCGGGAATAATGTTGGGAAAGAATAGCCACTGATCTCCGGCGAAGTCCACGAGCTGAACGATGTCCTCGCGAGCTGCGTCGTTCATCTTGCAGCCGTTGCGGCGCGGGTCAACAAAGGTGTCCATGCCGGCCTTCGTCAGAACGCCGGGACGCTTGCCGGCGACATCGCGATGCATGTCGAACAGGATACCGCTCGGCACGTTGTACGCCGCCACCTTGTTGTCACGGATCATCTCCCAGATCTTCGGTGACGGTTTGCTCGACGGGCCGGACGGATAGGATCCGGCGAACACCATCTTCAGCAGCCCCTCCTGCGCCAGATGATCGATGCCGTCAATTCCGTACATATCACCGGCTGCAATCGGGTGCAGCGTGGTGAGATTACGGGGCGAACCGGTCTCCCGGAAGCGCGCGCCGATGGCGGCAAGCAGCGCATCCGGGCAGCCCAGGCCGCTCGAACTGCTGACCGAAACCACCGCACTGTCTTCAATCAGCCGCGCCGCCGCGTCCATGCTGATGACTTTGGTCGCGCTCTTCCGATTGCCCGGCTTTCTCAGACTTCCCCAATCGCCGGAGTTCACGGTTTGACTCATAACTCAGTCCTCTCTGATTCTGTTTCCGGCACCAGGCAACGCGGGCCCACGTGCCGTGGCTCCCGGCGCCCCGACTCCGGGTGCCGTTTTATCTCCGCCGGCAAACTGCCGGCGCCGTTCAGTAACCGACGAAAAAGAACGTCAGGTATGGCCCCTCTGATGCCAGCCGCTGCAGGTATGCCGGCAGTTCCATCAGATGATAGTCACCCCACATGCAGGATTCTCCGCACGCGATCAACCGACCGCTGGGAACGCTATCCCAGCCGTTTGGCTGGTGGTAGGTAGAATGCAGCAGCAGCCCTTCGTGTTCAGCGTCAGTGGAGAGATACGGCTCGTCCAGCAGTGTGTGCGCGACGGTTAGTCCGGTCTGCGTGTACCGCGCGCCGGCATCCAGCTCCCCGTTGTCCGCCGGATAGCGGCCCAACCGCAGGCACCCCTGTGCGCAGATGGCCGCCGTCGAGGTGTCCACCGGCTCGTACTCATTGAACGGGTCGGCCGGCCGATCGAAATGGCTATGCATCTTCGTCAGCCCGGGAGCGCCGGTATCCCAATAGGGCACGCCGTCGGTCGGAGTGTTCTCAATGAAGAAATCCGCGGTGACGCGCGCCGTTTCCACGAAGCCGTTCAGCACCCGCGCAAGTCCACGCGTCCAGGTACTGAACGGGGCATACCGCTGTTGCGTGGAGGGACGGCGGTAGACCTCGTTGTGCGTATTGAAGATGGATTCATGTGCGACCCATCCGCGCACGTCGTACCGATCCCGTCCCTGACCGGAATAGCCATTGTACCTGGCGGCGGCCTCCGCGTGCTGCAGCAGTCGCCGCAAAAGTGATATCTTGCGGTCTTGGTCCCCCATCAGCACATGGCCGGAGGTGTGCTGTACCTTGGCGGATACGTTGTGTTCGTCGGTGGTAATGGATACACTCGAGCCGTTGTGCGCGTAACGCTTACCGCGCGGGAGGCGGTTCTCGGAGTCAATGTGAGCGGGCGTCCGAAGCCGGCGCCGGCCCCACGAGGTGTGTCCGAACTCTATGCGTGCCATCCTGTCGTCCTGTTTGCCCCCTTCGACTTGAGAACCGTGGATGCAAGCCATGGTATCTGAAGGATCGAAACTCGGCAACAAACTTGGTGCGGGTTTTCGCTTTGCAGCAAGCACGGCAATAAGCGACAGTCTGTCGATAGGTGTGGAGATACGGTGAGTACCGGGTTCAGTCGGCCGCTGCGTTAATCGCTTTCCGGCAGTCGTTCGTTCGGGACCAGGGCCCGGATGATCGGACATGCGCCGGTTGCCTCTCTTCCGGTGCACGCCCCGATGAGCTCCTCGAGCGTGCGGCGCCTGCAGGAGGCGGACGTGCCGATGATATACGCCCCGGTAAACACCTTCACGGCGATGCAGAAGATCTCAAAGCACACCGCCAAGATCCGCATTGAGGACACGGAAAAGGTAAACCGTGCGATCACTCTGGTGGAGTCCTACGTAGACCTTGATCAGCTGCTGCAACGCGCCGGGCACCTCCAACCGGCGCGGTACTCTCCGCCGAAGCGGCACCTCCAACCGGGACAATAGGTATCGCCGATGCAGAAAGTGCTGTTTATCATCGCCGTATCGATCGGTACAGTATTCTCGGTCCTCGGCATCGGCCTCTTTCTTCGCTTTGCCACGCTGCTCAACCAGAGCATCACAAACGCCAAAGTTGCGTTTGAGAGCAACTTTTACAAAATGCTGGATTATCACTTTCAGCACATGTCGTCGCTCACGGTAAAACACGTCCGTGCCAGCGAGACCACCTTTGAGTCGGTCCGGGGCAAACGCGCGTTCATCGTCTTCAGGCTGCACCTGGAGCGAGACGTTGAAAAGTCTCTGGGAAGAGGATCAGCGACACGGTATTACCATGCCCGTTCTTATTTGGGAATTACCCCGCCCAACCTACCACGCGTTACGATTTGAACCTGCCACCCATTCCGGCGTAGACCTGCCATCTTTCGGCGGTCATCGGAGCAGGTGGTTATCATGATGAAAGAGAGGCCGACGGTTTAGGCTTCACAGAGGTTATCGTTGTATAACGCGGCCGGCGGTTCTATGCTGGGCTTAACCCCAACCCGGGCGAGCGGGGAGAAGACCAGCGGACGGCCTTGAAATCTGCTGTGGCGAGCATTCGACCACGTCGGGTGGTTTGGCAGGCCGCCTGCTGCATCTGTACCAATAGAATGTGTGCCCCTCAGGGACCACGAATAGTGGCATGGAAGCAA
>PWQX01000194.1 GCA_003556605.1 Spirochaetaceae bacterium
GCTCACCAGTTGGTCCCGTGCTCGGCGGGGGATAGCGAAAGCCGAGTACCTCGGTGACAAGGAGAACCCCCGCTTTGTGGTAACCAATCTCGGCCCCGAGCACGGCAGCCCGCAGCAGTTGTGCGAGTCAGGCAACTGCCCACGCGGCTCGAAGCGAAAACCGCATCAAGGAGCAGCAGCTGTATTTGTTCGCCGACCGCACCTCCTCGGCGACCATGCAGGCGAACCAGCTACGGCTGTGGTTGTCGGCCGCGGCGTATGTGCTGATGAACACCCTGCGTCGTGTAGCACTAACGGGAACGGAGCTTGCCCGCGCGCAGTGCCACACAATTCGGCTCAAGCTCTTGAAAGTGGGCGCACGGGTTCGCCGTACCGCCCGACGCGTTGTGGTAAGTATTGCAAGCGGCTATCCCTATCGCGAGGAGTTCATTCATGCCGCTGCCGCACTCACCGGCGGATAACCCAGCCAGGGGCAGTCAGTAACAACACGGACAACTCTCGAAAGCTTACGGCTGTGGGAAAAGTACGCCCTTTCGCCGGTTCAAAGGCTCAGGTTGGTGCTCATATCGACAACACTCGCACATACCGAAGCGCTATTGCTTTCGGCTTGACCTCCCGAGGCGTGTCGCGACGCCGTTGCCGGACTCTATCACCCCTTCGGCCCGCTCGAACTCGCATGCTGTGAGAAAAGGCGGCTAGAATCTTAGTATCGCTGGCACCACCCACCAACCCATCGAGTTCCACAGCCTCATCCTTCGGCCCGAAGACCGCAACCGAGGTATGTTGCGCGCTTCCCGCCCCGGACGGGTCACTTCTCAAGAGTCGCTTCATTTCCCCTTAGCGGCATAATGACGCATTCACCAGACGCCTTCTCGTCGCTGCGCCGGGCAGGTGATTCGCGGGGGGGCGGCTCAACACGAAGCCGTGCAGGCGCTCTACGCGCATAATGAAGGCTTCGAGCCGTGCCTCGATCACCTGCGGAAACGAATTACCGTCGGACTGAATCGCGAGAAACGGTAACGCCGGGAAGCGCTCGATCATCGCGGCCTCCAGCGTGTTATCCGCGACCTGCTTGCGTTTCTCGGCGGTGAGGGTCTGTGTGATGATCGACTCGCTCAGCCGGTGCGGCATGCAGCCGAACGGGCCAATTGCGATGACCCCGTTTGCCCGGTTCAGGATCTCCGCAAAGGAGGCCCCAATCGTGAGAATCGTCTCTCCGCTGAGCTCATAGGAGACGACGCCTTCAGCAGCGGCGATCATCTCGCGCACATCGATCAGGTGCGGCTCAACCAGCCCGGAGCGCGAGAGGATCTGCTTGACGCGCTTCTCGAAGCTGCGTTGAACGGTCGTCTTCACGGTGCTGATCACCTTGGCAACGACTCCGGGGGCCGGCACCGTCAGGCCGCGGCGTAACCGTTCGGCGGAATAGTACAACCATTCACTGATCGGTGCCACATGAGTCACGATTCCACGTTCGGCGAGGCGCTCGACCAGGAATCGCCGCGAGAAGGAATCGTTGCGGACGTAAATCTCGCCGGTCAGGAACACCTTAGGGGCCTCGGGAAGAGACGTATGCAAGGGAATGGCGCGCAGTTTTTCGGCCTCTTCGGCGAGAACCTGTTGTAGCTGAGGCCAGCTGAGCTCGGCTTGAGCGTGGAACACCCTATTCCTCGTCTGTTCGAAAAGCTGCAGCGCCGCCTCCGCCTCGCGTGCCAGCGCGAGGATAGCACTGCGAATATCCTCGAACAGCTCACCGATCACCAGGCCCTGCCATGCCCGGGTCGTAAACCGCGGTCCGAGGCCGCCGTAGTCCGCCTCGGAGCTCAGCGAGAGGAGCGCAACGTCGGGTAGTCGCCGATCCCGGATCAGCTGCTCCATGAACACGCTGTACTGGCCGAGTCGGCAGGGCCCGCTGGACTCGGGCATGAAATACAGGAGCAGCTCGTCGCGGCTGCCGCCCCGTTCTTCACGCTGGTCCAGGTAATCCAGAAGGCTTCCGAGCGTGAGCTGCATCGGGAGGCATTCCTTGCAGCTCGAGTTTCCTCGGCCGAGCTTGAGCTCGCGCTCACCCGGCGGTGGGCATGGTTCGGCCCGAATGCCGCAGTATCGGAGCGCCGCGGCTACCGAATTGGTTGCCGCGTCGTTCATCGAGGGCAGCAAGACGCGCACGCGCTCGTCGTCGAGGCGGTGAGGGCGGCCTTTCGAATCGATCGCGCGCAGCCCTTCGTTCTCGAGCCGCACCTCTGCCGGGCGAAACCCGTCGCCCCGGTTTGATCGACTGTCGCGCTCGGCTCTGTCGCCGCCGTGGTCGGTGCCCACTCCGGTACCTTCGTCCCGAGTCCGGCCGTTTTCAGCGGAGTCAGGCGCGGCCGCGGACGGTTTGGCCGGTGGGCGCGTGCGCAACTGTCGATAACTGTCCACCACGTCGAGGAACGCCTCGATGCGCGTGTCGAGGCCGCCGTCAGCGGTATGTCCGTCGAGCTCGAGCGTGAGAGAAGGCTTGCTTCCCATCGTCCTTCGAACGTACCCCACCAGAAACGAGTCGGGGCCGCAGCTGAAGTTCGTGACATAGACGCCGAACAGCTGTGGATTTTTGCTTACCAGCTCGGCTGCCTGCATGATCCGTTGGCCGACCGACCAGTACATCTTCGCGGGCGGTTGCTCCTGGTCGAGCGGCAGCATCTCCATCGGGATAACCGTTTCACCGCGTGAGGCGAGCTTCGCCGGAACTCCCATGTTGGCCTCAGCGGCCATGGCGCTGTACGGCCGCCCGAAGAGGACGATCGCACGCCGCTCCGGGGAGCGTTCGAGCCGCCGCAGCGTGTTCCGGCCGAGCTCCCGCATCTGCCGTTCGAACTCGCACTGAAAAGCCACAGCCTCACGGTAGGCCCGGCGCGCGGTAGCCCGCCGTACGCCGAGCTTGTTACCGACCTCAATAAATCGTTGTTCGGCACCGCGGAATCCGGTGCGAAAGTCGAGCACCGGCGTCAGCACGTGATCGGCTCGCAACTGGGGCCAGGTAGCGCGGAGATAATAGGGTTCGCCCTGCGCCAGCGGGCAGGTTATGCTGTTCTCGAGTCCGGTACCGGTATAGAGCCCACGCACCTGCGGCAGAAAGATATAGTCCGTTTCGGCGGCGAGCAGCTCCGGGGTGTATCCGTGGCTGAGCTCAACCGGATAGCAGAAGTCCGCCGCCTGTCGTTCACTACCTTCCTCGCTGACCTGCTCCGGCAGGACGGTCTCGAATCCGAGCGCTGCAAAGAAGCGCGAGTACAGCGGGAGCAATGTATAGGTATAGAGTGACCGGTTGATTCCCACCCGCCCGCGGTAGCTGTCTTTTTCTCCCGGTGCGGCCCAGTAGCGTTCGAAAAGCAATCGCTGCCGTTGTGCCACTAAGTCAAGTTCTTCGCGCTTTCCTCCTCGATTTCGGTACCTGCGGTCATAACGACTGCAGACGCCGCCGAACGGATAGCGGCGTCCGTTGATCTCGAGAACCGCGATACTGCAGCGCCGGTCGCATTGCCCTCCGGCGCCGCGGCAGATGAAGGAGCGGTGCTGCTTAACCTCGCGTTGCGCGAGCTCATCTAGACGGTAAGAGCAGGGCTCTAGCAGCTCTTGATCGATCTGTTCCTTGACCGCGAGAGCTACTCCGAATGCACCCATCAATCCCGGCTCCGGTGCCACCGCAATCGGTCGATCGGTTAATGCCGCCATCGCGATCGGGACGGCGCGGTTGTAACAGACGCCGCCCTGCATGAATACGCGGCTGCCGACCGGACGGTTCCCGCGTACGCGGTTGAGGTAGTTCATGCAAACCGAGTACACCAGCCCGGCGGCGATATCGACCTCGTGTACGCCCTCGTGAATCGCGGTCTTGATATCGCTGCTGATGAAGGCCGTGCACTGGTCGTTGAAGTTCGGCGGCCTTTGCCCGCGCAGTGCCGCCGGCGCTACCTCGGTCGTCTGCAGCCCAAGCCCCTCGCGGGCGGCCTCTTCCAGAAACGATCCCGTACCTGCCGAGCACGCTTCATTCATCGCGTAGTCGGCCGGGACCCCGTTGGTGATGTAGGTGTACTTGGCGTCCTGCCCGCCGATCTCGAAGATTGTATCTACTGCAGCGTCGAAATACACAGCCGCCTTGGCGTGCGCGATAATCTCGTTGATGACACTGTCGGTGAGCGCATTGAGCCCGACGATCTGCCGCCCGCTGCCGGTGACTCCCAGGCCGTAGATATCGAGCAATATGCCCTCCACCTGGGACGCGAGCTCACGATAACAGCGCCGGGCTGCTCCGACCGGATCACCGGCGGTACGCAGGTAGACCGAGGCGAGGACGCTGTTCTCCGGCTCGCGCAACAACAGTGCTTTGGTGGTCGTTGAACCGACGTCTATCCCCACGATGCAGCGGTCGCCGTCGCGCGCAGTGCCGCGCTCCAGCTTGTGAAAACGCACTCTATCCTGAAACGATGGCAGCGGGTCAAAAAATCTGAACGAGCTCTCCTGCGGACGGAACAACTCGGCTTCGCGCGCGGCCGGCTCGGTGTTCCAAGACCGCGGGGTGCCGCGATCGAGCGCGGCACCCCCTAGCTCCGGTTTCGCAACATCTTCGGCGGCCGGACGATACAGCACCCGGGGACGGGCGTGCCCGTCTCCGGCACGGCGTGCAGCCCATAGGGCCGCCCCGAACGCCTCGAAGTAGAGCGCCTCGGCAGGGACCACCAGATCACCGAGGCGCTCGCGCAGATAGGCGCGCATGATCCCATTGCGTGAAGTCCCGCCGACGAGCATGACGCGTTTCGGGTTGAACCCGGAAAGGAGCTCAAGAACCTTGCGGCCCATCATGTTGCAGAGGCCGGCAACGACCCGGCCTTTGTCCTCGCCCTTATTCAGCGCATGGGTGCAGTCGCTCTTGCAGAAGACCGAGCACCGGCCGGCAAGCGGGTACGGGTCACTGCCCTGGGCCAACTGCAGGGCGGTGTCGGCATTGAGATCCATGCGGCGAACCTGTTGAAGATAGAACTCGCCGGTTCCCGCCGCGCACTTGCTGCCGGTGTGGACGTCGGCAATCCTGCCTTCAGAGTCCAGCTGGTAGGCCATGAATGTCTCGCCGCCGGCGCTGACGATTGCGTCCACATGACCGTAGATATGCTTCAAGACCCCGTACGCGCTCTCAGTCGCTTCGGGCTCGGCAATGCCGGGCAGCTTGATCTGGGATCTGAAGCGTTTGCCGGTGACCGCTGCTGGGAGGCTGCCGGTGTAGTCCCGGTCGCGGACGAGCTCGACCAGAGCTCCGCGCACGTTGCCCTCGTGCCCGCGATTTCGAACTCTGAGGATCCGAATCCCGGCGGACATCGTCTCGAGCTCGACGACGTCGACACTGGAAGCTCCGAGGCAGATACCGGCGCTGCGCATGTGTCGCTCCTCTCCGTGCTCGTCAGAAGACGGTCGGACCCGCCGGTTCTCGGCCGGGAACGCCCGGCTCGGGCGCGCACCTGCTGTTAGGCCCGGTCCCGTCTTGGGAGGTTCCTGATTTATTCATCGAAATGAATGTCCTTGCTTCTCTAATAACAATACTACCGATTCGGGAAATCGTGCAAGTTTTATGCTTTGGCGGGCGGAACCCCGCCCTTGCGATTATCCGATGTACACCATACCATGGCGCCCATGGACTACCGCTTAATCACCGGCAACAAGGAGTTTCAGGCCTATCAGCGGGGCCTTTGTGAACGCGA
>PWQX01000270.1 GCA_003556605.1 Spirochaetaceae bacterium
CCGCAAGCGCATCCTCGCCGTCTTTGATCGGCACGCCGTTGGCGAAGCGGTAGCGCCAGGTCCTGCGCCGCTTGCCGTCCCAGTGTTTCTCGAAGCGCTCGTTTAAGTCGAGCTTCGCGTCGGCCTCGTCGATCCATTTCTCTAAGTAACTGTGTGAGCGGTACTCACAGGTGAGGATGAAGTTGTAGCGGTGCTCAAGCAGCAGCTCGCACATCGGCTGGTTGCACTGCAGGTCAGCGGCGAGAATCGTCACTCCGTGCTCAGCGTGCAAAAGCCCCGCACTTTTCAGCCACCGCTTGGCCGCCGCATTCTCGCAGTCCTGCTTCGCTGCTCCGTGCTGCGGTCGGATGAACTGCGGCTCGAGCGAGATCGCGCGGTTTGAGCCCGGGCTTACGATCACCGGGGTGATCGCCGTGTGACAAAAAGGTGGTCCTTCCCTCACGATGCTCTCGGTAGTTGCACTGTTTGCGGTGCAGCGCCTCTGAGTTGTGAAACCAGGTTCCGTCGAGGGCGGCGTCGCGGATGCTGTAGCGGGTATTGTCGCCGGTGCGAACGTCGGGAAACGTTACGATCGCCTGTTCGAGGAAGCTCATCAATGTCGCCAGATCCAGCCCGCCGGCGCTCATTTAGTGCAAGTATGACAGCAGAAACGACTACTGCCTAGTGTAGAGCTATCGGAGTTATAGGTCTCTGCAGGGTCTCGTCAAGCTGCCGAAATGACAATTGCTGCCTGCAGCGGGCTCTTAGTGCTTGCGAGGCACGTCTTGAAACCACCGATCTCACCGTGCTACTGTGTATAGTGTGATACGCCACCTCAGCGTACAATCCAGTATTCGAAGGATACCTGCAATTTGCGTAAACGCGGACTAGTACTACTGATGGTTGCTGCAGCCCTGTTGATTCTGCCGGCAGCAACGCTTACCGCTCAACAGGGTGACGAGCCGCAGTTTGTGCCGACCTACGGCCTCGGCGACCAGATGATGACGATCAACCTGGGGTTGTTCATCCCGCTGTTCTTTGCAAGTGAAGCGGAAGGCATCAACCCTACGAACTTGAGTCTGGGTGGCACCGGCAACTTACAGTGGACCACGCATCTCAGCAACAACGTAGCAGTCGGCGGGGAGCTCGGTGGAATGTTCGCCTTCTCACCGAGCCGTACGCTGTTCATGGTGCCGATCACCGCCCGGGTTGAGTATTATTTTCGAAACTACCCGTGGGAGTTTCCAATTCACCTCGGAGCCGGCATGAACATTTCTCGGATCCCTGACGAGGCCACCAAGATTGACCCGATACTTAAGCCCGGTGTCTCACTGTACTATAATACCGCGGGCGACTGGGCCTTCGGCGCCAACCTGGTATACTGGTGGATACCACAGATCTACTTCGATAATGATTTCGAGGACCCGGATCTGGAAGACGAAAACCGCTTCGGGAATTTCCTCGACCTGAGCTTCTCTGCCCTATATCGCTTCTGAGTTGACGAGTGAGGATGACCGACGTGAAGATGCCAAAACCAATACGATTGCTCGCCTGCAGCGCTGTGTCGATACTCGGCGTCCTGCTGCTTGGCTCTTGCGGTGAACAACCGTTCGGGATATTTGCCGCAATTGAACGCGAAGCCGAGGCCGAAGACTCGCACTTCGTCGGCGCCCGCTTGCGCGGCATGGCCCGCGTCGCAACCGGCAATGGCGACTACTACATTGTCGCCTCCGGCCGGCCCCAGTGGCGGGCTGTGGACTCCCCAGGCGCCGACAACTGGAGCAACGCACCCCGTCCAAGCGGCTTCAGAAGCTCCGGCGACTGGATGACCAGCGTGGTCACAGTCACAGTCACAGCTAACGGCGGCGAGGTGTACGGGCTCTTCAAACGCGAGGGCTCCAGTAACCGAACCGCAATCTTCGAGTGGGACGGCAACACGGGTTCGTGGGATGCAGAAATTGCCCGCAATACTGACCCGCCCTTCGACTCCGGCTGGCGCATCAGCCGCCTGTTTGCCGTTGGACCTGAAGACGACCAAATTCTCGTCGCCAGCGTCCGCGACATGGACTCTGAAAAGTACACTTTAATTGAAGTTGACACAGATGGCGGCGGTTTCGTTGGCGGTGGGGTAGACACGTCTTCCGAGTTCCCCTTTAGCGACGCAGCGTACGACGACGACGAAGATTACTGGTTTGTCTCGCGCGATAAGGTTTACACGGGAGATGCAATCGAAACGTTAGCGGTTGCCGATGATGCCCCTGAGCCCGATCTGGACGATCCGCCGCATGATAACCGCGGTATCTTTTACGCAACCGATGGGCCGCTCTACCTTTCGGCAGATAACCAAATCTACCGTTATGACAGCAACAACGGCGGATGGGAGTCCGTTACGATTAACAACAAGCGTAGCGGCGATCGGTTCACGCGATTCGCCGAATACGAAGAATACATCTACGTCGGCTCCGACCGCGAAGGGGGCTCAACCAACGGCGGTGTCTATAAGCTTGATACCACCGTGGTGGACCCTGTCGACCAAGCGTTTGCGCGTGAAACCGGCAGACCCGACGGCAGCGTGATCTATCGTTCGCATCTCGCCGAGTACTTCGTGGACGAGGAAGCCGGAAGCATCTTTGCACTGATGTACTCGCGCGGGGCCCAAAACGAGCCGGGTTTGTGGCGCCGCGACGAGGCTTTGGGGGATTGGAACGCCGAATAGCGTTCGTCTCACACACGCGCGCTGGTCGCCGGCGCCTCGCCGCCCGAGAGCATCAGCGACACCGGACCCACACGTTGTGAGCTACACGCGCACCAGGAAGCGGCCGTGGCGGTTGTCGACCTGGTTGCAGAGCATGCCGTTGCGGCAATGCTCGCTGACATAGTCGCGCACCGCCGCCTCTACCTCAGCTTGGGAGCTCTGCGGCTCTCGGCGGAGCACGGTTCTCGTCAAGAGCGCGAGCGCCTCGTCTGCGGTCATTTCTTCGGTGTAGCTTGAAGTAAAAACAGAGCTTTCGAAGCTATACCCCAAGGTGTATAAGAGGTTTGCGATGTAGAAACTGTCGTCCGGGACGCCGGGCGGCGGCGACTGTTCCAGCCTATCCCAAATCTCCACCAGCGCACGGCTCTCGCGCTTGCCCGCGAAGGCTGTGAGGTACACGAAGGCCTGCGAGCACGCGAGTGCTTTCTCAAGCGTAGCCCGGTTGGAAACCGCCGGACACATTGAAATGAAAACCAAGTCGAACGCCTTTTCCCAGCCGTGCTCGCCGGGATCAAGGTCCTCCCAGCGCTCGGCCAGTGCCGTGTATTCGTGCACTCCGGCCTCATCCATCTGCTCGTGCAGCAGCGTGATCATCTCGGGAGAGGCGTCTATGGCGGTGACGTGCGCACCGGTCTCGGCAAACGGCACAGCGAAGGAGCCCGGACCGCTGCCGACGTCCAGCACAGTAGCAGCGGCGGTTCGCACGCCGCGCCCGTGTAACCACTCAAGCACCTCGCGCACCCGGCCGGCGCCGGCGTCACCGGTAGTATTGCGACAGAACTGCCGGGCGCGCCGGTTCCAGAACTCGACCTCGTCGGCCGAGTCACGGTAAAACCCCGAAGCTTCGCGGTGTGCGCTCCAGATCTCATCCCAAAACCGGGGCGTGAGCTCAGCGCCGCAGTTCGCGTGTACTGCATCAGTGCCCATGATGAGGTCGCTTGCCTCTGTCGGCTCAGTGCTGTGCGGCCGCTACACCGTTGAGATGCAGCATTCGCTTGAGAATGCCCTGCAACTCGGGATCATCGGGGTAGTATTCCTCAACTTCGTGCGCGTTGAGCCCCACAAGCTCGTGACTGAGATAGTGAATCCAGTTGTCGTTCTCCGGGCTTTCGATAACGTGCTTGCGGCAGTAGTAGTCGGGATGGACCGCCGGCTGCTCCGCAACGTACCGGCGGATTTTGTAATCATGAACCGCAATTTTGACGTCTTCACGGGGAATCCCTTTATCGACAATGATCTCAGCGAGATGGTTGATAGTTTTGCCGGAGTCGAAAATGTCGTCCACCAGCAAAACGCGGTCGCCGGCCCGCAGATACTCGGGGCTATAGGTCCACCCGTCGACCATCACGCGGTCACGGGTGTGAACGTCGGTATAGGAGCGCGCAACCACCGCCGCGTAGAACACCGGGCGCTCACCGCGGCGGACCATCTTGAAGTACTCGCTGATTACGTTTCCCATATACGCGCCGCCGCGCAGACTGACATAGATCACGTCGGGGGTGAACCCGTCACGGTGAATGCGGTATGCAAGCTTAAGCGCGTTATCGCGTACAGTGTTGTAATCGGTGAACTCTTTCGCCATCTCGCTTCCCCCTGTAGTGGCGATCAGTTCTAACCGCCAACAGCGCTTGCCTATCGTTGCAGCTCAATCTCAAGCTCGTCGTCGGCGCGCACTACATTCATCACCAGCGTGCTGCGGTCGAGGTCATTGAGCTCGCGAAAAAAAGCGCTTACCGAATCTATGTTTTGGCCGTTGATCTCCGTGACCACATCGCCGACCCGAAAACCGGCGCTCGCAGCCGGTGTACGCGCTTCCACGTTGGTGACTACCACTGCGCGATCGCCGGATTCGACACCCATTTCCTCGCGCATCTCAGCATCCAGCGGAAACACGCTCAGCCCCGGCCAGAGATTACGGTTCTGATCGGCAATCCTGCGTTCGTCGGACCGCGCCTCGATCAGCACGGCGATATCCTTAGAATCACGCTGCCTGATCAGCCGAAACTCGGCCTTTTCGTCTATCGGGAGCTCGCCCACCAGAGCGATCAGCTCGTCCGAACTGTTAACCTCTACGCTGTTGATCTCAGTGATGAAGTCTCCGGGCAGAATACCCCCGCTGTCAGCCGGGGATCCCCGAAAGACGTGATGTACAATGGCGCCGCGGCGGCCCTCGAGACCCATGTCACTCGCAATCTCGGGGGCGATGCTGCGTATGCTGACCCCCAGCCAGCCGTAGCGTACCGCACCGATTTCAATAAGATCGTCGATCGCGCGTTTTGCGTTATTGATCGGGATCGAGAACCCCAGCCCAACGCTCCCGCCGGTTTGCGAAGTGATCCACGTATTGATGCCGACCACTTCTCCGCGCAAGTTCACGAGCGCCCCTCCGGAGTTGCCTTGATTGATTGCGGCGTCGGTCTGAATGAAATCGCTGATGTTGCCGGCAGGGCCGCCGCGGCGGCCGAGCGCACTGACAATACCGGCGGTAACCGTTGATTGAAAGCCGAACGGACTTCCAACCGCTAACACCCAGTCGCCCACGCGCAGATCGTCGGAGTCGCCGAGCACCCCGAGCGGAATATCGACATCGGCATCAAATGCAACTAAGGCGAGATCCTTGCGGCTGTCGGTGCCGACTACCTCACCCAGGTACTCCTGCGAGTCGTACAACAGCACCATGATCTGATCGCCTTCGCCCACCACGTGGTCGTTGGTCAGTACGTAGTACGTTGAGCCGTCGCGCCGCACGATCACACCCGAACCCAGCCCCTGTGTGCGGAACTCGCGGTCACCGTTATCGGGCGCGCGAAAGAAGAAATCAAACCACGGGCGCTCGCTCTGCGGTCCGCTCACCGACCGCACCTCCTGCACGGTAAGCTGCACCACACTAGGAAGCACCGCTTCGGCAATGTCTCCAAACGACCCCTGTCTGGGATCAATCTCAGCGAGCGGGGCGGCAGGTAACTCCTCAGCGCGTGCAGGGCCGGCGGGCTGCACGTGCGTTGAACACGCGAACAGAATTGAAGAAAGCACGAACCCGAGGACGGTTCCTACAAGCACCAGATTGACGAGGAAAAGCCGGCGCGGGTAGCGGCTTTTGGTTAGAGACATGAGCGCACCCACCTCCCGGATGTGTGTTGCTTCGTTATTTTAAGTATACCCATTTTCTATTCCCATGGGGTTAGAATTTCAGGCCCGTGGTCGAGAATTGCGACGGTATGCTCGAAATGGGCCGAGATTGACCTGTCACCGCTGACGACCGTCCATTCGTCGTCGAGCAGAAGTACGTCGTCACCTCCGAGGTTTACCATCGGCTCGATAGCAACAACCATACCGGGCTTCAAGCGCGGGTTCTTGCCGCTTCCAACGTAGTTTGGAATCTGAGGGTCTTCGTGGATCGCAAGCCCCACACCGTGTCCGCAGTACGGCCGTACAACACCGTAGCCCCGGCTCTTCACACACCGATAAATGGCGCGCGAGATGTCGTTCACGCGATTGCCCGCCTTGGCCTGCTCTATCCCGAGATACAGGCTCTGGTGGGTGACTTCAAGCAATCGGCCTATCTCGGGGCTTACCGTGCCTACCGGCAGCGTAACCGCGGCATCGGCGTAATACCCCTCGTGCTCAATTCCGCAGTCGATTGAAACAATATCGCCGGAACGAAGCTTGCGCCCGTTCGGAATACCGTGAATGACCGCCTCATTTACCGAGGTACAGATCGCCGCCGGAAAGCCCATGTATCCCAAGAAGGCCGCGCGGCCTCCGAGCCGTTCAATGAGCTTGCGTGCCGTTCGATCGAGCTCTGCGGTGGTGATTCCGGGGTAGACCTGACTCTTAAGCTCTTTCATTATCTCGGACAGAATTCTCCCGGAGGCACGAATTCCTTCGATCTGATCGTCATTCTTGAGTTTTATCATACGAGATGCCGAAGCCTACCACTAATGCAACGCAGTTTCAAGATTACGCAGGAAACGCCGCAACTCAAAGTTGTTCGGGTCCTCGGCAATCGCTTCGAGCACGTAGTCACGCGCCCGTTCCACCTCGCCTTCAAGGTAGGCACCGAGAGCACGCAGATGCGCGAGCTTCGCGCGCTGCACGTGAAATCCCGGCAGCCCCTCCAGCGCTACGCGCGCCGGGGCCAACGCTTCGGCGACGGCGGCCGGATCACGCTGCAGTACCGCGTACACCGCACGATTATGCGCACTCTGCCACAATCGGCGCGGCGCGTAGCCCTCTTCAAGTGCTGCGCCGGCCTGTTGGAGCGCCCCGCGGTGATGGGCGAGCCAGCCCTCATACTGGCGTGCCCAGTGCGCGTCATCGCGCTCAGCGAAACGGTTTATCACTCGCTCCAAGCCGGAGCGGTCGCTCACCGCTACGAGCTTGCGCGCGAGCGCAGCGGCTATCGCCTCGTTGTCGGGATACTCGTTGTGGAGCTCCCATAGCCGCGCAACCGCCCGCGGTCCGCCCCCGCCGTCAGGCTGCGCCGCGTAAAACCGAAGCAGCGCGCGGTAGGGTTCGGCAAGCGCACCCGCCACCGCTTCCGGATCACCGCCGGCCTCCACATATGCCCAGACCAGCCGAAGATCACCGGGAAACCGCTGCAGCGCTTCAGCAAGCAGATCTAGGCGTTCGTTGCGGTCCTCAGTCACTATTGTGTGGTTGTACCACGCAATCGCCGAGTGGTCCGGATCGGTTACTTGAAGCTCTTCGTAAACCCTGCGCGCCTCCTCGGGTCGCCCGGCGCGCAGCTCCAACTCGGCGTGCAGCAGCAGCACCGGCGCATCAACCGCGGCCTCGGCCGGAATTTGCTGAAGCGCCCCGCGGGCGCGCTCGTACTCACCAAGCTCGTAGGCAACCAGGGCGGCGATTAGCGCCGCTTCTGCCGGGAGGTCAACACCGTCGAGCAGCATCGCCGCTTGCTCGGGATTACCGCGGGCTAAGTACAATAACGCCGCGTTCACTACAAACCGAGCGTCACCGGTAAGATCGTATGCCTGTAAATGTCGCTCCGGGGTCTCGGCCGCCGCCAGTCGCATAAACGGGTGCATCGCCTCCAGCTCATGTGGGGCGGGGTCGGTGGGATAGGCCTCAGCCGCGATGAGCGCCTCGGCCCGCACCGCGGCGTACTGATCACTGTGAAGATGCGCGACGGCCCGCTCGGCCGCCTCGGCGTACTCTCCGGCGCCCAGCGCTGCCTGCACCGCAACCGCGTGCAGCACTTCCTCGCCCGGTACGGCCGCCACCGCTTGCGGTGCAAGCTCGTGCAGCAGCGCCGGCTGTTCCGTAAGCTCGTCTATCCTGTGGGCGCGCTTCAGCACCTGCAGCCACGCCCGCTCGCCGGCTGCAAACTCGGCCGCCGCACGAACCCGGCGCTCGGCCTGCTCCAGGCGGCGGTCTGCGATTAGCCGCTCGGCCAGCCGTATTTCGTAGCCGAACCTGCGGTGTTGGCGCTGGCGCTCAATATACCCGCGGGCCAGTACAACCGCAGCAGCGGCGAGCAGTATCGCAATGACCGCGAGCGCCAGCTGCAGACGCCTACTTCGCCTGGCCGCACTTGTGAATCGCATCCAGAACCCCGTTTATGAACCGATACGACTCATCACCGCTGTATTGTTTGGCAATATCTATCGCTTCGTCGATAACAACCCGCGGAGGCATGTCTGCCTGAAAGCGTAACCCATACACGCTTACCCGCAGAATCGCGAGCTCAACGCGCGACACCCGCGAGAAATCCCAATGCTCCAGTTGCGCCCGGATGAGTTCGTCAATCTGTTCGATCTCCTGCACAGTACCGGTAAGTAACAAGCGGGCAAAGGTAACCGCTTCTTCCAGTTTGGGGCGCTCGCCGGGATCCAACCAATCGAACCGACACAGTTCCTCTACTGGTTGCTTGCTCATCTCCCAGGCGTATAACGCCTGCATTGCCATGATGCGGCCCCGCCGACGCGCTCCCATTACCAATCCAAGTTTTGTTCGTACAGCGTGATCTCGGCCTCTGCACGCAGTTCCTCGACCACCTCCTGCAGAGCTCGCTGGAAGACATCCTGCCGGCGTTCCATCAGGAGGTAATTCTCAATCTGCCGGCGAACCGTCACGTTCTGCCCCGGAAACAGCGGGTCTTCCAGGTCCAGCAAGCGAGCGCGGCGCCGATCGCGCACCTGGACGATGTGATAACCGGCATTCGATTCGAGCACTCCCCGTTCATCGCCTTCCTCGAGATCAAACATGTCGTCGATAAAGTCTTGCCCAAGCACCGACAGGTTCTGATACTCACCTCGCAGCAGATACCCGAAATCGCCGCCGCTGTAGGTGGTATCGTCCTCGGCGGCGCGCATGACTTGGTCGAAGGTTCGCTGCCCGCTCTCTATCTCGCCCCACAACTGCTCGGCCTTTTCACGCTTGTCGGCGCGCGTGGCGGCGTCTACGTTGCGCGTGTCGAGGAAGATATGGTTGAATCGCACCATCGCCGGATTCATGAACTCGCCGGCATGCTCCTCATACACTCGGCGGATCTCACGTTCGCTGGGGCTTTCCACGTTTTCGAACAGCTCGCGGCGGCTTTCCATCACATAACGTTCCTGCACGAGCCGTTGCCGTACTTCTTCGACGTACTCCTCCCACTCCATCTCCATTTCGCGCTCGATCAGCTGACGAAACTGGTCCTCGCTCAGCTGCTCATTGACGCTCCGGCGCTGCTGATCGATTCCGTGTTGCAGCTCACCGCGTGAAATCTCTATACCGTCGCGCTCGGCGGCCTGCAACATCAGCACTTCGGCGATTTTCGCCTCGAGGACTTCCTTGCGGTGCTCCTCGGTCAACCGCTGCTGAATCTGCTGCTCAATGAACTCTACCTGCTGCCGCAGCTGGCGCTGCCCGATATTGACGGTTTCTTCAAGGCGCACTACAGCTACCGGTTTATCGAGAACCTGCGCCTGCACCTTCGCGGTCATGAACCCACCCGCCACAAAAAAAGCGGCAGTGAGCATGAACACGACTCGGTTTCGTATCATTCGTTTCACACTCCTCGATGCTCAGCCGTAGAGGCCGGCATCAATCCTTTCTCGAAGTCGCTTAGCGCCGCCAAGACGATGGTCGAGCTGCAACCCCCTGTTGAGATACCGCAGTGCAAGCTCCGCTCTTTGCTCGGCCAGATGCAGCTCTGCTGCTTTCTTAAGATACTGCGCCGTGTCTTGACGTGAAAGATTAAGCGCTATCAATTCTTCAAGATACCCCAGAATTCGCCGCGACTCCACTCTTCCCGGCATTTTGCTACACACTATCACGCGCAGGCGGTCGGTTACCTCCGCGAAAAAGTGTCGAAAGTACGCTTTTTCGGTCTCCAGCGCGACGATCTTCATCAGCAGCCGATATGACCGTATGAGCTCATCGCGCCGCTCGTACTCCTCAGCCAAGAGAAACGCACAGTCCATGAAATCCTCGCGGTCGAGGTGCAGTGAGAGGTCAAACCAGCCGTTTCCAATGAGGTCTTCGTAGAGCTCAACCGCATCCGTCCCGTTGTTATTCAGCAAGTCGAAGAAAATGAGCTTCGACTGGCTGAGCGGATCGTTACGCCGCTGGCGCAGGAACTCGCGATAATCAAACTCATCCTTATCCCGGACGACCGCATTCAGCCGGTCGTAATCAGCGCGCTGGTTTTCGTCGATGAGAGTCTTGTACGCTGCCACGAGCTGCTGCATACGCTGCAGCGCATCGGCGCGATCGTGCACGAGGTCCGGGTGAAACTCTTTGGCCCGTTTACGAAAAGCGTGCTTTATCTCGGTTTGCGACGCACCCGCCGATACGCCCAGGAGCTGGTAATAGGTTGCCATGCGCATGCGCTTCCACTGAAAGGTACCGATACGCCCCCGTGCCGTAGAATCGGTAGGGTATCACACCGCCGTCGCTTCTATCGATCAATTCGGCCGGATCAGCAGCCGCTTTCCCACCTCTTCCGCATCCTCGGCCGAGCTCAACACCTCGGAAAACCTCAGGAACATCCCCTCGGCTTCCATTACCTTCATGAGGTTGCGCAATGCTCGGTTGCTATTGAGGCCTTTCTTGAGCACGAAACCGAAACTACGCTTACCGCCCACCATCCCGGCCTGCGATAGAAACCGTCCGAGATTGACCGTGATTTTGCCGCTGATAAAAGACGCCGGCTCGGAACCTACCGCGATGTATTGATACATCGTAAGCTTGGTGTGAACGTCTCGCGAGCCGTCGATAACGTCCACCTGATGCCCTTGTGTTTCCATCCCTCTGGCAAGCGCCTTCGCGATCGTCAAGAGCTTCTCACGACTCCCGTTCGGATAAAACACTACCGCGGCACGCACCATTGTATTGCCCTCTCGACTATCGGAACCAAAAGGCTCAGTCCGCTATTGCATCACCGCGGCGGCTGCAGCCGTGATTGCGCTATTCAACCGGCTGTTCCGGCATGAACAGCTCTTCGTCCCCAAGCTGTTCCTCAAAGCCGTCGTCTTCGAAGGCGAACGGAGCGTCGTTGAACTGTTCCTCGTCCTCAAGCCACCATTCAACTGCCGGCCCATCTTCAAGACGGCGGGCCGCCGCTTCAACATCCCCCTCTTCAGGCGTACGGTTTAGCCAGGCGACACCAAATGCGGTAAGAAAAAAGACCGCACCCAAAACCGAAGTCGTTTTCGTGAGAATATTCCCCGAGCGGTTTCCCACTTGCGAACCCGACCCGCCTCCGCCGAAAATGCCGCCAAGCCCTTCGCCGCCTTCGTCCTGTATCATAACCACGACCACAATCAGAAGCGCGCTGATGACGAACACACCTATTAACAGAATACTCAGTATTTCCATAGATACACTCTAGAATATCAGGCTTTCTCGTACTGTGCAATCGGCAGGAAGGTCTCAGTCTTGAGAGATGCTCCACCGACGAGCGCGCCGTCGATATTCTCTTTTGCCATCAAGTCTTTGATATTATCCGGCTTCACCGACCCTCCGTACTGAATAATCAACGCCTCAGCTGCAGCTTGGCCGTATTCTTCGCCGATGCGCTTGCGGATAAACGCGTGCATGGCGTCGGCATCCTCCGGCGTCGCGGTTTTTCCGGTCCCGATCGCCCACACCGGCTCGTACGCTACGGTCACTTGAGCCAGGTCTTGCTGCGAGACACCCGCGAGCGAACCGAACAGCTGATCTTCGGTTACCGCTTCGGCCCGGCCGGCCTCGCGCTCAGTGAGCGTTTCACCGACACAAACGATGACATCCATACCGTGCTTAAGCGCCAGCTGCACCTTCTTGTTCACCAGCTCGTTGGTCTCGCCGTACACATGGCGGCGCTCGGAGTGCCCGAGAATCACCGCCTGCACCCCGAGGTCTTTGAGCATCCCGACCGAAACCTCGCCGGTGTGCGCCCCGCTCTCGGCCTGGGCCATATTCTGCGCGCCGAGCATGATGTTACTGTTGTTTACAACGCCTCGGACCGCCGAGAGCGCGGTAAACGGCGGGGCAATCAGCACACGATGCGGCGAGTCCCTGAGCTCTTCTGTCAGTGCCTCCGCCAAAGCCATCGCTTCGGTGGTGGTGTAATGCATTTTCCAGTTACCGGCAATAAATGATCTTCGCACAACGTTCCCCTTGCTCGTCAGTGAGCTCTATTCTTGCAGCGCAGCGATGCCCGGCAGAGTCCGTCCTTCCAGAAACTCAAGCGATGCGCCGCCACCGGTGGACACATGGTCCATTCGCTCGGCGAGCTGAAACTTGTTCGCCGCCGCTACCGAGTCGCCCCCTCCTACAATGGTGGTCCCGGGGCACTCAGCGACTGCCTTGGCGATCTGCAGTGTGCCGCCGGCGAACGGCTCGAACTCGAATACGCCCATTGGCCCGTTCCACACCACGGTCTTGGCGCTCCGGATAATCTCTTTGAGCTTGGCAACCGTCTTCGGACCGATGTCCATCCCGAGCTTGTCCGCCGAGATCTCGATCGAATCCACCAGCTCGGGAGTTGCGTTTTCGTCAAACTCGGAGGCCACGAGGTGGTCGATCGGCAGCACAATCTCCACGCCTTTTTCCTCGGCGGCGCTCAACAAGGACTTGGCGGTCTCGAGGTATTCTTCCTCGAACAGCGACTTGCCGATCTCGTGGCCTTGGGCCTTCAGGAATGTGTACGCCATTCCGCCGCCGATAATCAGGCTCGCGCAGTTCGGCAGCAGGCTTTCGAGAACGCCAATCTTCGACGAGACCTTCGCACCACCAATGATCGCAACCATCGGTTGCTCAGGGTTCTTGAGCAGCGGCTCGAAGAACCTCACCTCTTTTTCAATCAAAAATCCGGCGTACGCCGGAACGTGGTGCGCCACGCCCTCGGTAGAGGCATGCGCACGGTGCGCTGATCCGAACGCATCGTTCACGTATACGTCGGCGAGCGCAGCGAGCTTTTCGGAGAACTCGGCGTCGTTGTCGGTTTCTTCCTTGTGAAAACGTACATTCTCGAGCATAAGAACCTCGCCGTGCCCGAGCTCGCCGACCATCTGTTCTACCTCCGGCCCGACAACGTCCGGGGCCATCCTGACCGGCCGCCCGAGCAGCTCAGACAGCCGCTCGGCGGTCGGTTTTAGACTGAACTCCGGAGCGCGTTGGCCTTTCGGACGACCGAGATGACTCATGAGAATTACCGAAGCTGCGTTGTTCTTCAGCAGGTATTCGATCGTGGGAAGCGCCGCTTTAATGCGGGTGTCGTCAGTAACCACCCCGTCCTTCAATGGGACGTTGAAATCCACCCGCACCAAAACCCTTTTTCCGTTTACATCAGCGCTTGTGATGCTTTTAACTGCCATACTGCGCTCCTTGGTGTCGCTACACCAGTTTCTTCGCCAGGTCGACTACACGGTAGGAGTATCCCCACTCGTTGTCGTACCACGCCAAGACTTTGACCTTATTTCCGATCACCATGGTGCTCTGCGCGTCAAAGATCGACGAAGCCGGCTGATGGATAACGTCGCTGGAGACGATTGGGTCTTCGGTGTATTCCAGAATGCCTTTCATTGCGCCTTCGGCGGCCGCCTTCATCGCCGCGTTAATCTCTTCCTTGCTTGCCTGCTTCCGTAGGTCGACAACGAGGTCCACAAGTGAACCGGTAGCAGTTGGAACGCGTACCGCAATTCCGTCGAGCTTGCCTTTCAGCTCCGGCATAACCTTGCCGACTGCCTTGGCTGCACCGGTAGTAGTAGGTATCTGGTTTATCGCGCACGAACGCGCGCGGCGCAGATCGCTGTGCGGTCCGTCGAGAATAATCTGATCGTTCGTGTAGGAGTGGATTGTGGTCATGAATCCGTCGGCAATTCCCCAGTTATCGTGCAGGACCTTCGCCACCGGCGCGAGACAGTTGGTGGTGCAGGACGCGTTGGAAACGCATTCGTCCTCCGGGCGCAGCGCGTGGTCATTCACACCAAGTACGATCATGTTGTCGATCTCGTCTTTAGACGGAACGGTGAGGATCACTTTCTTCGCGGGGTACTTACTATTCTTGAGATGATCGCCGTAGCCGCCTTTGGGGCTTTCTTTCGACCGGAACACGCCGGTTGACTCAACTACCACGTCGGGCGAATCACCCCACGGGACCTCGGCCGGGTTCTTTTCCGCCGAAGCTCGGTACTTCTTGCCGTCGACGATGAGGTGTTGGTCATCGTACTCCACCTTCCCAGGGAAACGACCCTGGGTTGAATCGTACTTCAACAGGTGCGCAAGGGTCGCATTATCGGTAAGATCGTTGACCCCAACGATATCAATTCCTTCCTCGAGTGCAATTCTGAATACGGTTCGCCCGATACGACCAAACCCGTTGATTGCCAGCTTCATTGATGCCTCCTTGTAATTCCTTGCTTCATATTAGCCTACGAGGCTTACGATACAAACAAACCAGTCCGGCTGTCAATTATCGCAGCGTCCCGTCAGTAGCTTTTTCTTGCTTATCTATCGATACTACTGTATCGAGCGAATGCGGCGGTATAGAGGTGGGAACATCCTCACCGTCTCAGAGGCCTCCGCCAGATCGCCTTTGTAGACCACCGTGTCACCGACGTTGATGGTGTCGACGAAATCTTCACGGCGGATCTCGCCCTCGGCAATCAGGTCGTCGACCGCAGTCACGAGGAAGCTGCCGACCTTGTCACCGCCGTCATACAGGTAGCCGCCCTCACCCGAGCGCGGAATCACCGCCGAGCGCCGCACGATAATAAGCTCGTCGTCTTGCTCGAGTCCGTCGAGGCGCCCAAGGCTGACTACACCGCGGCCAAAGTCGCGCTCCACCAGACGGCCGAGTAGCGGCACCCGTGCGCCAATACCCTCAGCCACCCGCGCGAGCGCTGCTCGCACGCGTACATTGCCTTCGCGCTGCGAGTGCACCTGCCCTAACTCCGAACCGGTACGCGATAGATACAGCTCAGCCCGTACCGACACCCGGCGGTCTTCTTCCACGAACTGAACAATTGCAAAGTACTGTGACCCGTCCTCGCGCGCAGCGCGAAATGCCTCGGCGTAATCGTCGACAATTCGCGGACTGCCGCTGACCGCAACGCGCTCGTACGCCAGCAGCTCATCGCGCAGCGTCTGCGCCAAGTCGAGATCCGAAGCGGGGTACAGCGGCTCATTGCGGTGCGGGATCGTGAACAGGCTCACCTGCACGCGGTCACGCTCAAGGTCAAACTGCGCAATACTCCAGCGCGCGGCAACCTCATCGCGCAGCAGCGCGCGCGAGGCCTCGATACGGTCGGTAATAAACTCGTCTTCGAACCCCAGCTCGGTCAGAACCTCGAGCTGCTGCAGGTAGGTTGCCCGATGCCCGTGGGCGCGGTGCATGTCTGCGTAGCCGATACGGGCCTCACGGTTATACGGATCAAGTCGCAAGCCGCGGCGATACGAGGCGAGCGCGCGCCGGAAGTAGTTTTGGTTCTCCAGGCGTTCAGCCTGCCGGAAATGATACGCTGCGTACTCCGCGCGCCGTTTGTCTTCGAGATCCAACGCTTGAAGCACCAACTGCTCAAGGGCATAGCGTACAGTCTCGGCCTCCGGCTCAACTTCTAACGCAGCTTCGAAGGCACTCAGCGCCGTGTCGATCTCGCCCAGCCCGCGATGCGCGATCGCTTTGACGTACCATGCAGCCGGATACCGGCGGCGCAAGCCCAACAATTGCTCCATGTATGCAATCGCCTCGGCCCAGCGCTCCCGGTGGAGCGATACCGCGCCCAGAAGCAGCAAAGCTTCCTGATGGGCGGATCGCAGGCTGAGCGTCGATTGAGCGTGCCGGATCGCCGAGTCATAATCGCGCCGGCGATAATAGTACTCGGCTGCCAGCATCTGTACCGCCGGGTGCCGGCGGTGGTGCTCGAGCGCAAGCTGCACGTACTCTTCAGCCGTTTCCAGCTCACCGCGCGCTTCGTAGACCAGCGCGAGCGACAGCAGCGCCTGCCTCTCGTGCGGGTTCAGCCGGACCACATCACGGTAGCGCTCCAGTGCTCGGGCGGTGTTTCCCTGCGCAATCGCAAGCTCAGCAAGCCCAATACGGCCCTCAACGCTGTTGGGGTCGGCCGCGACCGCCGCATCAAACAGCTCGTGCGCTTCCTGTATCGAACCCAACGCCAAATGCACCTGGCCGGCAAGCGCCAATACGGCCGGGTCGCGCCGTGCAAGCCGCTGAGCGCGGCCGCTGTACTCCAGCGCCTCGTCGTACTCCTCGAGCCGATAGTACGCTTCGGTCATGCCGACGAGCGCTTCAAGATAGTCGGGATTAGTCTCCAGCGCTGCGGCAAAACGCTCTACCGCACGGTAATAGTCACGGTCTTCAAGCGCCTCACGGCCAGCTGAGTACTCTGCGCGCGGGTTGGCCCACAGCTGAGCGGTGACCATGACAAACGCAAGCAGTATCACCGGCCACTTCGCCGCCGGCTTAGCGCTCATGCTCTTTCTCCTTTTTGCCGGCGACTATCTTCACGGTTCGCAGCTTGTGCCCGTCCATTTCCTGCACGATGAAATCCGCATCACGGTACGCAACCTTTTCGAACTTCGCCGGAATCTTACCAAACAGATCAAACACAAATCCGCCTAGCGTGTCGAAATTATCCTCCGGGATTTCCAGTCCAAGCTCCTGATTGAGCTGCTCGATGTCTACGCGCGCGTCACACAGATAGACTTGATCGCCGATCTCCAGCACGTCTTCACGCTCGTTATCGAACTCATCTTGAATATCGCCAACGATCTCCTCGAGAATATCCTCCAGGCACACGATACCGGAAACGCCGCCGTATTCATCGACGGCAACCGCAATATGCACATGCCGCTTTTTCATCTCGCGCAACAACGAGTCTAAGCGCTTACTCTCGGGCACAAAAAAGGGCCTCCGGATGATTTTCTCAATGTTGAGCTCCTCCTGGGTGACGAGAAACTGCAACAGGTCCTTGGCGTACAGGATTCCAATAACGTTATCGATAGTCTCCTTGAACACCGGGTAGCGCGAATACCCAAAGTCGGTGAACTTCAGGATGATTTCGTCGATGTCGCTGTTGGAGGACACGAATGATACGTCGATACGCGGGACCATCACCTCTTTTACGGTTGTATTCGACAGCTCGACGATACCGCGAATCATGTCGCGCTTCTCAACCGTCAGCGCAAACTCACCGCCGTTCTCCTTCAGCTCTTCTTTGGTAAACAGCTTCCGCAGGAAGCCCAAGTCCTTCACAGCGTCTGCTCCTCGGCCAACTCGCTCAGTATACGTTCCTGCAACTGCAGCATCGCGCGCTCCGGTGAGGTGTCGAAGTGTGTATGCCCGCCGAGGTGCAGGATGCCGTGCACCACCACGCGTTTCAGCTCTTCACGAAATTCCACCCCGAACTCGCCGGCGTTCGCGGCCACCGCCTCGACCGAGACCACGATGTCTCCCACGGCCACCGGCCCGGACTTATCTGATTCGACCGCCGGCGGAAGCTCACCCTCGTGCTGCTGCAGAAACGACAGCACATCCGTAGGCTCGTCCTTTCCGCGGTAGTCGCGATTCAAGTGCCGAATAAACCGGTTATCGGTGAGCACAATCGACAGCTCCCAGTCGCGGACATCCACCCGCTTCAACACCGCATGGGCGAACGCTTCGAGCTCTGCAACCCAATCAGGAGGCTCTATATGCTCACACCTAATGTCTATGGAGTTCATTTCGCCGGCTGCTCGGTCTCAGACTCATACGCCGTAACGATTTTCTGGACCAGGGGATTGCGCTGCACATCCTCGGCCGAGAAATACGTGAAGCGGATCTCAGGAATGGAGCGCAGTACCCGCGCCGCGTGCAGCAGACCGCATTTATTGCGGCTCGGCAGGTCAATTTGGGTGACGTCGCCGGTTATGACCGCTTGGGAGTTCTCACCGATGCGCGTGAGAAACATCTTCATCTGTTCGCGCGTGGTGTTCTGCGCCTCATCGAGAATCACAAAGCAATTGTTTAAGCTGCGGCCGCGCATATACGCAAGCGGGGCAACCTCGAGCATGTTGCTGCTTTCGAGCTTCTGCACCAGCTCTCCGGATATCAGGTCCTCCATTGCGTCGAACAGCGGCTTTAGGTACGGATTGATCTTCTGCGTGAAATCTCCCGGCAGGAAACCGAGACTCTCGCCCGCCTCGACAACCGGCCGGGTGAGCACGAGCTTGCGCTTCTGACGCCCCAAGACCTCACGCAAAGCGTACGCCACCGCGAGGTAGGTCTTGCCGGTTCCCGCCGGACCAATGCCGAACACCATGTCGTGGCGTTCCATCGCGCGGATGTATTCCGCCTGAGTGATGCTCCGCGGGAACACGGGTTTGCCGGAAACCGACAGCTCTATCGCTGAGGAGCGCAGGAGATCCGCCTTGTGCTCCTCGCGGTTGATAACGGCGGAGTGTATTGCGCGAATTAAATCCGGCACCGGTGTCTCACCCCGGCGCACGTGCGCCTCCAGCTCTTCCACGAGCCGAATGAGTACGCGCTTGGTTTCCTCGTCGCCACTCTCAAGCAGCAACTCATTGCCGCGTGTGACGATCCGGGTGCCGAGCAGCTCCTCGATGATCATGAGGTTGCGGTCGTGGACACCGCAGACCTCGCCCAACAACGACTGACTATTCAGGACAACGGTAGCGTTATGCGTCAAGCGTATTCCCCACTGCGATAGTAAAAGTATAGAGCGCCCCCGATTTCCTGGTCAAGAGCCGCAATGCCTCACCGCACGCCCGGTTGCGCCCGGTTGCGCCCGGTTGCCCCCTGCTGCCCGGTTACGCCCGGCGTACGCTCACCGCGGTCAGGAGCACGGCGCCCGGCACTCGCAGCCGCTCAGTTTTCAAACTGCAATTCACCGTCGTCGTACTCAACAGTGCTGCGTATCTCGGGTACCGGGCGCCACACCAAAAACGCTGAGAACTCGGTTACCCACTCGAAACGTCGATCCTCGGCGACGCCGCGCAGCTCAGGACGACCGGAATAGCTCAAGGTAAGCACCCAGTCGTCCAGATCCATAATCGCATCTATCTGCAGGCGCTCGAGGTTGAAGAACGACGCTTCACGGTCTTCCCGATTAAGGAAATTGAACGACCGCACCAGATCTGTGAACGGATTGCGCGCCTCGCGTTCGGCGCGTTCGGCGAGCGCCGGAACGTACTGGTACACCACAGTGTTGCGAGTCAGCGACGAGAATCGAAAATCGAGGAAGCGATAGATGTTCAGGCGCAACGCCGCCCTGATATCGAAGCTGCTTTCGGTGAAGCGCAGAAAGTCCATATTCAGGTCCGAGTTAAGCTCGGTTCGCCAGCGTACCCGGTTGCGCCAGACCGGGCCGCCCTCACGGTCGAGCCGAACGCCCACCGTAGCGCTTTCGGGACGGAACGCACGGTCATCGCGTCGCTCATACGGATCACCGCCCTCCGGGTCGGGGTTGAACCGAAAGCTCTCGGTAGTGCGCGCGCGGAATATGCCGCGCAGGAACCACAACCGTAGCGTAGTGACACTTGAGGTCAGCTCCTCCTTCTCAATGTCGTACACTAAACGCTCCTCCAGCTCCGCCTCGGGGTGAAAGCGATAACGTTGGCGGGCGATCAAGGGGTCAAAGACATAGTCGCCCTCGCGGGTCTCGCGGATGCCGGTCTGCACGTTGGTGGTAACCGGACCGGTAATCGCGTTTGCCTCGCCCTCGTAGCGCTCCAACAACGGCGGCATAATCGCGCGAAGCGTAAGCGACTGGGTAGCGTTCCAGAGCCGTACACGCATGTTGAGACTGCTGCGGTGGCGCGTGATAAGGTCTTCGTTCCACTCTAACCCGTCGTCGCGGTAAATCGGCGAGCCGTCCTCGGCCAAGCGGTCGAACTGCCGGCGATGTACAATGGCGCCGAGCTCGTACCGCAGGTTAGATTCGCTCCAGCGCTCGGTATCCTGCAGCGGGAAGGTCGCTGCGTCGAGGTTGTGCTCGGTGGTGATCTGGGTGAAGCGATAGGCCTGGAGCTCGAGCGACTCGCGATCGGCCTCCTCGAGCCGATCATCATTGAATATGTCACGATAGCGTGCGCGGGTGACGATGCTGTTGTTCAAGACGAACAACCGACGCTGTACATCCGCGCCGTAGTTCAGCTGTACGGTATTCTCGCTTGTAAACCGAGAATAGCGCAGCGCAAAATCAACGTCGTCGGCTGTGTCCCATTCGCTTGAATCGGTAAAGCTCTCAACCCGCAGTCGCGGAACCAGCGACCAGCTTGAACGCAGCCGCACCGGGGGCGCGAGGTCTGGGTCCGGCAGCCGGCCGG
>PWQX01000226.1 GCA_003556605.1 Spirochaetaceae bacterium
AGCGAAGCCCGCATCGATTCGCTCCCGCAGTCGTGGGCGTGGTTGAGCGGTGCTGCCGAGCCGAGTAGGGCTGCGACCGCGTTGCAGTCGGCCTGGGACCACCTCGTTCGCGTAGATGAAGCGCTGGTGCAGCTCTTTGATCCCCCGTTCGACAGGTCCGAACCTTCGCCGGGTTACATCAAGGGCTATCCGCCGGGAGTGCGTGAAAACGGGGGGCAGTATACCCACGCCGCGATCTGGCTGGCGATGGCGATGGCGCGATCGGGCGACGGAGCGCGTGCGGCGCAGCTGCTGCGCATGCTCAACCCTATTGAACACGCGCGCGACCCTGAGGCGGTCTGGCGCTACGGAACCGAGCCTTATGTGGTATCGGCCGACGTGTACCGCCTGCCCGGTCGTGTCGGGCAGGGCGGGTGGTCGTGGTACACCGGTTCGGCGGCATGGATGTATCGGGCCTGGGTGGAAGAAGTTCTTGGTCTCACGGTGCGTGCCGAGACAATGCAAATTTCACCGGTAATTCCGGCGTGGTGGGACGGTTTTCGAATGAGCTATCGCCACGGCGAAGCGGTGTACGAGATAGAGGTTGTGAACCCCGAACACCGCGAGCACGGCGTAGATTGGATTGAGCTCAACGGCCGAAGGATCGCGGAAGGTTTGGTCCCGCTCGATCGCACTCGCGTCAAGCACCGCGTAGTGGTGCGCATGGGCCCACCAGCCGACCGGCCGTAGCCAAACGCCGTCCGATCGCTTGACGGCGCCGGGGCGGTTGGCCTGTTTGTGCTCGCTGTGCGTCCACGCGGCCTGTTGTTCGCTGCAACTCGGTCACATTCTGTAGGTGGTTTCGGTGTACTGGCTGTACGGCACACGCTTCTCTTTGTTCGCTTGCCTATGAAACAGGCCGACGAGCAGGCCGGTAACAAAACCGCCCGTGGTTGTGATAAACAGCAGCACAATCGCGGGAAGCTGTCCCGAGAACCAGAGAAATCGACCCGGAACCGGAGTCGTGTTCTGCACAATAATAAGCATCAGAACGATACTAAGGGTTATGATCACACCCAGCTTGACGTTACGCATTTCTTCACCTCCAACCACGAATTCAAGGTATCCGTCTTGATCTTAGCTGTCTGTGCGCCGGCGCACATAGACTGTGCCGAGAAACCTGCCAAGAAACGCGTATTTCCAGGCGACGTGGTAAGGATTTCAGACATTGAACTCGAGTACGCTTCGCGTTCCCTCCTCGGACTCAACGGTATAGCTTCCGCCGAGCTGCTCGCTGAGCATTCTTACGAGGGTAAAGCCGAATCCCTGAGAGGCGGTGAGATCGAAGCCTTCGGGTAATCCGATGCCGTTATCCTCTATCGTGAGCACCGCATGGTTACCGACTCGGTTCAGTGTGACGGTAATGACCCCCGAGTTCGCGTTGCCTCCGACGAACGCATACTTCATGATGTTGGTAACGAGCTCGTTGATAATGAGTCCGAGCGGAAATAGCCGCGCAGGGGCGAGCGCAAAGTCGGCAATCTGCGTCCTGACGGTGACACTGTCGCCGTTCGGAAACAGCGCCAAAATCGAATCGAGCAGGCTTTCAATATAGCTCTTCACTGAGCTCGCTACGTATTGATCACTGATCAGCAACTTATCGTACAGTACACTCAGGCAGTTGATGCGGCTACCGGCCTCGTTGAGCGCCTCCCGTGCCTCGGGGCTACCCTTCTCGTCGGCCTGCGTCGACAATAGACTAGCAATCGAGGCAAAGCTGTTTCGTATCCGGTGGTGGACCTCTTTCAGCAGCATCTCTTTCTCCGAGAGTTGGCGCTTGATCTCGTCCTCAGCGTACTTGCGGTCACTGATGTCCACGAAGTTCATCACCACTCCCTCGATTACATTGTCGACCGTGCGGTACGGCAGGATGCGCAGACTGAACCACGTGCCGGTTGCGTCTTGCACCTCCAGGTTCTTAGTGACGAGCGTGTTCACCACCTGTTGGATATCCGACATCATGTCCTCGTAGTCAACCAGATTGGTAAGGATGTGAGCAACCGGACGCCCGATGTCGCCTTCGATCAAGTTTATCAGCTTGGCTGCGGCGGGAGTAAAACGCAGAATACGCAGCTGGTTGTCGAGAAACACGGTGGCGATGCCGGTGCCTGCCAGCAGGTTATTCATGTCGTCGTTAGCGCGAGACAGGTCGGAGACCTTTGCTTGTAGCTCGGCGTTTACCGTCGCCAGTTCTTCGTTGGTTGATTGCAGCTCTTCCTTGGACGTCTCGAGTTCTTCGTTGGTGGACTGCATTTCCTCATTCATCGACTGCATTTCCTCGACGAACGTTTCAAGGTCCGAGTTCGAAGCCTCGAGCTCTTCGTTCACGGTGCGGAGGTATTCCTCCTTGACCTGCAGTTCCTTTCTCAGTGAGGCGATAACGGCTTCGGGGTCGGCCTCGGCAAGACTCGGGTCATCGCCGTTCGGAGAGCTCGCATCGGCGCGGGCGTGATGCGTTTCGAGGTCGGCGTCTTGGAGTTCTTCCAGCACTACGAGGTAGAGGGGGGGAGCGGACTCCTCGCCGGCGAAAGCGCCCTCGGCCGGGCAGATGCTAAGGTTAACCGTTGCATAATCACCGTTGGTCTTCACGCGTAAACCGCGGCGCCGAACCGTTTCGCCGGTCTGTACAACGTCGCGCAGAACCGTCGCGAGATCGGGCTGCAAGCCTTCGCGAGCCATCTTCACGATGTTATAAGTTTCGACTTTACCGACAACCGGTTCCAAATAGCGTCCGGTCCGCCCGTGAAGATAGAGGATGTCGCCCTTGCTGTCGACCAGCGCGCCGGCCGGAGCCAGGTGACGTAGCATCGTCTGTTCGGCGACCTCGCGTAGCGGAGCCTTCGTGGTTTCAGCCGGTCGGTCGGCAGCAGCTTGTGACCGTGATTCCCGAGACGGAAGGAATCGAGCCGCGTTCATGCGGGCACCGGGCACGATAGCTTCCTTGCGCTGATAGAGCTTTGCTTTTTGGTTTAGCGCATCAAACAAGTCTGCGTGCTCGCCGACGCTCTCCGATGTACCGAGAAACAGCATACCACCCGGGTTGAGCGCGTAGTGGAAGAGCGGTATGATCCGCTTCTGCGCATCTCCGGTGAGATAGATCATAAGGTTGCGGCAGGTGATGAGATCAAGCTTAGAGAACGGCGGGTCCGAGATCACGTCCTGTTCGGAGAAGATCAAGCTATCACGGAGCTTCTTGTTGACGCGGTACGAGAGCGGCGCGCCCTCGGTGTCGGTGCTTTGTACGGTGAAGAAGCGCTCGAGCCGCTCGGGGGTAATATCACCGGCAATACTTGCCGGATACCTTCCGGAGCGAGCCGTGGTGATCGACTGAACGTCGATATCGGTAGCGAACACCTGTAGCGTGTGGCTCAGCTTCAGGGCATCCATGTGCTCGTGTAGGAGCATTGCGACGGAGTACGCCTCCTCACCGGTAGCGCAGGCCGGCGACCAGACGCGTATCGTATCGCTCGCGCTCTTGTCGGCGAAGAGTCTCGGAATAGCGATGTTCTCAAGGGCTGCGAACGCCTCAGGATCGCGGAAAAAGCTGGTCACGCCGATCAGAAGATCCCGGAACAAAAGTTCGGCTTCCGTAGAAGAATCTTGCAAGTGCTTGACGTAGCTATCCATCGTGTCGAAGTTGGTAACGGCCATACGGCGCTCTATGCGCCGCACAATGGTATTTGTCTTGTAATGTGAGAAATCGTGTCCGCAGCGGGAACGCACCACGGCAAACACCTTCTTCAGGCTGTCTTGAATCTTGGGGGTCGGCACGGTTCTCTCGGAAGGCGGCACCGTTTGGATGTGGGTGGCGTAAGCGATCAGCGCCTCGCCCATTTCGTTCGGCGGCAGTTCGTAATCGACCAAACCGGTAGCGATTACGCTGCGCGGCATCCCGTCGTACTCGGCGGATGTTGGCGTCTGCGACATGATCATCCCGCCGTGGCCCTTAATGGCGCGAACTCCCTGGGTACCGTCGGCCCCGGTTCCGGAAAGCACGATGCCGATGGCGTTTTGCTGCCGGTCTTCGGCCAGGGTACGGAAGAAAAAGTCGATCGGCAGTCGCCGGCCGCGAGGCTCCGAGAACCGGAACAACTGCAGGGTCCCGTCGTATAACCCCATGTTGTATCCCGGCGGGATAATGTAAGCGCAGTTCGGTGTCACCGAGATACCGTGTTCAACTTCAAGCACCCGCATGCGGGTATACCGCCCCACTAGCTCTGAAAGAACGCTTTTGTGGTCCGGAGCGAGGTGCTGCACCAGCACAAAAGCCATTCCCGGCTCGCCGTCGGCGGGCATCCCGGAAAAAAACGCTTCGAAGGCCGCAAGGCCTCCGGCCGAGGCGCCGATGCCGACAACGGGAAACTCCGAAACGGTGGAATCGGAGCTGTTCTGCGTTCCCGCCGTCTCGGTGACGGCGTTTTTGTCGCCGCTTTTATCGCCGTTTTTGTCGCCGCTTTTATCGCCGTTTTTGTCGCCGTTTTTGTCGCTGTTTTTGTCGCTGTTTTTGTCGCTGTTGGGCGGTGAGGCCAGCTTTTTATCGGATGCTTTTCGCTTCATACAGTTCCTTCCGCCGGCGGGTCCGGCCTCTACTCCGCAATCAGCGAAGCGCGCACCCGGCGTAATCGCGCCGGGATATAGCTTCATTATACAGCGGAGGGGTTCGTCCTGTATACGACACACGACACACCCGGCGCGTGTCGCTGCTGCAGACGCCGGTGCTCCGGCAAGTACCACGCAGCCGGACAGCGCACAGTTCTGCACCGTCGGCAATCTCAGTACTCAATCTCAATCTCCGAAATGCTTGACGCCTCCATTTTAGCATGAGTATCTTTATACCGATGGAGGGTGTTGAATCGTGTCGAGTGCGACGAGTGAACGGCATCCTCGCCATAACGGCCTGCTCGCGGCACTGCCGGAACCCGATTACCAACGCATAGCTCCGCGCCTTGAGCCGGTCCCGCTGCCGCTCGGGGAAGTGCTGTACGAGTCGGGGGGGCAGCTCGACTGCGTCTATTTCCCGACCGACGCAATAGTGTCGCTTCTGTACGTTATGGAGAGCGGTGCCTCGGCCGAGATAGCCGTAGTCGGCAATGAGGGGATCGTCGGGATCGCGGTGTTTATGGGCGGGCACACCATGCCGAACCGCGCGGTGGTACAAAGTGCGGGCCATGCATACCGGCTCCCCCAGCAGATGCTCACGCAGGAGTTCAACCGCTCCGGAGCGCTACATCATCGTCTTCTGCTTTACACGCTCGCTATCCTTACGCAGATGGCGCAAACTGCCGTCTGCAACCGGCACCATAGCGTAGATCAACAGTTGTGCCGCTGGCTCTTGCTTAGTCTCGACCGTTTACCGACGAACGAACTGAGCATGACGCAGGAGCTGATCGCCAACATGCTCGGGGTACGGCGCGAAGGTGTTACCGAGGCGGCCGGCAAGCTGCAGCGCGCCGGGCTCATTCACTACAGTCGCGGCCGCATCACAGTGCTTGATCGCCCGGGCCTCGAAGCGCGAGTTTGCGAGTGCTACCAGGTGGTCAGGGACGAGTTCGAGCGCCTGCTCCCGGATACCATTGAGCCCTGACTCGAAGCACACCTCACCCGCAGATCCTCCGAGAGTCGTGCGGGGGCGGTCGTGTCTAGGACGATTGCCGGATCACAGCGGC
>PWQX01000185.1 GCA_003556605.1 Spirochaetaceae bacterium
TCAGGGGCAAGGCCCGCAACCTGGTGACGATAGGTAGGAGCTCGGTAGGTAGCGTTCTACTCAACTCCTCCTCCACACCCTGCCCGCACCATACCAGGCCAGGGCAAAGCAGGCTCCTCCAATGGTTGCAATGAGCAGACTCTCACCTCCTGACATCAGGTACCACACGACAGAGAACACCACGCCACCAAGTACGGCTTGAGCAGCATCGTCTCTGGCCATAATCATCACCCTAAGGCCATGTTCGCAGTGGGGATATCTATCCCCTTTCACAAACAGTGCCTTGTGGAAACTTCTTCAACCCAGATATGATGGTAGTCACGAGCATGTTTGCGCGACGCAAGCGAATGGCTGGGCGTGAGTATGTGCACATAGTCGAGTCTGTACGCCGAGAGGGAAAGGTGGTGCAGGTGTACGTGGGTTCTCTGGGGCACTACGACCCTGAGGCGTTCGTTAGAAGCAGGATCCTGGTGCGTGAGCTGGTGCCGATGAACGAATCGGGGGCGGTGATCGCCGAGCTTGAGGAGGTTTCGGGCCCGGTTCAGGGGAAGAGCTACTTCAGTAAATTCTACCGGTGGGGACGAAAGTGAGCCGCATGACAACATCCTCAACGACCGGCACGGATTTTATGACCGCTTAAGGGCCGGCAGTCAAGGCCGCGAAGCGCCGGAGGGAAGCCTTGACGGATGGCCCTTAAGCGGAGACAATCTGCCGGCGGTCGTTGTGGGGGAAGGGATGGGCCATGGGAGTCAGCAAGGAGTTTCGCCAGCGCCTGAGATACACGGTGTCCTCGGCGCGGCGCAAGACGTTGGAGCACCAGCTGGTGGTGGATCTTGTGGGTGATCTAGGGATGAGCCGTGTGGAGGCGGGGCTGTGTTCCCGTAGGCTCAGCGAATGGATTCTGGCTCAGCCTGACGTCTTGGCACCGAACCAGATGGTGTTTGAGGCCCAGGCGGGGCGGGAATCTTTCGGCCGGGGCCGGATGACTAGGATGAAGCCGATAAGGCTAACGCCGTTTGACGTTGAGGATCTGGATCTGGAAGAAGAGTTTGGCCTTCCGGTCCTTCAGCTGAGCCGGATGATGAGGCTGGTCGAGGAGGCCGAGCGGCAGGACGCTCTTCTCTCTGCGAGGCAGCTGACCTTGCTCTTGAACATCACCCCCAGCAGCCTGAGGCGGCGCCTTGATGAGGTGAGGGACTTGGGCATGTGGGCTCCGGTGCGGGGCCTTCCGCGATCCAAGCGGGATCGGGGCGGCCTTTATCGATCGACCTGGGTTCTTGAGGGGTACCTTGAGGGGCGTTCGGTGGAGGATCTTCGCCGTCAGGCGGGGATGTCCAGGGGGAGATTTGGTGACATCATGGGGCGCTTTTCCGCCCTGGCCGAGCAGGGCATGAATGCCGAAGGCTCCGATCCGGAGACGCAGCAGTGGCTGGAGCTCCTGGAGACATGCTCGCCGGAGCAGCTGGCGGCCCTTTCTGCGGGACGGTCCGGGGGGTGTCCAGAGGTTGGTGGCGACTGGGAGGCCTTCTCTTCCCACCTCCGGGAGGACTTCGCCCTATCACCGGCCAAGCTTCGTGCTATCACCGACCTCGTCCAGGAGATCCTTTCGTCGTTGGGTCAAGACCGCTCACCAGGCGAGGTGGTGCACTGGGCGGTGGCCTCGGACGAGCCAGCCGGAAAGCCGCTGTCAGCGTGTCGGCTGGTGCCGGTGATTCTCACCTACTGGGATCCTTCCGACGAGCCCGACAGAGCCTCCAATCGGGACGGAAACCGCGTGCAGGATCTCAAGGTAGCCCGGATCCTCCGTTTCTCCCAGGAGGCCAAGGAGGCGGGAGGATATCTTACCTACGCCGATCTCAGCTATCTTTTGGGCATCCACACCGCCGCTCTCAGCCGCATGGTTAGGGATCATTCGCCGAAGCCGGTGCCCCTGAGAGGATCTGAGTGCGACATCGGCCGGGGGATCACCCACCGCACCAAGGTTATCGAGCTCTACCTTGAGATGTACACAGAAACGGAGATTGTCTCCCGAACAGGCCACAGCTATGATGCTGTAGAGAATTACCTACGGGACTTTGCTAAAGTGCTGGTCCTATCAGAGCAGGGTCTGACGCCGACCATGATCCGCCGGGTGACGGGAAGATCCATGGCGCTGGTCCGGGCCTACCTGGACCTCGTGAGGAAGTACTCGACGCCGGACCACGCTTTCAGGTTCCATCAGCTGAGGAAGGTGTTCTACCGCCAGGAGCAGGAGACCAGTTCAAAAAAAGATTGGGGGGACGGGAAGCGATGAACCGGCACGAGCTTTACCGTCCCCTGCTCGAACGGACGCTCGAGAACTTCCAGCTCCAACATCTGGCCCGGCGGTTTGACTTCGGATCTGAGTCCCGGGTGGCGGCGGTGCTGGTCCGGGAGATCAACTCCCGCATGGACGAGGTGGAAGCCACTCTGGGGATCAGGCGGTTAAAGCCCTTTGAGCTCTATCTCAAGCTGGGAAATCGGGAGATAATCCTGCCCCTGTTCAGTCCAGAGCACCTGGAGCCCATCCTGAACGGGGGCACGTTTGCCGACTCCCGTCGTCTGGTCGAGGAAGGATGCCTGGACCGGCTGCGACATGTGTTTCCCAAGGCCCAACGCCGAGATCTTCTGGCCCTGATTCATCCCTGGGCCCTGGCAAGGCGGGGCTCTCATCGTTACGTCGACCAGCTGATGACCGACATCGCCCCACCGCCAGATGGGGACCCTGGTGGCCTCAGGGCGATGATCGACGGGATCCGGCCAGCCAATCTCAGCCAGAGGGTTCAGAGGCTCGACCTCATGGCCCCCCGGTCGGTCCTTTCTTCCCTTTCTGAGTTCGTCTCCCGGGAGGCGGGCCTGGGGCCCGTGGTCTCGCAGAAGCTGGTGGAGGAGATGGTCACCCTCAGGAACGTAGTCTGCCCGCGTAAGGAGACCCTGAAATCCGGGCAGATGCCCGTGCTCTCCACCCACGTCAGGGCCAGTCTGTCCGAGGAAACCAGGACCAGATTCAGGCGCCTGGCCCCGGCCATTATCACTGTGTGGGCTCCCGGGGAGCTCAGAGACAGCCCCCCATCGACCCCGGCCTTTCTCAAGAACCTCGAACGCAGAATAGTCCGCGTATGTTTTGAGGCCTACCGCCAGGACGGCCTTCTGACGCTGATGGACCTTCAGTGGATCTTCCAGATGAGTTCGGCCAGGATCTCCGAGCTCACCAGGAGCGTCCAGAGAAGGCACTCCATCGTGGTCCCTACCCCGGGAACGGTGCTGGATGCCGGCCGCAGCGTGACCCACAAGGACATCATCGTGAACCTCCATCTGGCAGGATACTCGGTCATGGAGATCGCCAAGCGCACCTACCACTCACCACGGGCGGTAGACAACTACATAGGAACCTTCGAATCCGTCCTCATCCTCTACCTATTCGGCCTTCCGGCGCACCTCATGTCGAGGGTCTTGGGAAGGAGCCGGGGTCTCATCGTGGAACACCTGGAGCTAGTCAAAGAAGCCTTCGGCGATGGAGAGACGGTACGAAATTTCTTGAGAGAGAAGGGGGTGAAGATCCCTACCATCGCATCTTGACAATCTTGACTTCGACAGTGCGGATGCCAAGAAAGCCTTTAGATAAGCAGATTTAGGCGCAGTTGGCCCTGAGAGTTTGGCATCACACCATGCTCCCTGGTCCGTTTTGAGGGAGGGAGCGCGGACTGGATTCGCGAGGGGACACGGTAACGGAGAGCACGGAATATCTCACATGCTTCTGGGGAGGGCTCGGTTCTAACGAGCCATTCTTTTTCCTTGATCTTTGTGGGGATCACGTGGATCCGGGACAGTTCCTCAAAGGCCTGGCTGGCGGTGATGTCAAGGCCACCAGTTTTCATCTTGTGCTCAAGCAGGCGCTCGAAAAGGTGGGCAAGGACACAGACCAGAACGTGCGCCCTGATTCTTCGGTCCTTGAAGTGACGAACCGGAGCGAGTTCCTGCAGGCTCTTCAAGGAGCGGAAGGAGCGCTCGATCATCTGAAGATCCCGGTAGGCTCTGACAATGTCATCCCCGTCCATGCTCATCTTGCTGGTCATCAGGACGTACTTGCCGTCGTAACGGCGGTCCTGGCGGACTTTGGCCTTGTCAATACGAAGCTGTCCGTCCTTGAGTCTGCGTAGGTAACGGCCCTTAACCGGGTGGCTGTAGAGCCTGGCTGCTTTCTTGGTATCAGGATCAAGTCCTTCGATCTCTGCTTCCAGTTGGCCTATGATAGATTCCCGGATCGCCAGGTCTCTCTTCTCTTCTTCAGGGTTATGGCAGATTATGTAGCGCTTTTGGCCAATCGTCGCCTCTTTGTGCCGCAGATGGTCGTGACCGGGCAGCTTCCGGTAGCGCCCGGGAGTAGAGAGGACCTTTTCCCGCACTTCCTTGGAGCCCCGAAGCTTCGAGCCTACTATGTAATGGTATCCGAGGAGCCGCAGCTTCTCTAGATTGCCTGCACTGACCATCCCTCGATCGCCCACAAAGATACACTCATCGATCCCGAACCGTTCCTTGAATGACTCCATGGATCTCTTCACGGTGCTAAGATCCGCAGTACTCCCAGGCAGAACTTCATGTGCCATGGGGAAACCGTTCTTGCTGACGGCCAATGACACTAGGAATCCTAGTTTTCGCCCCCGGCCATACTCTACCAAATCCTGCTCTGTCTTCTTCTCAGTGGAAGGTGCCTTGTAGGTCTCCACAAACGTGGTGTCATAGAACACCACCCTGCTGTCCAGCCCAAACAGATCTACCATCTTCATGTACAGATGTGTCTCCAGCTGTCTCTGGTTCTCACCAAGAAAGTCGAGTGCGCGATAAAGATGCTGCGCTTCCAGGCCATCACCCTCAGGGAAGTGGGCATCTCTCTTCAACCAGTCAACGGTGGCTAGTTTACTCTTGGGATTAAGGCATCGGTTGAGTACCATCCCTTTGACCGCCGCCTGGACATCAAACTCAAACTCCCGGTCTTCAAGTTGCCATCCAAGTGCTCTATCCAAGCCAAGTTCGTCCCATAGCCTGCCAAACGCATAAACGCCCCCAAATGTCCGGGAGCTGCTCAGCTTCAACTCATCGATAGATTCAAGAACCTCCACCTTCTCGGTAAGACCAGCCAAGGCGGCAACTATAGCATCGACCCGCCTACGATCCAGCTGGTCCACGCGGCCAAGAGTCATAAGGACTTTCTGCCGTGGCTTACCGCCTACCCGCTTGGTATGGACCAACTGGTAGTACTCGTAGACTCGGCCCCGGCTGGTGACCTTCTTGGTGCGGACGAACATGATTACCCTCCGTTAATTGGCATACTTAATATTACCACAGTAGATACTCCATACACAAGCATAATCGCGGGGGTATTTGCAACTGATTGGCATTACGTATTATGGGCAAAGCAGCTGTCTCGAAAAGAAGGAATGGCTCAACTGTGCGGTTTCTCGGACCCGAAGAACCTAATCAAGGGCGTTTCACTGTCGAACTAGAGCAGGGACATCTTCCTCAGATCCCTGCCCCCGTGATCGGCTAAACGAGCCAACAGTAAATCACACCAGAATCGGGACCAAAGGTGCGAAATGTGGGTCTTAATGCGAAGGTCGATGTGGATGAAGAGGAGTTTCGGGACGTGGCGCGGGAGTTTCTACAAGAAGAAGGCCTGATCGACTGA
>PWQX01000212.1 GCA_003556605.1 Spirochaetaceae bacterium
TGGCCCTTTCGGGCTCAGCAGCTGGGGAATATGCTTGGCCCCAGAGCCGAATTTGTGGGGATTATACTTGGCCCGCGACACGCAATCCTTGAACACATCGGACAGCTCGCGCATGACAACCGGACCGAGCATAACTCCAGCTTCATACCGCTGGACTCTCTGCTTGAACACATGTTGGTCATCGCATGGTATCCACATTGCCGTTTTCGGTTATCATTTGGTGCTCAGGATCAGGTTGCCGGCGTACTGGATACCCTCAATGTGGCTGAAGAAGCAGCACAGTTCTCGAAAGCGGAAATTAGGAATCTGATTAGGCCGGACTAACCACAGCTGGAGTTCAAGAACTGCGGCGGTATGTTCCTTACCGCCTAATAAGGCCGTTCTTCTCATCGGAGTTGCGAGGTGTGCCGGACGGTCAGGTGAATCGAAAAGTTGCCGAGCTATCACGTGACCAGCTCAACAGCCGCTTGCCGCTGTATGCTATCGCGGATGAATGCATCGAAGGGCAGGGCATATATCTACATCCAGATTGGTTGCTTTATCTCATAGAGAATCACGGAATAGTAAGGCGCTGGGTTCTGTGGAATTGGCTCGGGTATATGCAACGGTGCAATCCAACAGTCCCGAATCTGGCTGCAAAGCTTCTGCCGGAAACGAAGCGTCTTACGTTGTCGACGGACCGTAGCTTGTTTGCTTCGGTAATGAACAGTCTATCACCGGGTCACCGTCTAAGAAGGTGCATCTATAGCCAGGAGGCATTGCAGCCCGACGCTTTCGAGTTGGACCACTTTGTGCCATGGGCGTTCGTCGCGCATAATCGGATCTGGAACTTGGTTCCGACAACTTCTGAAGTTAACTCAGAGAAGTCGAATAGAGTCCCCGATCGAAAGTACGTGGGAGCCCTTGCGGAATACCATTTCGAGTTTTGCCTGTCGGCGAAACGAGTGCTCACCAATAGTGAATGGGAAAGGCGCAATCGCAGAACCCATTGTCGCAGACTTGCATTTGCCGCAGTTCGAAGCTTTATTTGACAAAGATGCTCTGCACCGCTCGTTTGCCGACAGCGTTACGCCAATGCTCCAGCTTGCCGAGGCCAATGGATTCACCGGAGAGTGGCAGGCTAATGCTTCTCATCGAGACGACCCCGAGCGCGGGCGATGAAAGTTACCCAGTGTACGCCGGTTCGTCCGCTTAAGTCGCCCTGCTCACGAAGGTCGAGCGTCTCAAAGCCGGCCTCGGTGTGCAGTTGCTCCCACTCTGCAGCCGGTAGGCAGGTGAAGTATCGGCCGCGGTCGTCATAGCCTCGCTGGTCCAGTCCGGCGCGCTCGGTGTTAACCGAATACGCAAGAAGCCCGTGCGGTTTTAGGACGCGCGCAATCTCACCGAAAGCCTCCTGAATCTCGTCATGCGAAAGATGCATGATCACCGCCATCGCCATTACTGCGTCGAAGCTGTACGACGGAAACGGAAGCGGATCCGGGAGCATGTGCCGCAGCAACCGTTGGTCCAACTCCGGATGGCGCGCAGCCGCCTCGGTGAGCATGGCGTTACTTGCATCGGTCGCGGTTACGTCACACCCACGCTCGAGGAGTACCGCCGCATCACGCCCGCTTCCGCACCCAATCTCCAACACGCGCGTGCCGGGGCTCAAGTGCTCCAACACCGGCTGCAGTACAGGCGAGAAATCGACCGCCTCATAACCTGCGGCAACTTCAGCCGCGTTAGTCTCATAGAACGATAGGGTCGAATCGCGCCTTGGTCCCATCCTCCCGAGATTGCCCTAAAACCTGCGTGCTCGGCAATAATACGGCCTCCGGCTTCGTGCAGTAACCGCGCTTTGTGGGGCTATTTCCATACGGCGGCGTTCAGCGAAAACAATGCTGTTCTCATCGACAACCTATGTCGCACGCACCAGGTTACAAATTAAATTATAGGAAAACCTATCTCGCGGCGGAACTGCAAAACGGCCGGACAGCGCAAGATTGGACCAAAGCACAGCGAGCATCGCGGTTGACGGGATGCTGACGGCGCCTTGGGCGGCTATTTGAGCGGAAAGACGCAGCGATAGGACAAATCTGAGCTGTTGCGGAAGTGTTTGTGTCGGGAAACAGACACACGTCTTCCGAAGGGCGTGACGGAGGAAGTTGTCAGTTGAGGCGATTGGGATCGAATCCCGGTGGAGACCGCCCGATTTGTTTTGGGACTTTTGATAGTCATGCGACTGGAGCGTGAGAAGGAAACGCTGTTGAAAGAGGTGCAGCACCGCATCAAGAACAACATGAACACCATGACCAGCTTGCTTTCGCTGCAGGCCAACAGCTTCCGGGACACCAGCGCCATCCAGGCGCTGAGCGACCTCGGGGAGACAAGGCTGTGACACCAGCGGCTCGACCGGGCGGATGTATACTCGGTGTCGATGCCGCAGCCGCGTTGGGCGCAGCAGGACGCAGAAGAGGTGTGGCGGCGCGATGTCCGCACCTTGTCGCGCCGCCTGCTTGAGAGCGCCGCGCGCTCTTTCTACCTCACGGGCTCCAGCACCAGCAGTCGCCGCGACTGGTCGTGGACCTCTTCCACCGTCCAGGGGTGCGTGAGATAGCTTCCTTCGGCCCACGGCCGTACCATGTCGGCGTAGTGCCGCGAGGCCGGATGACCGCTCTGCCCGGGGCCATGCACGTACCGTGCCGATGACCAGTCCGCGGTGTCGACAATCATTCGCATCGAGGCGATGTGGTGCACCTCAAAGGGCTGCAGCACCCTGAAGTCTGCGCGGCGTAACACGTCCAGCCCTCCGGCAACCGGTACCGGTCCGCGGTTGAAGATGCGCTCGACAAACCGGATCCCTGAACGCCCGAGTGTTGCGTTGCGGAAGGTTGCGGTGTGGGCTCTGCCCCACGTCCAGCGCTCGGTTCTTTTTCCGAAGCGCTCTTCAAGCTGCTCGTACGCCGAGGCCAGCGCCCTGGCCACGATTTCGTCGCGCGTCTCACGGCGGTCGGGCGTCCGCACGTCATCCCACCATTGGTTCTCGGGATCCTCCACCAGCAGCCAGAGCGAGTTCTGCATGCGGTAGCCGTAGGCCGTATCCCATGGACCGTTCCAGACGTGCGGCGGCAGCTGGTCGGCAAAGGTCTTGCGGCACAGCTCGACGTAGAACTGCGCAAAGACGGTGGCGCCGACGCTGTCGGTCTCCATCAGCAGGTCCCAGTCCGCGAGCATCTCTCGGGCCGTCAGAGCCCCGGCAATCCGCTTCTCGATCGTCTCCTGCAGTTCGGCGCGCTTCGCGGGTGTGTCGGCCGGACGGCTCAGCAACCTCGTTTCGGCGGCTACGCTGCGGTTGATGGTTGTCCGGTCAACTGCCAGTACGTGCGGCAGGATGCGGGCGGCAAACTCGTTGCGCACGTCGAGCTGCATCGCGACATGATGGTCCTTCGTCAGCGGACCGTCGGCCATGGCAGCCGTCAGCAGCTCCTCGGCGCGTGATGCACGGAAGCCCGGATTGTAAAGGTGTTCGGAGAACGGAAGCGAACCGTGCGCGCTGACCGGATTATTGGCGGAGATGATGTAGCCGCGCTCCGGATTGAGGAGCCACGGTAGCTGGTCGTAATCGATGTATCCCTGCCACTGGTAGGTGTCGTCCCATCCCGGCAACGGAAGCGAGCCGGTGCCCTGGCCGCGAAGCGGTAACCTGCCGGGGTGGACGTAGCCGATGTTGCCAAAGACGTCGGCATAGAGGAAGTTGTGGGATGGCGTATCGAAGTACGACAGCGCCTGGCGGAACTGGTCGAATGTCCGCGCCCGGTTGTACAGCAGCACCGCGTAGTGCGTCGTGCCCGGTTCGAGTGCCGTCCAGCGCAGCGAGATCTCGGTCAGAATCAGATCCGCAGGGATGATCTCGATCGGTCTCACGTCGTAGCTGGAGTAGGGTACCGCGCCTCCGTGGTCGGTGACTATCGGTCCATTGCGCGTCGAGCGGACGCGCAGAAAATACGGCTCTGCTCCCTTCACGCGGATGACCTCGTGGCGGATTTCCATCGGCACCCATCGGTCGCCCACGAGGTACTCATCACGGTTATGCGGATTGATCCGCTCTACGTAGAGGTCTTGGACGTCGGGCTCGGCGCTCGACATTCCCCAGACGATGTGGTCGTTGTGGCCGATCACAATTCCCGGCACACCCGCGAACGAGTACCCCTGGCAGTTCCAGGCGTCCGCTCCGGTGACGTGCAGCGACACCTTGTACCAGATCGACGGCATCTGGATACCGAGGTGAGGGTCGTTGGCAAGCTGCGGCAGGCCGCTCGCGGTGTGGTCCCCCGAAACAACCCACTGGTTGGAGCCGCTCTCCATGCTGCCACCGAAGGCCAGATCGGCCAGCAGTTGCCGCCCCTGAATCAGCGGGCTGTCGAGCTGCAGACCGGCAACCGCGCCAAGCCACGCCGGGCAATCAAAGCGTGAGAGGTTGCCCTGCGCTCTGCCATCGGCCGTGTGACGCGCACCCTCGCCGTCCAGGTCCTGCGCGTGAATCACCGTCGGCATCTCGCCGTAGCGGAACGGGGCAAAGAAGTCCCGCGCCATGTCTACCCCAACCGCGCGTATCACGTCCAGCCGCAGCAGTTCCTGCACCCAGTCTCCGGCAAGATCCTGGCTCATGACCTTCGGCCACGTAAGGGTGTCCAGCGGCGTCCACGGCTCGATCTCGGGCTTGACGCCCTGCAGACCGAGGAACGCGAACTCGGCGGCCAGCTTGCGCGGCTTGCGTTCGGCTATGTAGGCATTGACACCGGCCGCATACGATTCCAGTGCCAACCGCTGCAGCGCGGGAGCGGCTTCGTACTCCTGTTGCGCTACGTGCCGAAATCCCATGGTGCGCAGGTAGATGTCCGTGGCCAGAACCTCCTCTCCGTACAGCTCGCTCAGCCTGCCGGCGCCGACCCTGCGCCAGAACTCCATCTGGTAGAAGCGATCCTGGGCGTGGACGTGGCCCTGACCGAAGAAGACGTCGGCGTCGTTGGTGGCGATGATGTGCGCCACCCCGGCGGCGTCCCGATGGATTTCCACTCGATCATTGAGTCCTTCGACCGCAGTCGACCCTCTCACCTGGGGCAATGCCGGACGTGTCAGTGTGAAGCAACCGCCAAGAAGCAGTACGGATGCGAGAACCAGAGCAGGTGTCAGGGAGGCGTGCCGCAGGACCGTGCTATTCACGGCCTTCATATGTTCCTCCTGACAAGACATTTGCCTCTATTATACTCTGAAAGAGCAGAAACCCCGACGGAATTCATAGCGCACGTGCGTTACGTGGCGCTCGGCGTCCACCTCAGCAGGCACCCAGCGGACATCGGCACACGGCAATCGCCCGGCAACCAGGGGTTCGATCGGGAATTCGGGCGGCGGGCAGCTACCTGTCCAGGTGAACGAGATCGGGCCAGATCCTGGCGTAGAAGGCCCGCTGAATGCCGCGCACGCTCTCTCCACCGTCCACAACGATGTTCGAGCCGAGATTCAAGCTGCCCGCGCGCGAGGCATTCAGCTTGCCGCAGCCGTCGATCGAAGTGATGTTGATCACGTTTCGCGGTGATTCGGGCGAGGCACCTACGCGCAGGTACGGGAGAAACGCCTGGATCATGAA
>PWQX01000124.1 GCA_003556605.1 Spirochaetaceae bacterium
ACAACATCTACCACTTTGAACCCAAGCCGCCGCAGTCGTCGCGTTCGCGGCCCAACTCTAACTCCGGTTCCGGCTCACGCTCAGGGCGTTCCGGCCCCCGGCACGGTTTTGGTCGTGGATACCGCGGCGAGCAGGGGTTGCAGCGCAGCGCCACCCGGGGCAACCGGCGCGACGATCGCGCCCGCAGCCGCGCCGGCGCTAAGAATACGCGCCGAACGTAAGCGGCCGTACACCGGCAGCAGCGAAGGCTGTGCGCTGCCTTATGCGCACACTCTAGGGAGATGGTTTGCCTCGCGCTTAGGTTTCGCGTTACGATTGTCCCGGCGGACACTGTCCTAACAGTGTCCGGGCGGATAATGGTGTGACGGCGTCGCCATGATGAAGATAATTCCGATCCGCGTGGAGTGCTACTCCGGATACCGCGCTGAGGAGCTGCCGCGGGTGCTGTGTCTCGGTGACGAGCGGCTGGAGGTGGAGGAGGTGGTTGATCGCTGGTATCAGAGCGGTCTCGATCCCGCCGCGGGCCGAGCGGAGTACTTCAAGCTACGTGCCGGCGCACAGCTGTATGTCGTCAAACGCGACAGCGCCACGCATGCGTGGTATCTGGTGGCGGAGCTCCCGGTTAGACAGAGGCTGCTATGAATGAGTATGGACTCGATAGATTAGACAACTGCTATTGGGTGGAGCGCGGGAAGCTGTTTGCCGGCGAGTACCCGCGAACGCTCTACGAGGAGTCTTCGCGTGAGAAGCTGCGTGCGCTGTTGCGGGCTGGGGTCAGACAGTTTGTGGACCTCACTGAGCCGGGTGAGCTGACGCACGCCGGTCCGCTCAAGCCCTACGACGAGTTGCTTGCCTCGCTTGCGCGCGGGATGGGGGTGGCGTGGGCGGTTGAGCGCATCTCGATTCGCGATATGTCGGTGCCCGATCCGCGTACCATGCAGCGCATTCTCGACACTATAGACGCGGCCGCCGATGCCGGGCTGCCGGTATACGTGCACTGCTGGGGCGGTTTCGGCCGTACCGGCACGGTTGTCGGCTGTTGGTTGCTGCGTCACGGCCGAGCCACGAGGTCAACGGTGCTTGATACCATTGCCGCGTTGCGGGCCGGAACCGCGTACGCCGATTTTTCGTCGCCGCAGACGGCCGAGCAGTGCGAGTTCGTGCGGCGGTGGCGCGAACGGTAGGACCCCCATCCTGCGCGGGCGCTTAAGCGATCGCCTTGAGCGGCCGGTGATCGTCGCAATGGCCGGCGTGCCTCGCGGGTCTTACAGGTGCCTCCTTGGCGATCAGCTGCGGAACAGAAGGTGTGAAATGATATCCCGGTAGATTTGCTCGAGCCCCTCGAGCTCGGTCAGATGCACATGCTCATCGACGGCGTGAATCGTGGCGTTGATCGTACCGAGCTCAACGACGTCAACGCCCGCCGGTGCGATGAAGCGTCCGTCGGAGGTGCCGCCGCCGGTGGACAGCGCCGGCGCGCGCCCGGTGTTATCGGCAACCGCCACTTTCACGGCTTCAACGAGCGGGCCCCCGTGAGTTATGAACGGGTCGCCATCGTGGTCCCAGTCCAGTTCCGTGCGCCCCTGCTGCACCGCGGCAATCTCCTCAACCGCCGCCTTGATGGCCGCGGCGGTCAGCGCCGGGCCGTGGCGGAAGTTGAACACGGTGCTCGCCTCAGGCGGAATCACGTTATCGGCGCCGGTGCCGGCGTTCAGCTCAGTCACTTGTAGCGTAGTAGGCGGGAAATTTGCGTCACCCACGTCCCAGGTGCGCTCGGTCAGGTCTTTGATGATGCGCACAAGGCGATGGATGGGGTTGTCGGCGAGCTGCGGATAGGCGACGTGTCCCTGGGTTCCATGGACTTTCAAGCGGCAGGTGAGTGAGCCCCGGCGTCCGTGACGAATCTGGTCTCCGATTCGGCGGGAGCTCGACGGCTCGCCGATGACGCACCACTCGGGAAGCTCGTTGCGCTCGGCCAGCCACTGTACGACGCGGCGGACACCGTTGGGGCTGAAGCGCTCTTCGCTGCCGGTTACCAGCAGCGCCACCGAGCCGGGATGATCGGCGTAAGCGGAAGCGAAGTGCTCGAGCGCGCAAACCATCGCAGCAAGCGCACCCTTCATGTCGGCCGCGCCGCGGCCCCACAGTTTCCCGTCGGCGACGGTGGCGCTGAACGGCGGGTACGTCCAGCGCTGCGTGTCGCCAGGCGGCACCACATCGGTGTGCCCGGCGAAAGCCAGGAGCGGGCCGTCACTGCCGCGGCGCGCCCAGAGATTGTCCACCTCACCAAAACGAAGCCGCCGGCAGGTAAAGCCCCTTGCTTCAAGCCGGCCGGCGAGGATGTCTTGGCAGCCGGCGTCATCGGGCGTTATCGATTGGCAGCGAATCAGCTCGCGGGCCAGCTCAAGTACAGCGCTCATCTCCTTGGACACGTTAAATAGTATACGCTGTGTCATGTCTGTGGGTCACCCCCCGCAGGGGCGCCGCAGGGAATGCCGGTAAGTTCGGCGGTGAATGATAGACTTGCGTGCACGATGAAACGGCCGAGGGGGCTGGTTACTTCAGATGGTTTTCCATGTACAGCAGCAACTCTACCAGGCGCTCCAACAGCTCCTCCTTCGAGGCTTCCGGGAAGTTGGCGAGCACAATCTCTTTCGAATAAAGACGCGCGATGTAGCGGAGCTTGCTGGCGGTCTGCCGTGAGGCGAACACGAAATCAGTATGGGCCTTGTTGATTACGATGATACTCTCTGATACCTGGTATTGCGATCGCCACAACTCGCCGGGGGCATGCCGGTAGGTGTAGCCGGGAAGCCCGTGTTTGAACGCGGTGTCGAACGCTTGTCCGCGCGGGATCAACTCTGCAGTAACCGTAACCGCCGCCTCGGCGGTACATTCAATTTCGTATTGGGCAGCGCGCGCCTCGATCCTCGCTAATTCCGGTTCGTGCGGGGCAGTATACTCCACGTACTCGCCCGTTGTTGCACTCAGAGTCCCGGTTCCCTGCGTGACACGCCAGGTGATTGCTACGTCGGAGTCCACCGTTCTCCGTGCGCGGTCGCGGGCTATGGCGTGCAGTTTTCGTGTGCCGCCGACCCCTACGGTGCAGGAAGCCGGAAAGATCGACAGTCGATACAGCGGACCCGGAAACTGGAAAAACTCGCGGTCACCCCGTAAGCCGCTGGGGCTGTGCGCACCCTCGCCGGCCAGACCTAGGGATGGATCGCCGTCACCGTTTTCGGATCCGTCCTTGCCCGACCCGGCCGTCTTCGCTGAGGAGCTCGACTGCGCGCTGAGCCACCCGTATTCTTCACGCGGAAGCATGAGAAAGGCCTCTCTTAACGCGCGCGTCACCTTGCGCATAATTGCCTTGCTGGCCTGGTCTTCCTCCGCCCGCTTGCGCTCCTCGATGATTTGCGTGAGCGCCTCCTCGACCGGCTGTAATCCGTGCACCAGCGCTTCAAACGCATCGTCGAAAACCACACCGTCGCGCGTGCCGGGAGTCAGGTGCAGGAACGCCGCATCGATTATGCCTTCAACGTTTCGTGTGCTCCACGGCGAGCGCGCAAACGCGTCTAGGGACGTGATGTCGGGGATGACGCGGGTTCCGGACCTGTGCAGCCCGACCGCGTTCTCCGGCGAGGTCTCGGATTCGTACAACTCAACGTAGACTTCGCCGTACGGCGTGCGGATTTCAGGAAGGTTATGGATGAGCCGGCCGTGAAACCTGCGCGGCTCCACATGCAGCTCCTTGCGCGCAGCTCTGTCGATAATGCGGATTTGCACGCCGCTCTTGGCGATGCGGTCGCGGAGCTCACTCGCGAGGTACGCCTGGATCTTTTCGCCGCTCAGCATACGCACGCCCGGCAACAAGGGATGAATGTCGAGCTCGGTGCCCGACCGGTCGAACAGGTTGCCGGTATTCCTGATGGTGTAGGTCGGCTGTCCTTTCACGAGCTTCATACGGCGCCCGACACCCTCGGCGTCTACCGAGCTCAAGGTGAGCTCCTCGCCGACAGTCCAGAAACTCAAGAGTCCAATACCGAACTCGCCCTGTATGTTCTCGGCGCCCTGCTGTTTGAGCTTGCGTTTGATCGAATCGCCGATGTGGGTAGCCACGTAGCGAAAATCCGACACGCCTTCGCCGTCATCGACCACCTTGAGGTAATGCCGCCCCTGGCGCTTGCCGCGCACAATCGAGATATTCTGTGCTTTCGCGTCGATTGCATTCTCAACGAACTCCGCGATCGCTTTGAGGGGATTGGTTTGCGACAGCGCAATGATCGTTATGGCGTTCCAGTGATCGCCGATCTTGAGCTTGCCGGAGTTCTGCACGTTGGGGTTCTTGCGGCTCACATAGCTACCTTATCGGTTGCGGGCGCGTCACGGCAAGCACCCGCGGGCGCCGGTAGGCGCCTCTTTAATCGCGCTTGAGCTTCTTGTACTTGATGCGATGCGGTTGCACCGCAGCCTCGCCGAGGCGGCGCTTGCGGTCTTCTTCGTACTCGGTGTAGTTGCCGGTGAAAAAGCTGACCTGGCTCTCGCTCTCGAACGCGAGGATGTGCGTTGAGATTCGATCCAGGAACCAGCGGTCGTGCGAGATCACCATCACGCAGCCGGGGAAGCTCAGCAAGGCATCTTCAAGCGCACGCAGCGTGTCAACGTCGAGGTCGTTGGTCGGCTCGTCGAGCAAAATCACGTTGCCGCCTGACTGCAGCAGTTTCGCGAGGTGCAGGCGGTTGCGCTCGCCGCCCGACAGCACTCCCACCTTCTTCTGCTGATCGCTGCCGCGGAAATTGAACCACGAGAGATAGGCCCGCGAGTTGATCTCGGCCCGGCCGAGCTTGAGAACGTCGGCGCCGCCGGTCACCTCTTCCCAGACCGTTTTAGCCGCGTCGAGCGCGTCGCGCGACTGGTCCACGTAGGCAAGCTGTACCGTTTCGCCGACGGTGAGCGTACCTTCGTCGGGCTGCTCCTCACCGACGATCATGCGGAACAAGGTAGTTTTCCCGGCTCCGTTGGGCCCGATGATGCCGATGATGCCGGCGCGGGGAACCTGGAAACTGAGGTCTTCAATCAGCAGGCGTTCGCCGTAGCCTTTGCGCACCTTCCCGGCCTCGATCACGAGGTCGCCGAGCCGCGGCCCTTTCGGAATCACGATCTCGGCGGTGCGGATCTGCTCGCGCTCGTCCTGCGCGGCAAGCTCCTCGTACGCGTTCAGCCGCGCCTTGCCTTTGGACTGTCGGCCGCGGGGGCTCATCTGTACCCACTCAAGCTCGCGCTGCAGCGTTCGCTGCTTAGCCGATTGCTGCTTTTCCTCCTGCTGCAGGCGTTGGCGCTTCTGTTCAAGCCATGAGGAGTAATTGCCCTTCCACGGTATGCCTTCACCGCGGTCGAGCTCCAGAATCCACTCGGAGACCTCGTCGAGGAAATACCGATCGTGCGTAACCGCCACAACCGTGCCCGCGTAGTCCCGCAGGTGGTACTGCAGCCACGCTACCGACTCGGCGTCCAGGTGGTTGGTGGGCTCGTCGAGCAGCAGAAGGTCGGGTTGCTCGAGGAGGATGCGGCACAGCGCCACACGCCGGCGCTCACCGCCGGAAAGTGTGCGTACATCGGTGTCGCCGGGCGGCACGCGCAGCGCATCCATCGCGATTTCGAGCGTTCGCTCCAGGTCCCAGGCGTTCGCAGTTTCAATCTTGTCCTGCAGCTCAGCCTGCTCGTCAAGCAGCTTGGTCATCTCCTCGTCGCTCTCAACGGTTGCGAACTGTTCGCTGATCTGCTCAAAGCGCGTCAACAGGTCGCGCGTTGCCTTCATACCGAGCTCAACGTTTCCTTTCACGTCGAGACTTTCATCAAGCTGCGGCTCCTGCGGAAGGAAGCCGACGGTTTTGCCCTTGGCCGGCCACGCCTCACCCTCGAACTGGGTGTCGATGCCGGCCATGATGCGAAGCAGCGTACTCTTGCCGGAGCCATTGGCGCCGACCACGCCGATCTTGGCTCCGGGAAAGAACGACAACCAAATGCCTTTGAGAATTTCCTGCTTCGGGGGAACCACTTTCCGGAGGTCCTTCATGACGTAGATGTACTGGACGTTGCTCATTGTACGGCATCATAGGCGATCTGCGGCGCCGGCGGCAAGCCGGTGACATAGTATGACGGTGCTCTTGGCTCTTTCGAAAGACGTGGCGGCGTGCAGACGCGGTACGTTGGGGTCGGTGATGGTGCGGACCGGTGAGCTCAGCCGCAACAACCGCACCGTCTCCACGGTTGCAGCCCATATCGGGATTTGTGTGTCCGGCCACCACTTACAGGTGGATTGCTCCGTGGTATACTGCGCGCATGGTTGATCATACACAGCTTAAAGGTAGCGTCGCGCTTGTGACCGGATCGAGCCGCGGCCTTGGGTTTGTGCTTTCGCAGGGGTTGGCGCGCGCGGGTGCACGCATTGTGCTGAACGGCCGCGACGAGCAGCGCCTGTCGGAAGCAGTGGAGTTATTCCGGGAAGAAGGCTTTGACGCGCATGGTGAGTGCTTCAGCATTACCGACCCTGAGGCGGTTGAAGCGGCCATTGACCGCGTGGAAAACAAGGTCGGGCCCATTCATATTCTCGTGAACAACGCCGGGATGCAGCGACGTGCGCCGTTGGAGGAGTTTGCCTTCAATGACTGGACTCGCGTGCTCGAAACCAACCTTACCGGGGCCTTTGTCGTCTCTCAAGCCGTTGCTAAGGGCATGATTCAACGGCAAGCCGGGAAGATCATCAACATCTTGTCATTGCAAGCCGAGCTCGGGCGCAAGACGATTGCGCCGTATGCAGCTTCAAAGGGTGGGCTCAAGATGCTGACCCGCGGAATGTGTGTAGAATGGGCACAATATAACATCCAGGTGAACGCAATCGGGCCCGGCTACTTTGAGACTGAGATGACCCGCAGTCTACGCGAAGATGAAGCGTTCGACAGCTGGCTTCGCCGCAGGACGCCTGCCGGCCGGTGGGGAAAGCCCGAAGAGCTCATAGCACCCTTGCTGCTCTTCGCTTCCCCGGGGTCTGAGTTCATCAACGGGCAAATTATCTTTGTCGACGGCGGCATTACCGCAGCGATTTAGGCTGAACGCCGTCCTCATCAGCGCCGCCTTCCGGCAGGCTCAGCCGGCCGGCGGCCCCTTCGGTGGTTCAGGGGCGGTGGGAGGCTTAGACGCTTCAGACGGCTCCGGCGGCTCAAAGGTGAGCGTGGGCTTGTTGCGGATATCGAAGCCCGATTCAATCAGACCGCGCTCGCCGACTCGAAGGATGGTCTTGCGCGCGCCTTTGTCCGGGACGTGATACTCCTGCCTTGCGAAACTAATCACGGTGCCGGGGAAGATCGTGTCCTCCACCACGAGCATGCTCTCGCGCGCGGCTTGCAGCTGATCGCGCAGCTGCGGAACTTTGTGCCGCAGCTCGTTGATTTCGGCACTCAGCTGCGGCAGAGATTCCTCGAGCTCACGGGCGGCCTGCCGTACGCGCTCATCGTCGTGGCCGTCGCTCATCGCTCGCTCGAGCTTGTGAAGCTGTTCCTCGCTTTGATTCAGCTGCTCGTACTTATCCTCCAGCGAGCCCTTGGCGGCGCGGTACTCCAGCAGCACTTCCGGAGGCACTCCGAGGGCAATACGGGTATTCGCTTCATTGAAGTTTCCGAGCTTCCTGCACCACAAACTGCCGCCGACGATTAGGCTGCCGGCGATGATTTCGGAGCGGCGCCCGCTCAACACGCAGTGCTTGCGCACCGTAACCTCGCTCTGCATAATAGCCTCTTCGACGAATGCGTTGCCGCGGCAGGTGACGCTGCAGCTTTCCAAGTAGCGCGCAAACAGGTCGCCGGCGCACTGCAGCGTGCCTTCGCCGTTGCCGTTCATCCCGGTCTTGAGCAAGACACTGCGGCCGGCCTGCAACCGCGCCTTACCGACGCCTCTGCCGACTTGAATATCGCCCCCGGCCTGCACCACGAAGCCGTCGGCGATGTGCCCCTCAACGATTACCGACCCGTTGAAGTAGATGTTGCCGGTTTCGTAGTTAACGTTCTTCACCTTCACAACCGGCTCAACCACAACCCGCCGGCGCTCGTCTAACCGGGCGTTGCCGTCGCAGGCGGCGTACAGCTGTGTCCTGTCCGGGTTGAATCGCGTATTCGGCCCCGCCGAGAGGCTCACACTCCGCGTAGTGGCCTGAGCGGGGAGGGCCCGGCCGAGCACAGTGCGTCCGTCAACGGGGGCTACCGGCGGCAACAGCTCGGCAAGCAGGTCGCCCTGTTTGCAGTGCTCAATGAAATTGAGCTCCTTCAAATTGATGCGCCCAAACTCCATTTCCAGGTACGGTTTACCGCGTGTGGTGTTGAAGTGATACTTGATGCGGCGGCTGCTGCCGTTGATCGGCGCCGTGCCGGCGGCAAGAAGCAGCGGCATACCATACCGTGACCCGCCGAGCAGATTGCGAACTGCGTTGTGGTCGACCCCGGAGACAACTCCCGCGCTCGCGAGCTGCCGCTCAATGTCTGCCGGAGTCGGCGGAGCTCCGCCCTTCTTGGGTGGGTGAACCGTCACCCACGCCGACATCTCGTCATCGGAGACGTGGACCGTGATTACGGCCGCGAGATGCCTGCCGGCGGGCCACTCTACCAGCGGCTCAGGGATACCGCGGGCCGCCTCTATGAGCGCTTCGATCGTTCGTCCGCGAACCGGAGGGACCTCGAGGAGCTTCATGCGGTTTTCAACTTCCTCACGATACACCGGCCGTCCCGATTCGGCAGGCGGCTGCACAGTGAGATACGCCCAGCCGTTGCGATAAAACACAGTAAAACTTCCGTCGTTGGCGTTCTTTCCGGTGCGCATGCGCGGGGTTATCCTACGGCAATACGTGCTAGCGCCGCCCGGCTGCACTCAGCCGCTGCAGCGCCGCCGCGAGGGCGGTTGGGTCGCCGGTTAACCTACCGGCGGTGAGGTCGGCTGCCCCGCGGTAGACCGCTGTCAATATTTTCGCGTGGGGGCCCGCTTCGCACCATCTCCGGCGTATTGTGCTGATTTCCATGCAGTTCAACATACCGCACGCGGGCGTCAATATCGATTCAGCTGCGCGGTGCAGCGGTGCGTCTGGGGTGGCGTGGTAAGCGCGGTGCGGACGGCAGCAGGCGGCCACACCGTGTGTCTCAACGCAGCAGCGCACCGGACGCACCGGTTTTTTCTGTTGACCTCTTGACGGAGGTTCATTGCCGTGCTAAGGGTTTGAGTAATCAAAATAATGGCTTTGAGATTTCAACTTTTGGTGTCAGGAGGATAACGATGAGACCCAAACGTGCGCTAACCGGGGCGGCAATGAAGCGCGGAGGCGGGCTGGCTGCGGCGGCGCTTGTGGTTCTGGGCCTGCTTGGGGCCTGCGGCTCCGAGCCGGTAGCCGAAGACGAGCGCCCTCTGGTGGTGGCAACCTTCACGATTCTACAAGACTTCGGCGAGCGCGTCGCCGGCGAGCATCTGCGCGTGCGCACCTTAGTGCCGATCGGGGCCGAGGTTCACGAGTGGGAGCTGACCCCGGAAAACTTCGTACACCTGGAGACCTCGTCGCTGGTGCTGTACAACGGGTACAATATCGAGCAGTGGATGCAGCAGGCGCGCTCGGCGGCGGGCGCGGATGTCGAGTTCATTGCCGTAGCCGAGCGCACCGGCATCGCGCCTATTCCAATTCTGTTGGGTGATTACGCCGATGACCCCGATCCGCACCTGTGGATGGACCCGCGCATCGCGGCGCAGTACCTCGCGGTCATCCGGGACGTGTTTATCGATCTTGATCCGGAGAATGCCGACGCTTACGAGCGTAACGCCGCCGAGGCGATGAACCGCTTCAAGGCGCTGTACGAGGAAATGCGCGAAACGCTGGAGATAATCCCTGACGAACGGCGCGTGCTGGTCACCAGCGAGGCGGCGTTCTTGTACTTCTCCGACGCGTTTGATTTTGAGCATCAGGCGATCTGGGGCACGAATCACGAAGATGAAGGTACTCCGGATCAGATCGTGCGGGTGGTTAATTTGGTACGCGAGCGTGAGGTTTCGACGGTGTTTTACGAGAGCACCATCAGCGATAGGCACGTGCGCAGCGTTGCCGAGGATACCGGTGCACGCGTTGCCGGGCCGCTGTATGTGGACTCGGTGAGCCGGCCGGACGGAGAAGCTGCGGACTATATTGCGATGCAGCTCCGCAACACCGAGAAGCTCGTCGAATATCTCGGCCCCTGAGAACCGCCACGCAGTGTGCTGGTGAGGTATCGGCGCCCGACGACACGGAGTCGCTTGACGGTGGGCTGCGGTGTAGGCCTATACTGACTAGTGTGATGGGTATAGAGAGCTTACTTCGGCGGGTCGATAGTGCGCTGTGGGAGCTGTCGACCGATTACAAGGACGGCATGCGCGTGCCGGTACGTGTCTACGCCGGGAAAACGCTCATCGACGCGATGGAGCACGAGGTGCTTGAGCAGGCGGCGAACGTGGCGTGCCTGCCGGGCATCGTCGGCTACTCGTTCTGCATGCCAGACGGTCACCGCGGTTACGGGTTCCCGATCGGCGGCGTGGCGGCGTTTGACCCCGAGACCGGGGTAATCTCGCCCGGGGGCATTGGGTTTGACATCAACTGCGGCATGCGTCTGGTGGCCACGGCGCTGACCGAAGAGGAAGTCCGTCCGGTGCTCAGCAGGCTCGTAGAAGGCTTGTTCGCCGCCATCCCGGCCGGTGTCGGAAAAAAGGGCTTGCTCAAAATCTCGCGCGATGAGTTTCGCGAGCTGATAGCCGAAGGTGCACCGTGGTGCATTGAGCGCGGCTACGGTGTACCGGATGACGCCGAGCTCACCGAAGAGGGCGGGTGTATGCGCGGCGCTGACCCTGAGCTGGTGTCTGACCGCGCGGTGGAGCGCGGGTTCCAGCAGGTTGGTACCCTTGGTTCGGGGAATCACTACCTCGAGATACAAGTAGCGCGGCGCGAGCACATCGCCGACTCGGAGGCCGCTGCCGCAATGGGCATCACCCGGCCGAACCAGGTGGTGCTCATGCTGCACACCGGCAGTCGCGGCTTTGGGCACCAGGTGGCGAGCGAGTACCTGCGCCTCTTTGTTGAGGTCATGAACAGCACCTACAAACTGGGCGTCAAAGACCGCGAGCTTGCCTGTGCGCCGGTCTCCTCACCTGAGGGTCAGCGTTACTTCGCAGCGATGCAGTGCGCGGTCAACATGGCGTTCGCCAACCGCCAGGTGATCCTGCACCGTATTCGCGAGGTGTTCGCCGAGGTGTTCCACCGCGATCCGTTTGAGCTTGGGCTCCATCAGATCTACGACGTGACTCACAACACCGCAAAGTTCGAGGAACATCTGGTCGACGGAGCGGCGCGGCGGCTGCTGGTGCACCGCAAGGGCGCAACGCGCGCTTTCGCCGCGGGTATGCCGGATCTCCCCGAGCGCTACCGCCGGCTCGGGCAGCCGGTGATCATCGGCGGAAGCATGGAGACCGGAAGCTACCTCTTGCTCGGGCGGCCGGAGGGAGCGGCCGCCTACTATACTACCGCGCACGGAAGCGGGCGGGTGATGGGCCGCCGGCAGGCGAAGCGTACCTTCAAGGCGACGGAACTGAAGCAGAGCCTCGCCGAGCGAGGTATCGTGCTGCGCGCGGTCTCGAGCTCAGGGCTCGCCGAGGAGGCCGGCGGCGCTTACAAGAGCATCGACGAGGTGGTGGATGCGGCCGACGCCGGGGGCTTGAGCCGCAAGGTGGTGAAGCTGATACCGATTGGAAACATCAAAGGCTGAGGTGGCGCCATGCCGTTTGAGTACCGCGAAGATATTCCCGGCGCGGACGCCGCGTTCCACGCGTGGGCGCCCGATCTGCCTGAGCTGTTTGCCTCGGCATGGGGTGCCGTTCGCGGCATCTTGATCGATTGCGATAACGGCTGTCCGGAGCACGGCGGCGGCCGGCAGGCCGAAGGCCCGCAGCGCAGCTTTCAGCTGTCCGGGCGCGATCTCGACCTGCTTCTGCTCGATTTTCTGCAGGAACAACTGTACTACAAGGACGCCGAAGGCGTGCTCTACGAGCTGCGAGCGCTTGCGATCGAGCAGCGCGGTACCGGCTGGGCGCTTGAGGTGCAGATGGTTGGACAGCCGATCGAGCGCTTCGGCGAGTGTCTGGGAGTTGATGTGAAGGCGGTCACGCTTGATCACCTCGGCGTTACACAGAGTAACGAGGGGTGGAGCGCGACGGTGGTGCTCGACTTGTAAAAAACCTATTGCTTTTTATTGTAAATACAAGTATTCTTCAATTTAGCATGCGATGTCTACCGCAATTGCCGACCGCGGGACTCACCGGAAAACGCGTGGCGGAGGAACTGGAACATGACGAAAGCAGATGAATTGAAGCCCTTAGCACACTCGCTCTGGATCGACTACATGCGTCGTAAGTTTGTCCAGGACATCCAGCAAGCGGCCGACCTCATGCGGCCGGTTTACCACGCGAGCAACGCGATCGACGGCTACCTCAGCCTCCAGGTCAGCCCTGCTCCGGTGGACGATGACCTCTGGTCTCGTTTTGCTCCGCTTCTCGGCTATCACCGCGGTGATCTCGACGCCGCGGATGGTTATCACGAGTTGGCCGCCGCCGATGCATCGTCGGGCGCCTCAAACGGCCAGAGGTAGCGGCGAGCTGTGCGGAGGCGCGCGCACCGGATGAGTTTCTGCAAAACCGTGGCGGTGGAGTTGATTCCGGAGCACTATCCGGTGGATATAGTGGATATTACGCTATGAACACAATCGGGCGCTCAACGAACGGTGAGCCGGCACCAGAAATGCCGCCGGCAGGAACAGATGCAGCCTCGGTCAAACCGTCATCGGTCCCGATGCCGCGGCATACAGCGGTTTCCGATCAGAACAGGCGAGCGTTTGACCTGAGGCGCATCCTGAGCGAACGCAACCCGCGGTTGCTGAACAGGCTGCCGCCGGGGGTGCTTGCTCTGGCGAGATCGCTTACGCATGAGCACCTGGTCAACGCGGTGCTCACGGCGCGAAGCGGCCTTGAGGCGGCTGAATTCTGCGAATACGTGCTGCGACGACTGGAAATCACGCTCAAGCTGGAGAACAGCCGCTATCTGGAAGACGCCGAACGACCGGTCATCTGCGCCAATCACCCGTCCGGTGGTTTAGAGGGCGTTGCGCTCATCGCGGCAATACTGCGCATACGTGGATCGTGTCGCGTGCCGGCGAACGACCTGCTGGCGACGGTCGAACCGCTTGGACCGTTGATTGTAGGGGTCAATCGAGCCCGTCCATCGGTCGCCGACATGCGGGAGTTAAGCGCCGCGTACCAAGGTAATGAGCCGATGCTGATTTTCCCCGCAGGGGTTACCGCGCGCGTGTACGGCGGGGTGCTGCGAGAGTACCCGTGGGAAACCTCGTTTGTAACTCGTGCGCGTCGGGCAGATCGCGACATCGTACCGGTATGGGTCAGCGGGCGGAACTCGCGGCACTTCTACCTCATTCACCGGATCCGGCGCGTGCTCGGCATCGGTTTTAATCTGGAGATGGGGTTACTGGTCGACGAGCTCCTCAGGCGCCGCGGGGACACCCTAACGCTGCGCTTCGCGCCGGCCCGGCGGGTTGAGCAAGCGGCCGTTCTATACGCTTCGCGCAACGCAACCGGCAGTGCGGCCCCCAACCCGGCAAACGCGCAAGCGAGCCCCGCCGGTGGATTCACTCACGGCGAACCAGCTCGAACAGCCGACCGCCGCTACGCTCAAGCCCTGCGGCGTGAGGTGGAAGCCCTTGCCCATCACCGCCGGCTATTTGCACCGTCAGGCGCATGAGCGGTATACTGCAGACGATATGGCCGGCATCGCGGTAGTGGGTAGCGTCAACATGGATCTTGTCATTCGAACGCCGCACCTCCCGGCGTCGGTTGAAACGGTAATCGGCGGCGGGTTTATTACCGTTCCCGGAGGAAAGGGGGCTAATCAGGCCTGTGCGGCGGCCCGGCTCGGGGGAACAGTCCGAATGCTTGCCCGAGTTGGCGCAGACCCTTTCGGCGAGCAGCTTCTCGCGAACCTGATCGAAAACGACCTCATCACCGACGACGTGCGGCAAGTTGAAAGCGCCCCAACCGGCGTTGCAGTCATTGTGGTGCACGCGGGTGATAACTCAATCGTTATCGACCCGGGTGCCAACCATCGAGTCACAGCGGAAGACGTGCGCGCGTTCTCCGCGCACATTCAAAGCGCAGACATCGTTCTGGTGCAGCTCGAGGTGCCGCTTGAAGTTGTTGATGAGACGGTGAGGGTTGCGAATGAAACCGGCACCCCGGTGCTGCTTAATCCTGCCCCTGCCGCGCGGCTGTCGAGCGCGACCTTGTCGGGAGTTACCTACCTGACACCTAACGAGGGAGAGGCGGCGCTGTTGGCCGGCCGAGCGGCGGACGAGAGCTCCGAGCTGGAGGCGATTGTCAAAGACCTCAGGCAGCTCGGTGTACAGACCGTGTGTGTTACCCTCGGCGAACGCGGGATAGCCTACACCACAGCCGACGGATCGCTCGAGCGCCGGGCGGCGCATCGGGTGGAGGCGGTTGATACCACTGCCGCCGGCGATGTGTTTAACGGCGCGTTAGCGGTTGCCCTGACCGAAGGGCGAGCATTTGAGGAGGCGGTAGCGTTCGCACAGAAAGCGGCGGCAATATCGGTTACCCGCGCCGGCGCGGGCCCGTCGATTCCGTCGCGCGTCGAGGTAGATCGCTTTCATTCCGAGCCTGCCTGAGACCGGTAGGACCTTATGGCATGAGCTGCAGAACATGATGAGTCTACATATTCTGTTAGCCGTTGTCCTTCTCGCCGCCGGATCACTCATCTACCGCGGCTGGCGCAATGGGGTAGCTCCGATGCCGAGCTCCGGCAGAGCCGTGCGGGCTATGGCAAAAGCCGTCGAGGCGAATTTGCCCGGCCTCGTGCAGGACGCTGATGCCGGCACCGGCACTACCGGCCAAACGGGCACTCGCCCGCCGGTTTTGATTGAGCCGGGCTCCGGCTGGGGCGGGCCTGCCTTGTACCTGGCACGGCGGTTTCCTCACGCTAAGCTCATCGGCTACGAGAACTCACCCCTGCCCTGGCTGGTCTCGAGGCTGCGGGCCCGCATCTCGGGATGCCGAAACGTAGAGTTTCGTTACGGCGATTTTCGCCGCGCTGAGCTCACCGCAGCCGACATCCTGATCTGCTATCTCCACCCCGGCGGCATGCAAGATATCGCCCAAATGACGACGCACCCCGATACCCCTGCCGTCACCTCGTCCATCACCGCGGCCGCTACCGGGCCCGCCACGCCGCCGATCAGCACGGCCGCCAGACCGGGTGCCGGGCGTTACGGCCGGCCGGACCGCGGGGAAAGCATCCGCACCGGCGCCGGCGATAGCCTCAAGGCTGCCGCAAACCAAGACACCCCCATAATCATCAGTAACACTTTCGCCCTGCCCGGCAGAAAACCGCAGCACATACTCCAATCCGGCGACACCGCGCTCTCTGCGGTATATGTATACCGGAACTAATCACGGCAGTGGCCCGCAATCAACGGATCCGCGCCCTCGAACGCCTCGCCGGAGATCGAGAATATCGCCATGTACCGGGCGTTTCCGGAGCACACCGATCTGCCTCAGGATGTGCACCGGGTGTTCAGCGCACTCATGGGCGGATCAGAGAATCACCTGCGTGCATTTCGGCGGGACCGGTGAGTGAACCCGTCGCAAAGGCGGCCACCGCCGTCATCATGAGCTCCGGAGGGAACTTGACCTCGGGACCTGCTTCACGAAGTACTTAGTGCCTTTGGCGTTCTCCCGCTTTGCTCTACAGGGTTTGGTCCAGTCAACAAAACGGCAGCTATGCACAGGCGGTGGCACTAGTTGGGCTGCGCGTATATGATGAAAGTGATGAGCGGACGAATGAGTAGGCGGGGCTTCCTGAAGCGGTCGGCGTTCGGTCTTGGGGCCGCAGTCACCGCCGGATTGACGCTCCCGGTGGACCTCACGGCACGCAACGGCGAGCGGCGCGCAACCGGCGAGCGGCGCGCAACCGGCGAGCTGCCGCGGCGCCGTCTTGGGGCAACCGGCGAGCAGGTGAGTATCCTCGGACTCGGCGGCGCAATCGCGGTTGCCGCGGGACGCGAACGGGCTGAGGCCATCGTCAATCGTGCGCTGGACCTGGGGGTGAACTACATCGACACCGCCGCCCAGTACGGCCCGAGCGAGGCGAACATCGGGGCGGCAATCAGGGATCGCCGCGGCGAGGCGTTCCTCGCGGGCAAGACGCACGACCGCAGCTACGACGGAACGATGCGCTTGTTCGAACGATCGCTCGAGCGCCTACAGACCGATTACCTCGATCTGTATCAGCTGCACGCGGTCCATACCGAGGGTGCCTGGCGCGCGGTGCAGGCCGAGAACGGCGCGCTCAAGGCCGTGCGGCGGCTGCGCGATGAGGGGGCGGTTCGCTACGTTGGGGTGACCGGCCATAAGAACGCCGCGTTCTTCGCGCAGGTACTGCAGGGGCATCGTTTCGACTGCGCGCTGCTGTCGTTGAATGCTGCTGATCGGCATTATGATTCGATGATCGCGCACGCGCTGCCGGTTGCGGAGGAACGCGATATGGGGATCATCGCGATGAAGGTTGCCGCCTACGACGGGCGCATCTTTCGCGAAGACGGGGTCTCGTCGATGTATGAGGCGCTCGGCTACGTTCTCTCTCACCCGGTGAGTACCGCGATTGTGGGTGTGGCAAGTGTCGCCGAGCTGGAAGAGAACGCGGCGATTGCGAGTGAGTTCACTCCGTTCGCGGGCTCGATGATGCGGGCGCTTGAGAAACGTACCGCCTGGTATCAGTCTGAAGTGAATTTCTTCAAGCACGAGTGGTAGATCAGATATGCAGCGACCAGGGTTTCCGGTACTGCGATCAAAAATCCGTGTACCCCCCTTGCCGGAGGTGTTCATCGCGCGTCGGCACTTGGAGGACCAGGCGCTCGCGTATCCCGAGGCCCCGGCGCGTCGCTTGATCTACCTTTCGGCGCCCCCCGGTTACGGAAAGACCACCGTACTGTGCCGCATCGCGCAGCGCTTCGCCGGTAAGACCGCTTGGGTGTCGCTTGATCGAACCGACAACGATCGCGATCGCCTGGCCGACCATCTTGCCGCCGCGTTGTTTCGGGCAAGAACCTCCGGCCGGGCCGCCGGCGATGCTGATTTGAGCGGTCCCGATCGTTTGGCGCAGGTGCTGTACGGCGTTGAGTCCCAGGAAGAGCCGATCCTGTTGGTGCTGGACGACGCGCACACGCTGCACGATGAGGGCGTGTTCGATACCCTGCGGGCATTCCTGGCTTACCAGCCGGAGAACTGCCGCATCGTGATCGCCTCGCGCGAAGACCTGCCGTTGCCGATGTCCGCGCATCGCCAGACCGACCGCCTGCTTGAGCTGCGCGCCGCAGAGCTGCGCGCAAACGACAGCGAGGCCCGGGCAATGCTCACCCGGCTGGGAGTAGACTTAGATCCGCCTGCGCTCGCGGGGGTGCTGCGCAAGACCGCCGGGTGGTGGAGTTGCCTGAAGCTCTTCGCGATCTCCTGGAGACAGCGACGGCCCGAGGAGCGGCTGCGGTTCTTGGAGCACTTCCGGGGCACCGATCGGTTCATCGCCGAGTTCCTGCTCGAGAGTCTGGTGTCGGCCTTGCCGAGCGAGCTCAGCGACTCAGCCGCCGTGATGGCGGTACCCGACTTCTTCAACGAAGCGCTGTATACGCTGCTCACCGGCCGCGACGATTGCCCCCGCTTCATCGAGCGGCTGCAGCGCATGAACGTCCTGAGCCTGCGTCCCGATGAAGGCGCCGCACGCTACCGCTACCATCCGCTGCTGCGCGACTATCTGCGCCACCAGTTGGCGCGGGGGCGCCGCGCCGAGCTGCATCGTATGACTGCGCAATGGTTCACCGCCAACGGCTTTTCCGACCGCGCCGCGCGTCATACCCAGTTCGCAGGCCGCTTGGAGCGCGGCGGTGCGGGCCCGGACGCCGGCGCTGCCGGCAGCGCCGCACCGGGCGGCGGCCCTACTGCCGGGCGCGATGCGGTGCCCGGCGGTTCTGCTGCCGCTCAGGCAGCCCCGGCCGGTGTCGCCGCCGAAGGTGGGGTGCCGTTCAGCCGCCGGGAGCGCGAGCTGCTGCAGGCGCTTTCGCAGGGTTTGAGCAACGACGAGATCGCGGCGCGGCTGTTTATCAGCACCGGTACGGTGAAATGGCACCTCAACAACATCTACGGAAAGCTCGGTGCCAAGAGCCGCACCGACGCGCTGAGCAAGGCCCGCGCCGCCGGCCTGTTCAACGGATAAGCACGCCCGTGTTCCGGCGGTTCACAACTCGACAACCGGTGGAGTCTGAACCGCCGCTGCTTTCCCGGAGGCAGCGTCAGTTGAGTGTGTCTTCTGCAAGCTGAAATTCCGAAAGCTGCAAGCGGAATCGCACGGAATTGCTGCAGCCACTGCAGAACGCTCTGTCGGAGAGCTGGTGCTCGGAAACGTGCTTGGGAGCAACATATTCAACACCCTTGCGGTCATCGGTTGTGCCGCGCTGGTGCGACCGTTGATCATTAGTGTGCGTACCACGAGGGTGGAACTGATCAAAATACATCTGGGTAAGATCCTCGGCTTTGCAATCACGCGTGATCTGACGGTTCGTGACCTGCCTTCGGGTAATTCCCGGTGCCGACACAGCGGAGGCGACGCATGCGCTGCAGAGTGCCGTAGACGAGTTCATGACGGTCACGGAGGAAAATGTACCCGAAGGCTGAGCCCGTGTTACATTAGAGGAAGAGGCGAGCCTATGAGAGACGCTTCAATAGCGACAGCACTCTTGTCGTTTGTGATCGCGTTTTCGCTCGCGTTGATCCCTCCGGTCGGGACCGATGCACACGTGTGGCAGATGGCCCGCGAGCGACAACCGGCTTCAGAAAGCGATCCTCCCGATGAGGTGGAGGAAGAAGCGCACGATGAGGCAGCCGAAGTACGCGCCGGCCTCGAAGCTCGGCGGCGCAATGTTGTCAGCGGGCTGCGCGAGTATCTCCAACGCCAGTACCAGTTCCTTGCTGAAGATGTGGGGTTGCGCGACGCACTTCCAGAGACGGCGCTGCGTCCGGTGTACGACGAAATATGGGAGCGCAGTGACGAGATCCTGCGAGCGATTGAAGAGGGTGAGCGCCTCAGGGTGCGCGACATTCTGCCGCACGAGACCCTGCGCGAGCTGTACGATGCAGCCGTTGTCGATACCGACGAGCTGCTCGGCGGGCGCGATCTCGACGAGTTTCTCGACGACATCAAACAGGAGCATTCTGAGATCGACTCATAGCGAGCACGCCATCTACCGGTGACTGACAACAACATGGCGGTAGGCGTTATCTTGATCGGAGATGTCGTGCGCACTATGTATCGGCCAGTACCAGCAGCCGGCAATCAGGGGAAGCGCTTCTTTCGAACCTCCCAAGCGCTGCTGGTGCAGAGCGTGCAGTCCGGGCCAACGAACACCTCGGCGGCTTCTTTGTCATCCATAAGCTGATACAGAAACCACGCTGTGGCAAGACCCCGGAAGGCGCCGGCATTGCCCGTCGGCACCGTGTGCCCCGCGCCCTGCAGAATGCCCCAGAACACTTCGACGTTGGCTCTGTTGAACACCGGACGTTGGTTGAGCTGGGGGCTGGCGATGGTATCGTTGCTGCCGGACATCAGAAACATCGGTCCGTTCTGGTTGCGCTGCGACGATCGGATGTGTCCCAGACCGTTCACGTAGGGCTGCATCGGAGCGGTGGTGGTCAGACGCTCGTCTTGGCCGGCCATGATAGCGCCGCCGCCACCCTGGGAGTGCCCGGAGGCACCGATACGATCTGGGTCTACGTTGTCAGCATATTCGGCGAGCGTCTGGTCCACACAGTCGACCATAGCCCTGCCGTTACCGGCGCTTGGCGTATTCGCCGCAACCACTACGAAACCGTGACTGGCCAGGTGCCGCAGAAAGCCGGCGTACGTAATCGGTGTGCTGCCGGTGCCGTTGCCCCACACCACAATCGGATGGCTATCACCGAGAGCTGCGGGCCGGATTCACACCACGGCTCAATATGGTGCGGCGTATTCAAACA
>PWQX01000087.1 GCA_003556605.1 Spirochaetaceae bacterium
CCGCGCGCGTGGGTTTTCGGTTCAAGAGATTGCCGAGATCACCGGGCTTACCGAGGCCGAGATTCGCGAGATTGGCGAGGGTGAACAAGACTGAGCCGCTTTGTGTAACGCCAAGGATTCGAACAGCGGCAGACCTTTGCCGTTATACTGAGGTAGTCTTCCGTGTTTGGCTCGGCAACGCCTCCGTTGGGGCGTTGGGTCGCGGATTTTGTTTTGAGGCAGATTGAAGTATGGTCGATGGTATAGCTGAAGTAACCTTGCTGGACGGGGGATTGGGTCAGGAATTGAATCGGCGGTTTGAGAGACCGGCGTCGGACAAACCTTTTGCCGTAACTAATTTGATCGCAGGTTCAAGCCGGAATTCGGCTTCTTTTTCAGGCTGCAGGACGTGTGCGTGCCGTCGAAGCGGAATTGGGCGTCCCGAAAAGCGGATCTTGAGAATGACGACACGGTCTTCCAGATCGGCGTTGCACCCCGAAGGATCGACATAATCACGGGAGCTTCCGGCCTGGAGTTTGAGAGTACGTTCCGAAACTCAATCGAGGTGCAGATCGACGAGCTCGTCGTGCGCATACCCTCGGTGACCGATCTTATCCGTGACAAGCGAGCTTCAGCACGAACCCAGGATCTCGCTGATGCCGAAGCGCTTGAAGAGCTCAGTAGCTCCGACCTGAGCGACCCAAGCACCTCTTGATGGGTCTTATCCACTTTGAGCTCGTTCCCGAAACACCAACGCGCACTTCTGACCGGCCGGTCACTAACGGTTGAGGTGCAGCCACTGAGTTTGGCCGAATATCTGAAGTTCAACAGCATTCGGGTGGCCCGCCGCTTCCCGCCGGCGGAAAGCTCCGGAGCCGATAGGCAATCTCCTCGATCGCGCTTACCGCTATGATTCCTCAACTTGAAATTTCCACAATGCCCGGGAGTGTGCCACACCCCCGGGAACACGCGTCAATACCGTGAGTACAAATCCCACAGAGAGCGCCATGACGTAGCCCACCGCGAGAGTAAGTTTCTTGGACGGCGGCATGTACCGCCAGAAGGCGGTCCAGAAACTGTCCAGGGACCGCTTCACATCGACACCGGTGGGGAGTCGCCAGGACCGGAGTTCACCGTCGGGATCGGCCGATAAGAATGACACCTGGGCGTTCTCGCTCCCGGTCTCGCTCTTCCCGGGATACTCCACCCAGACATGGGTGGGAGACACCGAGAAACTGTAGGGAATGCCCCGGTATTCCAGGACCGACGCCAATACCAGGAGGTGTGTCTTGCAGTCTCCGGTCATCGCGAGGAACGCCTCATCTATGCTGGGGAAGTACCAGGGCCTGTTATGCGCTGCCCAGTCGTACCTGTACGGAAAAAGCTCGCTCACCCGGCGGTCGATCGCCGCAGGATCGTCCAGATCCGCGAAGAGGTGCGCGTACGCGGCGATAAACTCCGCATCCACCGGGGGATGAAACACCCGGGACACGCTTCGGACGAGGTCCGCCGGTCGAGGGTACAGGGTCAAAAGCACCCAACCGAGAAAGAAGAAAACCGCCGGGGCCCAGCTAAGGAACCGTCGGCAGGTGGTGTTACACACTGCGCACCATCCTCCCGTTACCACGGTGAATCTGGTTCAAGGAAAACCGAATGTCAAGATTGTGTCAAGACTTTTTTAACGAAACGTCAAGGGGTGAACAGCGAACCGGCACCTCGCGCGCAGCGATCGACCGGCGGCCCGTAAAACGGGGACCACGTGCCTTGTGCATATGCGGCGTTTATCCTGTATAGACGCAGGTGTTGTTTGAGGAAGACGACGCAGAGCTCTATGCTCGGGCCCTCGCTCAGGCGGAGCGGCTGTTGATAAGTTTGGTAAACCACTTAGAGATTGTGCTCGGAGCCTAGCGCCGCTACAGCGAAGGGAGATATGAGGCCGGTCTCAACATGGGGGACAGCGCCGCCTACTTCCCTATCGGTCTTACAAGAACAGTCTAACGAGGCTGAGCATAAACACCATGTATACAAAGGCGGCCATCATCGAGTACTTCTTGGCCTCGAGCTTCGCCTGGTTCCTGGCCGCAACCTCTTCCACGCCCTTTCCCTTGAGACGCGAGAGGCCGATCGGAAACCAGCCGAACCCAACGGCAAGCATAACAACCATCACCGACAGAAATCGAATGAGTGAACTTTCAGGCATTGTTGAACCTCCAGACAGATAGCGCTCGACGAAGAACTACGTCTTCGGAGCAGGCTTGAACTTCCTGTTGAGATAGGGCACGAAAAGATTCATGGTCAGCACCGCAAAAGTGGTGCCTTCAGTGAACTCATACACGCCGGGTGACTGCCAGCCGTACCAACGCATGAGCATAATAATGAGCCCTACGCCCGCGCCGAAGATCAGTTGTCCTTTCGGAAAACGCGGTGAGCTCATGGGATCGGTAGCCATGAAGCATGCCCCTACCATCAGACTGCCGGAGAAGAAATAGAACAGGGGATTGTGCCCGGCGATAAGCGCAAGAACCAGCACCACCGAGAAGGCCGCCGCCGGGATTCTCCAGCGCACAAACTTCCGGTACACAAGAAACGAAAATCCGAGAAGCAGCATCAGGGACGAGATCTCACCAATGGTGCCCGGAATGTGCCCCAGGAACATATCAAGAATAGGCACGCCGGCCGCCTCTCCGGTTTCCCGCAGAATCTCAAGCGGAGTTGCTGCCGTAGTCATGTCGAAAGGCTGACGCCACGGCAGGATCGAGTCGGGAAAGACGAACAGATAAAACAGGCGCCCGTACATCGCGGGGTTGAAGAGGTTCTTCCCGAAGCCGCCCAACAGCTGCTTGCCGGCAACGATCCCAAAGGCGGCCGACGCCGACACCGCGTACCAGGGAGTGGAAATAGAGACCGCCATACCGAGCAACATCCCGGTCACCGCGGCACTTCCGTCCTTCACGGTGATCTTCTGCTTGGTGAGTTTCTGGAAGATTGCCTCCGCGGCAATCGCCGCAGTTACCCCGGCCAGAATTCGCACCAAGGCCTGCGGCCCGAACGCATAGATTGACCACAGCGCTGCAGGCGTAAGCGCCATGAGCATCCCGTACATTATTTTCATAGACTACACCTCATGCTGTCGCGCAGATAGCGCCGTTATGGCTCACGGATCTCTATACTGGATTGCTGAGTAGTGAGGTCAGTATAGCGCGAAACGCTCCCGCTGTATAGTGAAGAAAGATAAGGCCATCTTCTACAGTTGCGAACGATCCGTGGTACACGTTCGCATTTCCCGTCCGGGATCCAGAGCATGGAGGCAGACGTCCTTCAGCGGACCGGCGATGTGTGCGTATCCGGCTCCATCGTGAACGACAGCACGAACCGGTTGTCGGGCGATTCTGAGCTCGAGAGCGAGATTCCGCCCTCCGATTCGCTATGGTCTACGTCGCCGAGGATGAAAACCGGTGTAGGCCCGCCGGCGGCATAGAGCGACCCGTCTGCGCCCACCGGCAGCTTGGGTTTGAGAGGAAGCGGTAGCTTCAGGGCGGCTGCCGCTATGGCAAGCACCAGCGCGAGCAGCGCAACCAGGCAGCCGCCGGCCCGTGAGCGTATGGCCGCTCGTTTTTTCACCTTAACGCTCCTTGTGATAATAGAACCTAAGCGCCGTTGGAGCACCGCCGTTCCCGGCGTCTTTAACGTGGACGTGTTCGCTCCTTCTCGTAGAGCTCGTCCATGTAGGTATCCACGCTTTCCATGATGCGCGCGTTGGTCTTGTCCCAGACCTGCTTCACGTTTCGAAACGTCAGTTGTTTGATGTCGGCAAGCATCTCGCTGTTCTCGACCTCATGGAGCTTCGCGGTCAGCATGCGGCCGGCCTTGATCAGCGTGTTCGAGATCTCCTCGGAATGCGAAAGTCCGATCTCCTTCATCATCTCAAGCTGTTCCTTCTCGAGAGACATGATCGCCTTCTGCGCTTCAAGCGTGATCGCTTTCGCCTCCACATCCTTGCGCGCAAGCAGGTAGTTCTCGTACGACTCGAGATGATGCGTGATCTCCTTCTGCTTAGCGGTGAAGACCGCCCGCATGAGCTGCTTCTTGTAGCGGTGCTTGTCTAACGAGGTGAGCGTCTGATCGCTTTCAATGTTGTGAAGCTCACGCGTGAAGTCCTGCCGATTGGTCAGGTCTTTGGGGGCGTAGCGCGCAAGCTCGCTGTGCTCTTCTCTGGTGTTCTCGTACTGTTTTCTCCAACCTGGCATCGTATTCCTCCTAATGGGTAATAGTGTTTTGGTGATAAAACTCCGCAGTAATGCGGTTCACGGCGCGAGCAATGCGCGCCGAGCTTTGGGTATTCTTTGCCGGTGCCCGGCGCGGGTGCGTAGCGAGCGTCACCGTCTTGAGATACAGATCGAAGCGCAGCAAATGCTCGCGGTTTCTAACAGCGCGGTAGCGCCGACGAGCGTGCGCCTCGGCGACGGCCCGGCGGGACCGGATCTGCTCAGCGGTTATCTCCTGCGGGTAGAGGCTTTGAAGGATTTCACCGTTCGGCCCAACCGATGATGCGCTCCTAGGGCGGCGAAGCCGCAGCCACACGCGCGCGGCACGGGACGTAGTGGTTTCAGCACCGCTGCGACTGAGGCCGAGGTGAAAACGCATGAGCTTGAAAAACACCGGGTAGACGACCCGCACGCGGTACTGCCGTTCGCCCACCGTAAGCCGTGCGCGGTGAATGCCGGCACCAACCTCCAGGTTGAGCGCAAGCCATGCCACTGAGGAAAACCGCGAGAGGACCGCAAGCTCGTGCCGAGTAGCCCTCACTCCAAAGCGAAGCCTCAAGACACAATCTATAATGCTACGCTGCAGCGCCTGCACACGAGCGTCGGCCAAGAAGGCCACCTCTGGCGCGCGAGGTAGCCTCGGGGCGGGAGGGCCTGACTGAGCCACGCACGCTGAATGGACTCCGGCTGCTGAGACGCCGGCTGTTGAGGCCGCACAACGGCGAAGGGGCGACACGAAGTACCGAGCGAGTGCGGGGACTGAAGGGGCTGCGACGGCCGAAACCAGAATCGCATAGCGGACACGGCAGACAGCAAGACGAACCCGCATGCGCACGAGCGTCGCCGCCCGGTACAGTAGCTGCGCAGCGGTGCGCCGGGCTCCGATGAAGCGCAGGAGTACAATGAGGTAGCGCCGCCTGAGGTCCGGCCTGAAAGCCGGACTGAAGCGGTGCTCGGGGGCCGACTTGCACCCGTCTTGCGAAACCTTCTGCAGTTGAGAATTGCACGCGTCGCTCATCGTGCCCTCCTACTGCGCCACCACGATTCCGAGGCTGCGGACGGCGTTGACCAGTTTGCGATAGACCGGAAACTCGTCGGTCTCGTTCTCCACCTCCACGCGCAGGTAGCAGTTATGCTCGGCCGCGTATTGGAGCTCCGCGGCAAACAGGGGACGGAGCTCGGCGCGCATCGCCTCGGCGACGGGCTCTTCTTCCTCGAGCTCCAGAGCTACGGTGCGCTCAAGCGACCCGACCGCGGGGCTGATGCTGTAGTCGCGGCCGGTGTGTATCGTGATCATGCCGACGGTTCGGGGGATGGTGGCGTCGGGTCTGCGCCAGCAGGGCACCACGCCGCCCTCGAGCTCCTC
>PWQX01000021.1 GCA_003556605.1 Spirochaetaceae bacterium
AACAGTGGCGAATCGTGTTTCGGTGGTCTGGTGGCGACGTTCACGACGTCCGCATTACCGACTACCATTAAGCATAAGAGTAAGGGAGGTTGTATGGAACAAATTGCCAACATACACCCCGGTGAGGTACTCAAAGAAGAGTTTCTTGTTCCGCTAGGAATAAGCGCCTACCGCTTAGCTAAGGACACCGGGCTTCCACAGACTCGAATCTCCGAGATCATTCATGCTCGACGTCGTGTTAGCGCAGATACCGCATTACGCTTGGCAAAGTATTTCGGAACCACTCCAAAATTCTGGTTGGGGCTGCAAGACGACTACGACTTAGAGGAACAAACCAAGGAAGCACAGGCTGAACTTGATCGCATCCCGACGGTCTCGTCTCTGCACTGAGCTTCGATTGATCTCGGTGACCTCAACGCGGCTTGACTTGTCATTTTGCCGTGACTGTCTACGCCGGCTCCGAAGCGATCTTCAGCGCACTCGTATTCAATGGTCCAACCTCGGAAAAGCACTTCAAACGGCTGCAGTATGCCTGCCATTCGATTGCTACGGCACTGTGCGCAGAGCGCAACTGCACGACTGGGCAGCCGGAGCGAGAACTGCCGGTGCTGGGTGCGGAGCTATCTATGGTCTGTGGCTTGGGGACACGGAAAGCGCAAGGCCGGAGGCGGCAATCCTGTCGCGGCGCGGCCGCGGCAGATTGGGAGCCGTAGGCCGACCCCGCAACGCGTGCACGATCGGCATCGTGCACTCGGGGCGGGGATGCGCCCAATCTTTCCGACGCAGGAACGGAGTGAGCTCGCGCGGGTTGGGTGCCGGGATGCTGAAAGCGAGTGGGTGAATCGGCGTGCAGTTCGAACTCGGCTATGCAGATATGTAGGAAGGAATGACGATACGCTACTTTCGCGACACTGATACAGCGTTAATCGACTTTACGGAAAACCCGGTTGCCGAAACCAAGGAGATCAGTGAAAACGTGTACATCGACGTGGATGATCACGGGAGCATCGTGAGCATGACCATCGAGCATGCCAAGGAGTCCGGGGGGTTGGAGGAACTAGTATACCGGGAGATGAGTCAAGAACCTGCGTAATGCAAGTCCACACTTGTTATCGATCTGTACCGTACTCAGCTAATCGAAAAGACACACCGAGCATTTAACATCGGCTTGGAGCGAGACGCGGCTGCGCCGCGCAGCTCAAGCAAATGTTCGCCACAATGGAGGCGACCGCATGTTCACGTACCACGTTCGCTTGTCCCCAAAGCCCGGCAACCCTGGTGGAAACATCACCGTAACGGTGCAGATACGTTCCGACACCGAGGCGCGCAAGGCGCGCCTATCGGTAACGCCCAGTCGCACTCTGCGAAAGTTTCTGGTATCCTGAACGTTGCGGGCGCAGGGCCCGCGATCTGGTCAATTACGATTTTGGGAGGTATGTGCTGTGCGATATCGTGTCCTCATTGAGCAGGATGAAGACGGCGTCTACGTCGCCGAAGTCCCTGCGCTTCCTGGTTGCATTTCGCAAGGGAAAACGCGCAGCGAAGTGATTGACAATATCAAGGAAGCTATCGCTGGCTATTTGGAGAGTTTGCAAGCACATGGTGAGCCGGTTCCACCGTCCATAACCGAAGAGGTTGTGGAAGTTACACCGTGAGCGCATTGCCGCTCGTTTCGGGGCGCGAAGCGGTCAAGGCTCTCGGTAAGATCGGGTATGTGTTGGACAGGCAGCGAGGCAGCCACATAATTCTGCGACAGCAGAACCCACCACACCGACGCTTGACCGTTCCCGATCATATGGAAGTGGCAAAGGGGACGTTGCGTGCGATCATTCGACAGGCTGGCTTGACAGTTGAGGAGTTCAATGAACTTCTCTGAACCAACGATGGGGCGAACAAGACATTGCACCCGACCGGAATGGGCGGTCGGCTTTGCATCACGGAATGCCTGACGGAATCCCCTCGACCGAGAAAGGCGTTCGCGCCTGGCTGTGGACTCCGAGACGGCCTCGCAAACGTACTACGCTTGCCTGCTGTTCTACATAGGGTGCACCGCCGACGCGGAGATCGTGGCCGAGCTCTTTCCCGACGACGACGCGCTGATCAAACACTTTACCCCGGTCATGTTCGGCTCGAGGCCGGAGCTCGTGGTCGGCCTCATGCGGGCCGTGGCCGCTCCGGGCAGCGCTCCCCTGGCTCGGGGCTTTCAGGCGGCGCGAAAGGTTCCGCGTGCGGTGCGAGAACAACGACGGCACCTCGCTGCCCTTTGCGAGGTGGGGCAGATGCTGGCGGAACGGCTGGGTCTACCTTCAGCGGTTCAGTCCCTGTTCGCGTTCCTGCCCGAGCGCTTTCTCGTCCGCTCACCCTTCCTCGCGCCCTTTGGCACCCTCGCCGGCTCACACCACGAGCGACTCGATGGTTCCGGCTACCACCGAGGAGCCACAGCGGCGGCGCTCTCCGGTCCCGCTCGCCTTCTAGCTTTCGGGCGGGGGTCGTCGGCCCACCGTAGCGGCGGTAATCGTTATCTCGTCGTCACCGGTCCATGGAGAGCATCGCTTCCCGGAGCATCGAGGTCTTCCCAACTAGCCCCGCCGTCTGTTGAACGAATGATCAGCGCGTTGCCCGAAGACGTATTGTCACTGCCTGCGGCAATAATCTCGTTACCAGGCCCCCACACAGCCCCCAATACAAAGGTGTCGCTGGGTACGGGCAGGGACATGGATGACCACGTGGCCCCATCGTCAGTCGAACGATGGCCATAATCGTCTCTCCCAACAAGCACCCAAGTGCCATTGCCGTCGGTTGCTAGCGTTATGCCGATTCCGCTGAGAATGTTCGGTATCAAGTTCCACGTCTCGCCGTTGTCGGTTGAACGAGAGACACCTTGATCTTCACGCGAGGCCGCAATCCAAGTCCCTTGCCCGTCTGTAGCTATCCGTCGCAGATGATTTGAGGTATCCGGGTCCTTGGCCTCGTCAAACCTCGAAATCTCGATCTCCTCCTTGGGGTCGTCGTCCGGGAGATCGTTCACGTCCCCGGCGTCCCACGGGCAGCCGAACAGCGCCAGTGTGAACGCGGTAAACGCCACTATGCCCTTAACCTTGAACACAGCAACCTCCTCGTTTGTGATCTCATCCGCCGTCAACAGCCACATCCCGACCGCCCATGCGTCGTCAAGTTGCATCGATACCGAGCGGATGGCCGTGCGGATGTCCTCTGAACCCTCAGCGACAACGCCCTCCGAACCGAACCGTGCCGGTGAATCGAAAACCACCTGGTCGAGCGTCCACGGTCCACGGGTCAGTTCCATCCTAATTATTGGCAAGCGTATCTCGCGGCGCAAACCGCGAAACGGCGAGCGACGGCGAGATTCCATGAGTTCGCAGCGACAATCGCGGTTCGCCGGCTGCTAACGGCGCCGTCGGCGGCTATTTGAGGAGACAGACGCACCGATAGGACAAATCCGGGCTGTTGCGGAAATGGTTGTGCCGGGAAACAGACACACGTCTCCCGCGGAGCGTGACGGGGGAAACGATCAGTTGAGGCGGTCGGGATCGAATCCCGGTGGAGACCGCCCGATCTTGATCAGGTGACGGAGAATCCGCTTGAGTTCGTCCGGATCCTCTATGACTGCGATGACCTTCATCTCGGCACCGCACTTCGGACGCACGAAAGGATCGACTTCATATACCTTCGCCAACAGTCGGGCCCATGCGCGTTTACGTGCGTTAACATCGACCTCTTCGTCTTCGTCCGACAGCGATTCATAACCCAGGTCCTCTCCGCCGGCGGGATGATGATGAGTGGCCTTCCAACCGTCCGGCGCCCGCTCGGCCACCCAGGGCATGTCTTCCCAGCGTTCCTTTGTTGCGGGAGGCGTACAACCCGTAGCGCCGGATCAGCTGTAGTCGCTTCGGCGGAATGTGTTGGGTGAGCTCGGCGAGGAAGTCGAGGGCATCAAACATGTGAAGGTCTTGCTTGAAGTACTCCGAGTATTTGGTGTGGAACAGCCGCCGCCGCTCGAACGGTTCGTAGCGGATCTTAAGAAGGCACCCTCATCGTCAAAGCCGCCCTCAAGCACGATGGCGTGGAAGTGCTGGTTGCAGCGGAGCCTGTCACCAAAGGTCTGATGGGCAACAACTATCCCCGTAAAGAGCGGCCTGCCGGCGGCTTCGTGGTAGAACTCACGGAGAATGTCATAGATCAAACGAGAAACGTCGGAGAAAAGTCGTCGATCGTGACGGAAGAACGGGCGCAGCGCTTTGGGTAGGGTGAACACGAATTGGCGGCGGGGCAAACGAAGAAGAACCTCATTAGTCAGATGCTCGGCAAAGAGGATCGTGCGCTTTCGACTACAGGGTGGACAGAGATAGAAACCCTTGCAGGAGAACCGGCGAAAGTAGTCATGCCGGCATTCGGGGTTGGTACAGCGGATGCGGGCGACGCCCTGGAGATAGTCGCCGCAGGTACAAGACCGCTCCCGGATTTGCTGGATACGCTCAAGGCGGTACATGCCATAGGTGGCCGCGTACTTCGCATCGTATTGCTCGCAGAACTCGGCGAAATGCCGTTCAAAGATGGTATGGAGTTCGTTGCGACCACGGGGGAATATACCGTTTGGGCGCAATCGTCTCTGAAACAGCTGCTGTGCTCACATTAAAGATATACGGGAAAAACGGACTTCCTGCTTCACGTCGGAGACGCTTTTACCGCTCGCTGCATAACATTGCGCATCCACCAGACGCCTTCTCGTCACTGCGTCCCTGCGAGGGCGCAGGTGATGCGCAGCGTTCTGCTGTAGAAGTGCCATTAGTGACAAGCGTCACGTGACAGAGCACATCTCGGTGTGATCAGGACCTTCGCGGATAAGCACGCCCAAGAGATCTACATCACCGGAAGGTCGAAAAGACTTCGACCGGATATCATCCGGCGGGCAAGGAGAAAGCTGGAGTACGTTGATGTGGCGTCGCGTTTGGAGGATCTGAAAACGCCTCCCGGAAACGCGCTTCATTCGCTCGGGAAGGACAAAGGGGGGACAGTCCGCGATCCGTGTTGATGATCAGTGGCGGGTAGGTTTTTGATTCGTGGACGGCGAGCAGCAAGTCCGGAGATGGCGCTGCGACTCTTCAGGCTCTTTGGGAATAGCGCGGAGTTCTGGCTGAACGCGCAGCGTGCGATCGACCTGTGGGATGCCGAGCAGAAGGCTGGTCCCGAAATCAAACGTGTTGAACCTCTGACCGTTTGATAAAACAGGGTCCAGTCGCCCGGAAGAGCAACCGTGTTACGCGCGGCGTTCGGCGAAATGAGAGCAAGATGACTGGACGCTCGCGTCTCCTCCAAACCACGAGTTCCAGATTCCCATCCTCGCTTCGATTGAACGGGACGGCGGATCCGTCGAGCCGTGGGCTGTTGCTCGTCGCGCCGCTCAGACTAAGCTACTTGAAACTAGGCGAAGCACTCTGAGACATGACTTAACGAGTTCATAGAGCCGATCTACGGTCGTCGGCCTGTCGTCACGAGAAGCGCAAGGCCGGAGGCGGAAATCCTGTCGCGGCGCAGCCGCGGCAGATTGGGAGCCGGAGGCCG
>PWQX01000293.1 GCA_003556605.1 Spirochaetaceae bacterium
CGGTGACCACAGCGGAGGGGTCCCACCCGTTCCCATACCGAACACGGAAGTTAAGCCCTCCAGCGCCGATGGTACTGCCCTGTAATGGGGTGGGAGAGTAGGTCGTTGCCGGGCTTTTTTTGTGCCTCCGGCGGCTCGCGCAGCGCTTCCTGCGTGAGAGCCGGGCCGGTGAAATCCAGCCACATCAGAAAATCCAGCCACATCAGAAAGGTGCCTTCAACTGTTGTAGGATCCATCACAGAACTGTGCTCGGCGCGGCTGCACGCAACCCACATCGGGAGCGGGTCTTCATGCCGGCACCCGGCGATGATCTCGGCGACCGTTACGCTCAGAATGCAAGGCTCCGGACTCTCGCGGTATCTGCGAGAAGCAGCCGGCACGCCGATTTGCGATTCATAGATTCGGGGGATATGGTATAATCGATAATGTAAGCGTTTTACTGCTGATTGAAGCTGCCGAACGAGTGCAGTCGAGCGGTGACTGTGAGGGGCGATCTCCGGCAAGGCATCTATCCACGACATAGAGCCGCCCCTCGGGGCAGGTCCGCTTCCGGCCCGCGCGTTTATTCAACGCACAACAGGAGGCAGATGATGCTGAATACGGACAAACCTCATCGGCGGCTTAATCCGCTTACCGGTGAATGGGTGCAGGTTTCACCGCACCGGACCCAAAGACCGTGGCAAGGCGCAAGCTCCGCCCCCGCAGTGGAGCGGCCACCGGCGTACGACCCAAATTGCTACTTGTGCCCGGGCAACGAGCGTGCCGGCGGCGTGCGCAACCCTGCATACACCGACACCTATGTCTTCACTAACGACTTCTCGGCGCTGTTAGCCGACACCCAACCCGGCAGCGTTCGAGAGCAGGGGCTTCTCGTTGCCGAGAACGAACGCGGTATCTGCAAAGTAATCTGTTTTTCCCCGCGCCATGACCTCACGATCCCGCTGATGCAACAGCACGAAGTCTCGGCGGTACTGGACACCTGGTGTGGGCAGTTCCGCGAGTTGGGTAGCTCGAGCTTTATTCGACACGTGCAGATCTTTGAGAACCGCGGGCAGATGATGGGAGCGAGCAATCCGCACCCGCACTGCCAAATTTGGGCGAACGAGACCGTTCCGGTCTTGCCGGCGAAGAAACAGCTGTACCAGTCGGAATACTACTATACGCACGCCCGACCCTTGTTGCTTGACTATCTCCAGCTGGAGCTCGAGCGGCGTGAGCGTATTGTGTACGAAAACGAGCACTTCGTGGTGCTTGTGCCGTACTGGGCGGTGTGGCCGTTCGAGACGATGATCCTGCCGCGGGCCCACCGCACCTGTATTACCGATCTAAACACGGAAGAACGTGAGAGTCTCGCCGATGCAATGCGGTCGCTAACCATTGCGTACGACAACCTGTTCGAAACTGCGTTCCCGTACTCAATGGGGATCCATCAGGCGCCGACCGACGGCGCCGGGCACCCCGAGTGGCAGTTGCAGCTGATCTACCTGCCCCCGCTGTTGCGTTCGGCAACGGTGCCGAAATATATGGTCGGCTACGAGCTGATGGCGATGCCGCAGCGCGATATAACTGCTGAGAGCGCCGCCGAGCGTCTCCGCGAGCAGACGCTTGAGCACTACTCCCTCGCTGAGGAGACGCCGTGATGGGCGATCGTGCGCGTAGTTCCGACCTTGAAAACCGCCTCGGTGAAATCTACCTCGATGAGACCGCCGACTCCGATCAGCTGCGGCGTCAAACCGAGCGTTACCGGCGCTGCATTAGCGCCTTTCGGGAGCGTTACGGTGCCGAAGATGATTCGCCCCTTCTGATTTTTCGGTCGCCGGGCCGTACCGAATTGAGCGGGAATCATACCGATCACAACGGCGGCTACGTGGTCGCGGCGGCGGTCCACCTCGACTGCGTCGCAGTGGTGCGCGCGCGTTCTGATACCGCGGTGAGGCTGTCCTCGGATGGGTATTCAGCCGCTTATGAGGTGCGCCTCGATGCCCTCGAGCCGGTTGCGGACGAGGAGGGCAGTGTTGCCGCCCTGATCCGCGGTGTTGCCTCCGCAGTAATGGAGTGGGGCGGTAGCTGCGGCGGGTTCGATGCCCACCTCAACAGCGCCGTGCCGGTGGGCTCGGGCTTGAGCTCATCGGCTGCGGTAGAGGTACTGCTCGCCGAGGTATTCAACAGTCTCTATAATGAATCACGATTTGACGTAATCACGCTCGCCCGAATCGGGCGCCGCGCCGAGAACCGCCATTTCGGCAAGCCGTGTGGGTTGATGGATCAGCTCGCCTGCGCCGCCGGCGGCATTAGCGGCATGGATCTCGCTGAGCCCGACTCGCCGCGCTTATACCGCCTTACCACCGACTTCGCGCGCCACGGCGTCGCGGTGGTGATCGTGGCGACCGGGGGAAGCCACGCCGATCTCACCGAGGAGTACGCCGCTGTTCCGCGCGAGATGCGCGCGGTCGCAGACGAGCTCGGTGGCGGGCTATTGCGCGATAATTCGCTTGAGGCGCTGTTGAAAGAGCTGCCGCGCCTGCGGCGGCGCTGCGGCGATCGGGCGGTACTGCGGGCACTGCACTTCTTCGACGAGACCGAGCGCGCAAGGCGGCAGTACTCGGCGCTTGCCGCGGGCGCGATAGACGATTACCTCACCCTGGTACACGAGTCCGGCGAGTCTTCGTGGAAGCTGCTGCAGAACGTGGCGGCTGCGGCCGAGCCGCGCGAGCAGGGTATCCCGCTGGCACTTACGCTCACCGACCGCTATCTGCACCGGCGGGGCATCCGCCGGGCCGCTCGCCGTGTGCATGGCGGCGGCTTTGCCGGCACTGTGCAAGTGTATCTTCCGCTGGATGAGCTCGAGGAATACTGCCGGGAGATGGAGCAGGTGTTCGGCACAGGGGCTGCGGTGGTGGTGCGGGTTTCGAACGGCGGCGTAGCGCGAGTTATCTGAGTCGGCTTCTTCGGACAGGGCCGCCGAGCGTCGTGGTGAGCTGCAGTAAACGTGTGATTGCTTTGCATTCAGGGATAATGGCTTGCGTGAAATGTTGGAGACGAATTGGTTCGATTCGCCGTACTGTCGCCCCGATTCGCTGCGAGCGATACGGCGCTGATTCTCGGACGGTGGCCGGTGCTACCCCGAAAGGAGGAAAAGGGTTATGGCGATCCGACTAGCGCTTGTAGGTTTAGGCCGACTTGGGTACGAACACGCGAAGAATATCCATTACCGCATACCTGGCGCTGAGCTTACGGCGATTTGCAGTGTACGGCAGGAAGAGCTGGATCGCGTAGCGCAGGAGATGAGTCCGCCGGTTGTGACGCAGTCGTTCAACGAGCTTCTCGACCGAGGTGGTTTCGAGGCACTGGTCATCGCGACCAGTTCTGAGACTCACGCGGAGCTGATCTGTGCCGCCGTAAAGCGCGGGGTCAGGCATGTCTACACGGAAAAACCAATCGGTATGAGCATCGCGGAGCTCGAGCGCATCCGTGAGGTCATCGCGGCCCATCCGGGGATCACGTTTCAGGTGGGATATAACCACCGCTTCGACGCGGACCTAATTGAGGCGCAGCGCCGCATCGGGGCAGGCGAGTTGGGCAAGCTGGTGTTGATCCGCCTCGCCTCGCGCGACCAGCGGTGGGTGGAAGAGAACCTCGTTAGTTTCAGTCCAACCAGCGGAGGGCTCGTGGCGGATATGATGTCCCACGATTACGATACGGCACGGTGGCTCACCGGAGCGGAGGCAGTCCACATATTCGGATTCGGCGGGGTTTTCGCTTTCCCGGGCTTAAAGGCGGTCAACGATATGGACAACGCGGTCATTCTGATGGAGTTCACCGGCGGTGTGATGGTGCAGATTGAAGCGAGCCGCAGCAGCCCCTACGGATACCACGCTCCGATAGAAGTCTTTGGAACCGAAGGTTGTATTAGGATCGGCGAAAACTCCTTCAAAGACCGTACTGCGGTTCTCGACCAGCAGGGGGTTAAGCGAGCGTGCACCGAGTCGTTTTTCGCATACTGGGAAGACACCTATCGGGCGGAGCTGAACGACTTCGTGGCTTGTGTCGGAGAAGGGCGGTCTCCGAAGGTTGGTTTGGAAGACGGCTGGAAAGCGGTGGAGTGGGCGTTCACCGCTGCCGAAGCGGTACGAAGTAAACGAGTCTTGGAATATACCCCCACGTATCCCGGTATTGCGTAACAGGCCGGCTACCATCACCTTGGAAGAAAGCGCCGTGTATCAAAGGAAGAAGCGATGAAAACCTATTCGATTTCGGTCATTCCAGGCGATGGCGTCGGAGTTGAAGTGATGCAGCAGGGGATGCGGGTGTTGGACCGGGTGGCCGAGCAATACAATTCGTTCGGGTTCAAATACACCCACTACGACTGGTCGTGCGAGTATTACAAGAGAACCGGGCGTATGATGAGCGCGGACGGCATGCAACGCATCGCCGACGCTGATGCCATTCTGCTCGGTGCGGTCGGTTTTCCGGGTGTGCCGGATCACGTGAGCCTCCGCGGATTGCTGCTGAGAATACGGCAGGGGTTCGAGCAATACGTTAATCTGCGCCCGGTGAAGTTGCTTGACGAACGTGATTGCCCAATCAAAGGCAAGACGGTCAGCGATATCGACATGGTATTCGTTAGGGAGAATGTCGAGGGCGAGTACGCGGGCGCGGGAGGGCGTATTCGTGAAGGCACGGGCGACGAAACCGTAATACAGTCGGCGGTCTTTACCCGTTCCAACACCGAGCGCCTCATGCGCTACAGCTTTGAGCTGGCGCGTTCTCGTGTCGAAAACCGCAAGAAGCAAGGGCTGAAGACAGTCTCGAAGCTCACGAGCGTCACCAAGTCTAACGCACTCAACTACAGCATGGTCTTCTGGGATGAGGTGTTTGCCGCATTGGCGCCGGGATACTCCGACGTCGCCACCGATCAGTATCACGTCGACGCTATGGCCATGTACATGCTGCAGCGACCTGAAGATTTCGATGTGGTTGTCGCTTCCAACCTTTTCGGCGATATTCTCACCGACCTCGGTGGCGTTTTACAGGGAGGTCTGGGGTTTGCGGCAGGCGGCAACATCAACCCCGAGAAGCGCTATCCCAGTATGTTTGAGCCTGTGCACGGGTCTGCTCCAACTATCGCGGGCAAGAACTTGGCAAATCCCATCGCAATGGTTTGGACGGTTAAGCTGATGCTGGATTTCCTTGGACACCGCGAGCCTGCCGCGCGCGTCCTGCGCGCGATCGAAACGGTGGTAACCGGCGATCGCAGCGCCTTAACTCCTGACATGGGAGGTAAGGGCACTACTACAGGTGTCGGCGATGCCCTGCTCGAGGCTCTGAAACACTCGTAATCTACGCCTCGGGGAAACGGCTGCGCTCGGCCCAGAGTCCCAGTGCCGGGTTTGCAACGTAATAGACTTGCTCGCCGTCTTCAAGCGTATTGTCTCCGGCCCGGAGCTTATCGGGATTGTAGCGCTTGAGCATTTCGGTGAGTTCCGCGTAGCGGTATCCGACCCCTTCCACCTCCTCACGCGTGAGATGTCCCGGGCAGTACGTTACCGAGAATCGGCCTTCGGTGGAGCCGTGCATCAGATGTGCTACCGTCCCGAGCGATTGCTGCAGCTCTTCGGACGATTCGGTAGCGCTGAGTACCGCGTCTCTGCCTACATAGCCGTAGCGTCTGATGAGCGGGTCAATCTCGTCGTCTTCGCCGAACCGGCCGATTCCGGGAGCCAAAACGATGAGCTCGCCGTCCTCGGCGATCGCCAAGCGTGTTCGGTAGATTGCCTTGTTACCGAGCCATGTGCTCTTGAACTCTTCAGGATCAAGGTACACCACTATCTTACGCTTCGGTTCGTCCAGCAAGGTGACGTTGGCTTCAAGCGAACAGCGCGCCGCTTGCTCAAAGCACTCAGGAGTGTCGCCGATAAACAGGCCGCGGATATACGTCGACCCGTCTTGGCGCGTGCCGATCACCGTCATGATGTACAGAATCGGCAGATGCGCAGCGTATTCGCGTTCGGCGTAGTTCATCAAGCGCCGGACCGGATTGTCCGCACGGCCTAAGATGCGCTCTATACCGTAGACCGCACTGATGTAGTGGCTCTTGCTGATGCACTCGTACCCGCCGGTTCCCACAAAGATGTTCTTGTTGTAGTTCGCCATTCCGATGACTTCATGCGGTACAACCTGCCCAATTGACAGGATCAGGTCGTGCCCACCGCCGGAAAGCATGCGGTTTATTTCCGCGGGCCAGCTGAACTCGGCGATTCCATTGGTGATCTCGTTCACCACCTCCGCAGGCACGGTTCCTAATGTCTCCACGTCGGTTCTCCAGTTATGTATTCTAAACAGCTCAGCGGGCACGTTAGGGAACATGTGTTCCCGCTCTGAGTCGGTGAGCGGTGTGTGCGTGCCGAGCGCCGGCAAAATGTCCTGCAGCGCCGCACCGTAATACTGGTGAACCAGCTCGGTAATGCGACCCGATCCTGAGTGGAGTAGGGTAACGTCAGGCGGTACCGCGACCACCCGGCGGCGCTCACCAAGCTCAGAAAACACGCGATACAGCTCGTCACGGAGCTGATTGTCGGAAACCTCACCGCCTTCAGGCCAAATGCAGACCGGATCCATGGTTGTTTGCCTCCCCCTAATCGAGAAAGTTGAAATTATATCTTGACATACGCCCACACCGTGCTAAACTAACAACTACCAGCTAGTTGTTAGTTGCATGGTACTTCTTAAAGTATACCAGATACTGTAGGTGTAATCAAGTGGCCCGACGCGATACCGAGATTCTGCAGCATTTCCAGCAAATTGAGTTGGAAGACCCCGTTGACAAGGTAATCCAGCAGATCCAAACAATGCTGCACAGCGGAGTGCTGAAGCCGGGTGACCGCCTCCCGTCCGAGAAACGTATCGAAGAGGCAACCGGCATAAGCCGGGGTACTATCAATCGCGCGATTCGGCGCTTAGAGAGTTTCGGTATACTTCGCACGGTACCGCAGAGCGGAAGCTACGTAGCCGCGATCGGGCTCGATGCTCTAGAGGGCCTGATTTCAAACGTCATCCGCCTGGAGTCTCGCGATCTTGAGGCGCTGAACGACATTCGCTTTGTCCTCGAGGCTTATGCTGCTGAGCTGGCGGCACAGCGAGCGAGCGATGAGGAGCTGCGTGAGCTGGAAGAGGTCCACCATACGATAAAGGATAGGATCTCAACCGGCACCGTCAGCTTCGACGAAGACCAGGTGCTGCATCTCAAGATTGCTGAGCTGTCCCACAATCCGGCTCTGAAAGCCTTTTTGACGTTGCTGACCTCAGAGGCAATCGGCCTATTTCATGAGCTGGAGAAAGAGATCGGGAGCGAAAAGGTGGCAGGCCGGCTGCGAGAAGCCATCAAGGAGCACGAGTTGATCGTGCGAGCTCTCAAACGGCGCGATGCCGCCGGTGCGCGCCGCGCACTGGAAGAGCACTACGAAAAAGCTCGCCGGTTTCGTGATCAAGTTGGGCGCTCGGGCACAGCTCAGTTTCGAGCGCCGCACGGTGAACAGATTGAGAGCGAACAGGTTGAAAACCGGACCGGCTGAGGAGTGACGGTATGCGGGGTGTAGAGAAACGACCGTACGCCAAATCTACAAGTTTTTCCGGGGCCGGACGGCCCCGAACCGGTGGTAATGGGCGACCAGCCCGTTAACACAAGCACCAAGGAGGTACAGAATGGTGGTAAGATCAGGAAAAGCGAAGCTGTTAGTAGTGCTATTGAGCTTCGTAGTTGTAGCCGGTCTTCTGGCCGGAGGAGCGGCAGAACCCGAGGTAGAGCCGGATCGGGTTGTTCCCGAAGAGTTTGACTGGCGGCAGTTCGAAGGCGAAACGGTTGTCTTCAACTTCCCGGCACACGCCGCCTATAACGCGGTAGCGCCATTGATCCCCGAGTTTGAAGAGCTTACGGGCATCAACGTCGAGACTGACCAAATGGCGTATATGCGCCTGCACGACGCGCAGCTACTTGAGATGAGCCAACCGCGAGGCGATTACGACTTGATCGCGATGGTCGTCATGTGGAAGACCGAGTACGCCGACGGTGGGTTGATTCAACCACTGGAACCGTTCTTCGAACAGCGGCACCTGGCTATGCCGGATTACGACTTCGACGATCTGGTCGATCCTTATGTCGAAAACACCGGCATGGTCGGCGGTGACAAGATCTATCTCGGCGGTGAGGGCGCAACGCTGTACGGGATTCCGCTCGGAGCCGAAACCAGCTTTCTCGCGTACCGCAAGGACTTGTTCGACGAGCACGGCATCGACGTACCCGAGACGTACGACGACGTTGTTGAGGTAGCACGCTACTTCGCGGAGGAAGTTGACGGAGTGTATGGGCTTGCAATGCGCGGTGCTTCCGGGCACCAAGCAACCCACGCGTGGCTGCTGCACGCCTCGCCGTTCGGCGCAACGGTGTTTGATGAGAACTGGGAGCCGGCGTTTACGAGCCCCGAGTCGATTGAAACGCTCGAGTTCATGAAGAAGATGGTTGAGTACGGCCCTCCGGGCACCGCGTCCTTCGACCAAGACGGCCAGTTCAACGCGTTCCTGCAGGGCGACACTGCTATGTATATTGACGCGAGCGTCATCACCGGTCCCATCCGCAATCCGGAACAGTCTGCGATAGAGGGCAAAGTCGGGTATGCTCTGCATCCGAGAGCTCGCACCAATCTTTCGCAAACGGGTGGTTTCGGTATTGCGATTCCGTCGAACGCAAGCAATCCGGAAGCGGCCTTCTTGCTGATGCAGTGGCTTACCAGCCCCGAGGTGGAGCGCCGCGCGGTACTCGACGGCGCCGGCCCGGTGCGCCATTCAACCGTAAACGACCCTGAGCTGCAGGAGAAGTTTCCGGAGTTCAAGGTGCTTGCCGAGCAGCTCAATTATGCGAACCCGGACTGGCGGCCGATCATTCCCGAGTGGGGTGAGATTAACGAAATGCTCGGTATCGCGATTAACCAGGTGCTCACCGGGGACAAGACTCCCGAGCAGGCTATGCAAGACGTCGAGCAGCCTATCCGGGACGTTATGGAGCGAGCGGGTTACTACGATTAATGATGCCGAGGACGAGGACCGAAACCGTTCGTCCAACGGCTGAACACGGCACGGCAGGTCGGGGTGATCGAAGCCCCGGCTTGCCCGCTTAGGACACACGACAATGGCGACAACGCTGCGAAAAACGGTCACGCCCGGGTTGTTCATTTTGCCTGCGCTGGCATGCATTCTCTTGATCCTTATTTTTCCGGTTCTGTCGGGCGTACGGCTGAGCTTTTTCGAGTACGCAATGCGCGACTTTGCCACCGGGGACGATCCGGTATTTATCGGGTTAGATAACTTCCGGATCCTGTTCGGCAGTGCAAACTTCAGAGCCAGCATTCGAGTGACGCTGGTATTCGTCTCGGGCGTTGTGGTGTTTGAGCTGCTGCTAGGGCTCATCTTGGCGCTTTTGATGGAAGGCGGGATCAAAGGTCTACGCCTGTTTCGAACGCTCTTTATCCTGCCGATCATGATTGCGCCGGTGGTTGTCGGTTTGATCTGGCGATTCATGTATCACCCTTCGTTCGGTATCTTGAATTACTTCTTGGCGCGTCTCGGGCTGGACCCGATCCCGTGGTTGCACAGTACCGAATGGGCGCTGCGCTCGGTTATCATCGCGGATGTGTGGCAGTGGACGCCGTTCGTTTTCTTGATCTTGCTGGCGGGTCTGCAGGGAGTTCCGAAAGACCTCATTGAAGCCGGAATCGTGGACGGGTGTTCGTATCTTCAGAATCTCTTTTTCGTGAAGCTTCCCGCAATAGCCTCTATCATCGCGGTTGCCGCCATCCTGCGGCTGATAGACGCGTTTCGGAGTCTGGTGGTGATTTACGTCATGACGTACGGCGGTCCGGGAGTGTCCACCGAGGTGATGTCTCTTCATCTGTATAAGACCGCCTTTATGGCTCAACGGCTCGGCAGAGCCTCCGCGATCGCGGTGATTCTGCTGGCAATTCTACTGCTGTTCTCTTCGGTGTTGGTAGTGCGTACCTTGCGGACCGAGCGGAAATAGGGGTGCATGAGCTATGACAAGTAAGACACGCAAACAACTGCTTACCGCCCTGCGCTACCTTGCGATAATTGCCGGCGCAATAGTGGTGTTGTTCCCCATTTACCTCATGGTCACCACGTCGTTAAAGCCGCGGGTTGCGGCCTTCGCGATCCCACCTCAGTGGTTCTTTGTGCCGACCTTGAGCAGCTACGCGACCGTGCTGTTTGACGATAATTTCTTGCGGTTTTTCATGAATAGTGTTCAGGTCGCGCTGGGCGCTACTTTCGGAAGTGTGCTTATTGCCGCTTTGGCGGCGTATGGGATTGTCAGGTTTCGGTTTCGCGGCAGCCAGGTGTTTGTGGGCGGCACACTTGTGCTCAAGATGATTCCCGAGGTGATTCTGGTGGTTCCGGTGTTCCTGTTGTGGAACGCGTTTGGGCTCATCAATACACGCATTGGGTTGATCATGGTGTACGTGGCGCTGAATCTCGCCTTTAATATCTGGATCATTCGCGCCTTCATGATGGAAGTGCCGCGCGAGCTCGAGCAATCGGCCGAGATCGACGGCTGCTCGGAGCTCACGATTTTCGGCCGGATTATTCTTCCGCTAATTGCGCCCGGGCTATCGGTGGCGGCCATTTTCACGTTTCGGTTGGCGTGGAACGAATTCGTCCTCAGCCTGGCTCTTACCAATCGCTTCACTCGGACATTACCGGTGGCGGTCTCTATGTATATAACCGACGTTGGTGTGCAGTGGGGTCCGATTACGGCTATCGCCACGATCATCGCGCTGCCTGCGTTTATCTTCACCTTTTTGGCTGCGCGGAGCTTGATCAGCGGGTTGACCGCCGGAGCGGTGAAAGGATAAGAACGCCGAACCCCGTCAGTCTTGCTAACTAACCCTTGCTAACCAACGTTCTAGGAGGAACACATGAGTTCATTGGACGCCAACAGAATCACGCGGGACAGCTGGCTCAGCGATATCTTCCCCGAGTGGGGAACGTGGCTCAACGAGGAGATCGAAGAGCTTGAGGTAAAACCCGGGACGTTCGCGATGTGGTGGCTGGGTACCACCGGACTGTGGATAAAGTCTGCAGGCGGGGCGAGTTTCGCAGTGGATTTCTGGGCCGGTCGAGGGCGCTCTACCCACAAGGAGCCGCCCTTTGAAGAAACCAAAGATTTTCAGATGACGCGGATGACCGGCGGACGGGCGCTTCCCCCGAATCTCAGGGCTTATCCAATGGTGATTGATCCGTTTGCGGTCGGCACGATCAATAAGCTCGACGCGCTGTTCGCAACCCATATTCACGATGACCATATCTGTCCGTACGTAGCCGCGGCGGTGCTGCAGAATACCGATGCGCCGTTCGTGGGCCCGCAATTGTGCGTTGATCGTTGGGCCGGCTGGGGTGTGCCGCGTGAGCGCTGTGTTGTGATGAAACCCGGCGATACCTACGAGATCAAGGATACCGTTGTTCATGCGGTAGAATCGTTCGACCGCACCGCTCTCATTACTACGCCTCCGGAAGGTGATCTGCGCAACAAGATGCCGGTGGATATGGATGAGCGCGCGGTCAACTTCGTAATCGAGACCCCTGCCGGGACCATCTACGATTCGGGAGATTCGCATTACTCCAACTATTACTACAAGCACGGGAAAGACTTTGATATTGACGTCTGTCTGGTGTCCTATGGGATCAACCCGCCGGGCAACATGGACAAAGTGCCGGCATCCGACTGCTTACGTATCGCCGAAGCGCTGGATGCACGCGTGCTCATCCCTTTCCACCACGACACCTGGACAAATCAGCTGCCCGATGATCATGAGCTGGCGATGCTGTGGAAGTTCAACCAAGAACATCTGCCGTTCAGTTTGTTCTTATGGAAGACCGGTGCTCGCTACGAATGGCCTAACGACAAGGAGCGGATGTGGTACCGGTATCCCCAGGGGCAGCCGTTTGATTTCTTCACCGACGCCCCCAACATACCATTCAAGGCATTTTTGTAGCACCGGGTGGTAAACATATATGAGCGCAGACACTGTCAGACACGTAGCGGTTATCGGGTGCGGCATGATTGGGCCGGATATCGCCGCCGTACTCACTACACACGGAATTTCGGTTATGCTGGTAGGCGTTGACGAACAAGACGTTCGTACCGGCTTAGGCAACGCGAAACGAGACGTTGATGACCTGGAAACTGCCGGCATTCTCTCGGTTGACCAAGCGCAGACCGCGCGGGGTTTGCTGTCCGGCACAACCAGCTATGCCGAAGCGGTTCCCGGCGCCGACTTGGTGTTTGAGGCCGCGCCGGAGGACGTCAACATAAAACAGACGGTTTTCCGGGCGCTGGAGCAGCACAGCGCGCCGGGTGTTTTGCTGTGCTCGAGCACCTCGGGACTGTCGCCGCAGGACATTGCCGAACCGCTGGCCGACAAGGGTAGGATGGCAGTCACCCATTTCTGGAACCCTCCGTATCTGGTGCCGCTGGTAGAGGTCATACCGCACAGCGACATGTCCGAAGCGAATCGGAAAGCGGTCGCCTCCTTTATCAGGCGGCTTGGTAAGGAACCGGTTTTCCTAAAACGGGACATCGCCGGGCATATCGGCAATCGGTTACAACATGCCTTATACCGCGAAGCTCTTCATCTAATCGAACAAGGTGTTGCAACGCCGGATGATATCGACCGGGTTGTGCTCAACAGTTTTGGCCCCCGGTTCTCCGCTATCGGCCCAATGGAGTATTTCGACTCATGTGGGCTGGACCTACATCAGAAGGTCCAGGGCTACCTGTACCCGACGCTCTGCAATGCAAGCGAGCCGCAGGACATCCTGCTGCGAAACGTGGCCGAAGGAAGCCTGGGGTCGAAGACAGGCAAAGGGCTGTACGACTGGTCAGAGCGCGATGAAGATGAGTTTCGCGCCCGGCGGAACAGCTGCTTCATTGAGCTTCTGAGGCAACAGCACGCCGAAGCACAGGAGTAGAGGCGATGAGCGAAGCGAAGACAGCGTTGGTCACCGCAGCGGCCGGCACCATGGGGAGCAGCCGCGGCAAGGGGCTTGCAGAGGACGGGGTGCGCGTAGTGCTCGCCGACATTACCGAAGCGCTGTTGCTGAGCCTTGCCGAGCAGTTGCCGGTAGACACGTTCACAAGCGTGTTCTACGTGTCCGATGAGCAGGCGTACCGCGAGGCTGTATAGCAGATTGAGGGTGAGCTCGCCGCCGTCGACATTTTGGTGAACAACGCTGGCATACTGTCTAACAACAAGATCATGGGCACTACCTCGCAGGATTGGCGCCGAGGGCTCGCGGGTTTCCGTACTCTCGCGTTCCCGATTCGACCGTTCGGCACTGTTGTATTGTCAAATCGTAGTGGGTCAGGTATGCTTGGCCAATCGGAGGGTCGATGGCCGAAACTGCAGAAAGACTCCAACTGGTTACGTTTCAGCTCGGTGCCGAGCAGTACGGCATAGATATAATGCAGGTGGAGGGGATTGTACAAGTTGAAGAGGTGCGGCCGATCCCGAACGCGCCTGAGTACGTGGAAGGCATCTTCAACCTCCGTGGCGAGATCATCCCCGTCATCAGCCTCCATCGCCGTTTTCGGCTGCAGCCTGCCGAGCTTAGCGAGGAAGAGCGGCTACTCGGCGGGTTCGTCATCATCTCGGTTGATGGAGTGCATCTCGCGGTGATCATCGATAAGGTCTCGCGGGTGGTGAACATCAACGATTCCGAGGTGCAAGCACCCCCGCAAATGATTTCGGGCATAGGTGCGGAGTACATACAGGGCGTTGTGAGTCGTGATGAGGGGTATCTCATTATTCTGGATATTCAGCGCATATTCAACGCGCGCGAGCTGCAGCAGCTCGAGGGCATGAGTTGCTGAGGCGTGTAAGCGATGATACCCTTTAGTAAACCCTCGATTAGACGCGCCGAGATGAACGCCGTCTTGGGTTGCATGGTTTCCGACAGTTTGGAACACGGCAGAGTAGCGGAGGAGCTGGCGGCGCTGGCTTCGGAGTCCTTGTCATGCCTCGGCGGGTGGGCCCTGCGCGAGTACCAGCGTGCGATCAATCTGGCGCTGACGGCGTTAAACCTCGAGACGGGTGCCGCGGTTGGGCTGTCCGCCTTGGCTCCGCAGGCGTACCAGCGCGTGATCACCGAGCGCGGTCTCAATCCGGTGTTACTAGACGTGGAAGGCGAAACCGGGTTGCTTAACCCCGCTGCGGTCGCCGAGCGACACGCTGCAACGCCGTTCTCGGCGGTCGTCGTTGCGCACGTGCTCGGCCAACGTCAGCCGCTGGCTGAGATTGCCGAGTTGGGCGTTGCGATCGTCGAAGACTCAGGCGAAGCGGTGGGGTGCGAGCCTGCGGACGATGCCGCGGCGGACTTCACGGTAGTCTCGCTTGAGCCGGACAAGGTTGTCACCGCGGGCGGCGGCAGTCTGGTGCTCGCCGGTGGGCGCAAGCAGTATCGCGCTCTGCGTAAGCTTGCCGACCAGACAGCCGCCGAACAATTGCTGCCGGATATGAACGCGTCGTTGGGGTTGACGCAGTTTCGCAAGCTCGAGGAGTTGCTGCGCCGGCGTCACGAGATCCGCGAGTACTACTCACGCGTGTTGCACACACATCGGACCTTGCCGTATCCGGGACCCGGACTGGCGGTTGCATACGCCATGGCGGTGGTGCTCGATACCGACATGCGCAGCGTAGCCGGGTACGCGCGCAAGCATGGGGTATCTACGCGCGCAGCGTTCTCCGATGCTACGGTTGCTGTCGGCAACGACGGCGGCGCCGAGGCTGCCGGCTCCCTCGCGGCAGCGCGCGGATTGCTGCTGCGGTGCATCCTGTTCCCGATCTATCCCACGTTGACAAACGCACAGACCGAGCAGATCGGCAGGGTGCTTTCGACGATTCCGTGACGCTTAAGCGAAGCTACGCAGCAACGGAGTCGGTAATACAGGTTAGGGAGTAGAAGCTAATGCCTGTCGATATACGGCGCGTGCTGCTCGTCGCCAACTACCAAAAACCGGAAGCCGAGGGTCTTGTCGAGGAGATGCGCTCGTACTTGGAAGGACAGGGCATTACGGTTGTGGTGTTCGCGTTCTCGGGTAGGACCGCCGCGCCTGAGGTGGACGGGTTCGACCTGGCAATCTCGCTCGGTGGCGACGGGACGGTATTGTTCGCCTCGCGGTTTCTCTCTTCGCGTCGGACTCCAATCCTGGCGGTAAATCTCGGCGATTTCGGGTTCATCACCGAGATTACCAAGGACGAATGGCGCAGCGCGTTCGAGAAGTTTCGCGCCGGTGGGCTTGCTGCTGGAGAACGGCTGGTGCTAGCCGTAGAGGTCTACCGTGACGGCGCCAAGGTCGCCGAGTTCATAGGGTTGAACGACGCGGTGATCGCTGCCGCAGGCATCTCGAAAATCGTCAAGCTGTCGGTCAGTTTGCTCGAGGACAAGCTAGGCTCCTACCGCGCCGACGGAGTCATTATCGCAACACCCACCGGTTCCACCGCGTACTCGGCGGCGGCTGGTGGTCCTATTCTCCATCCAGAGATGGAAGCCATGATCATCAACCCAATCTGCCCGTTTACGCTCTCGCATCGGCCGATTGTAGTGCACGCGCAAGAGCACATCACGCTCGCGATAGAAGCGGAGCAGCGAACTGGGGTGATTCTGACGATAGACGGGCAGACGGTTTTCTCGCTCGAACCGACCGACGAAGTGCGCGTGTTCCGATATCCGGAAAAGGCTCGTATCATCCGGTCGGATAAGCGTACCTTTTACGAGGTGCTGCGGTCAAAGCTCAACTGGTCGGGAGGCCCTGATGCTTGAAGAGTTGAGTGTGCGCAACTATGCGCTGATCGAACAAGCTCAGTTAGAGTTCGGCCGCGGTCTCAACGTGCTCAGCGGCGAGACCGGCGCCGGGAAGTCCATTCTCGTTGGCGCGCTGTCGTTGCTGTACGGCGGAAAGGCCGACATTGAAGCCATTCGAACCGGCGCCGATGAGGCGGTTGTCTCGGGAGTATTCGTTGTGGAGGGCAATCCCGATACGAAGGCGTGGTTGCACGAGCGCGGAATAGAAGCGGAGGACGGGCGGGTGCTTGTCCGCCGTACCGTCAAACGCACCGGTCGAGGTCCTATCTACCTGCAGGCTACGCCTACTACCCGCGCGGAGCTCGCCGAGTTCAGCAGCTTGGTGCTTGATCTACACGGGCAGCACGAGCATCAGTCGCTTTTGTCCGAGGATCAGCATCGCAAGCTGCTTGACCGCTACGCGGGGATTGAGTCGGAGGTGCTTGATTTGCAGCAGCGGTTTCAAGCCATGACTTCCGCCAGACGCCGCTACGACGAGCTGGTAGCGGCAGAGCAGAACCGTGAGCGCGAACGTGAGCTGCTTGAGTTTGCGGTGAACGAGATCTTTGAGGCGCAGCTACAGCCGGGCGAGGAAGAAGAACTCGAGCACGAGCGCAAGATATTGTCACAGCATGAGAAACTCTTTGCCCAGCTCGAGCAGAGCTATAGCGCACTGGCGGAGAGCAAGGGCGGCGCCGTGCTGCGGATGCGTGAGGCGCGTACAAGTCTCTCTACCGCTTCTGAGATAGACGAATCGCTTGCCCACGCCGCACAGCGGCTCGATTCGCTGTTTTACGACCTCGAGGATCTCGCCGAGGAGTTGCGCGGGCATCATCAGACCATTGAGTTTACCCCTGAACGGCTGGAAGCGTGCGAAGACCGCTTGGCTTTGATTCATCGCCTCGAAAAAAAATACGGTCGCAGCATCGAGGATGTGCTTCGCTACTGCGAGGAAGCGCAGGAGAAGCTTACGGCTCTGGAGAACTTCGAGACCGAGAAAGCTTCGCTGGCTGAGGAAATCGGCGTGTACGAGCAGCAGGTGCGCTCGCTGGCACAAAAGGTCTCAACGACGCGAGCAAAGGCTGCCGAGCGGTTGTCGAGCGTAATTCTCGAGGTGTTGCACACGCTTGGTATGGCCAACGCAACGTTTGAGGTGCTGCTCACCCGTAAGCAGTCGGCCGACGGAAAGCCGATTTGTGGGTCTACCGGCATAGATGCGGTTGCGTTTATGATCGCGCCGAACACCGGCGAGCCGCTGAAGCCGCTTCGCAATATCGCCAGCGGCGGTGAGATTTCCCGGGTAATGCTGGCCATTAAGACGATCCTGGCCGAGAATGACGCAATCAGCTGTCTGGTATTCGACGAGGTTGATGCCGGCATAGGCGGACAGGTAGCAGTGGCGGTCGGTGAGCATCTTCGGGCCTTGGCGCGGATGAAGCAGGTACTGTGCATAACACACCTTGCCACGATCGCCGCGCGTGCCGATAATCATATACGCGTAGAGAAAGGGGTTGAAGGAGATCGAACCGTCACGCGCATAGGGGAAATCAGTGGCGAAGAGCGAAAACGGGAAATCGCACGCATGCTCGCCGGTGATCGTGAGGCCGAGGTATCGCTCTCACACGCCGAGGAACTGTTGTTGCGGTACGGGAGCTCGCAACGGGGCTAAGATGCGTCCGTTGAAGACACGCGTGCTTTGCGAGGGAGCGTTGTGATGGCGAAGATCAGCCCGGAAGCAAAGCTACGGTATGCCGAGAAAGTCAAGGAATACAAGAAGACTGCAGAGGCGATTGTTGAGCGCGAGAAGAGCATCCTCAAATCCATCACCGACAGTAACACGCGCGGCACTGTGTACAAATCAATTGCGGTCGCCGAAGAGCGGTTGAATCTCGCATCGTATTATCTCTTACTGAATCGAGTCTCGGTGGCACTGCTGAACACGCGCAACGAAGGTTTTCTCAACGACGCGCGCAAGAGCTGCTACCAAGCGATCATTTATCTCGAAGAAGTGGTTACCGATTACGTTGATGTGCCGTTTTCAGAGTACGAGGACAAGCTGGAGCTCATGGAAGAGTACGGCGACGATCGGCGCTGGTACTTGGCACGCAAGCTCGGTTTCACGATTCAACTGGTAAAAGACGCCTTCGGCGAAAGCTCCAAGTGGAAGTGGTCGTTTGTAGAGCTGGAAGGACGCTACGCTACAGTAGTGAAGAATCTTATCGACCTTCGGCATGTCGTCGCAGGGCTCGATCCGCGTGCCGATGGCTACGAGTCTCGGGTGGCGCTGGTAGCGCTGTGCAAATCGCATCTTGCGCGCGCTGCCGACCGCTATCGAGAGCGTTACGAGCTGTCTACCGGGCGTATTGACGATTTCAAGTGCGCGATTTCGTTCTTGTCGGCATTACGCCGCATCCACGCGCTGCTGAGCGAGAATGACGAGGCAGAGCAGGTCAAGAAGAAACTCGAGGTCTGGAAGTCCAAGATGAGCTCAGACGAGCAACGCGCCGAGGAACAGGCCAAAGACGGCGAAATCAAAGGGCGGCAGGCGCAACCGCCCCCGGGCAGGCGCTGACAGCCCCTGCTGCGCATCTTAGTGTCTTAGTGATCGTTGCCGAGCCCCTGAAGCGAGTCGAACGGCAGCAGCTCTCCAACGGTTGTCTGAATCAACTCAACCCCTGGTCGCTGCGGATCCTCGCAGTACACCGGCAGCTCCGGCGGTGCAAACTCGCTGATTACCTGCCGGCATGCCCCGCACGGGGCGACCGGTTCGTTTGCGTCCGGCGTGGAAATCGCCAGAGCCCGGAAGGTGGTCCGGCCGGTGGAGACAGCAGTTGCGATCGCCACGCGCTCGGCGCAGATGGTCAAGCCGTATGATCGGTTTTCGATGTTGGCGCCGGTAACCACCGAGCCGTCGCTACATAGGAGAGCTGCTCCGACACGAAAGCCCGAGTACGGCGCATACGCAAAGGCGGCCGTATTGCGAGCCATCTGCAAGAGTGTTTCTTTGGTCATAGGTGCTCCTTTGAGCTCGATGTGCGTTGCGTTGACAGCGCCCAGGGGCTCCGATAGGATAACGCCGAGCATTGGGGCGCGACAAGCCGCCTGCGCCGAGAAAGGCGAGATGCGATACTAGAAGGCAACAGGGTATCATGCGTGTACTGAAACGATTGCTGCTGCTTACGTGCATCGCGCTGCTGTACAGCCTTGTTGCGCCTCACCGGCTCGCGCAGGAGCCGCTGCGTCGTGTGCAGTTTGCACGCGCTATCGAAATCACGCATAGCGGCTTAGGCGCTGATTCAGCTGTGTCCTCCCGCAGCCAACCGAATGAGCCCGGGCTCCTGCCGTTCGTGCATCAAGACCAGTACGGATACATCGATAACGCTGGAGTGATTGTTTGGCTTGAGCAGGTGGACCACGGTGTAGCGCTCGCAGCGACGCATTACGTCAACTACCCGCAAATGCCTGAAGAGCAGGTGGTTCGCGCCCCGGGGGGCGTGGAGATTTCCACGCTCACGGCCCCCGGTTATCCCGTGCTTGCACCCGGATACGTATACGTGATCTCCGCCTCTCAGGACGGGCTCACCGCGTATCGCTACGAGGGGGCCGAGCTGTGGAGCCGGCGCTTTTCAGCGCCGATCACCGATCTCGACGCTGTCGGCGACAGCGTGGTGGTAGGCTTGCTCGACGGCACGGTGATGTATCTGGATGCGCAGGGCGAGGCTATTGTGATTGATCCCGACAATGAATCGAGTGTTGCCGTAGTTTACGGGGTAGCCCTGTCGCCGGACGAGCGTACGGTTGCCGTTCTCAGCGGATTGTACCCTCAGCGGTTGCGGGTGTTTCGGCTCAATGAAAATCAAGAGATCACTGGGGCCCACGCTCGCAATCTTGAATCGCAGCGACGCGAACCTGCGGTCGTCCAGTTCGATCCGCGCGGGGAAGGCCTGCTGTACGAGCATGGCCCAGTACTCACTCACCTCTCGATGGATCGTTTCGAGCATGCGGCGTTTGAAGTGGAAGGAGAGGTCATCTCAATCGCCGCCGGCGGTGCGGAGCAGCCCATCGCGTTTGTTTCCCGGTTGCGTGAGCACAGCGAGCTGACCATAACGGCTCCCAATCGAGCGACGGTGCTTCGAGAGCGCTTAAGCGACGCGGAAGC
>PWQX01000280.1 GCA_003556605.1 Spirochaetaceae bacterium
CCAGCACCGACATGAAGGTCGCGAAGGACTCGTTGAGCCACAGGTCGTCCCACCAGCGCATCGTGACCAGGTCGCCGAACCACAGGTGGGCCATCTCGTGCAGCAGGGTCTCGGCGCGCCGTTCGCGCATCGTGTCGGTGACCTTGGAGCGGAAGACGTAGGCCTCGGAGAAGGTGATGCACCCCGGGTTCTCCATCGCACCGGCCGCGAACTCGGGCACGAACAACTGGTCGTAGCTGCCGTGGAAGGGGTAGAGCTGGGCGAACACGCGCTCGAAGTAGGCCAGGCCCTGCCGGGTCAGCGTGAACAACTCATCGGCCTCGAGGTGCTCGGCCAACGACCGGCGCACGTACAGCCCGAGCGGCAGGGGTTCGGTGCCGTCCCCGCGGTCGTAGACGTCGTGGACGCCGAGGTACTGCCCGGCGACCACCGCCGTGAGGTAGGTGGAGATCGGCTGGGACGTGGCGAAACGCCAGGTGCCGGCGGCGTCCTCGCCCGGCCGGGTCGTCGCCTCGGTGTTGGAGATCACGACGAAGCCTGCCGGCGCGTCGACCTCGAGCGAGAAGGTGGTCTTGAGGTCGGGCTGGTCGAAGCAGGCGTAGACCGTGTGGGCATCGAAGGGCTCGAACTGGCTGTGCAGGTAGACCCGGCCGTCGCTCGGGTCCACGAAGCGGTGCAGGCCCTTGCCTTCGTGCCGGTAGGCCATCGTGGCCTCGACGTGCAGATGGTGCTCGCCGGCGGGGACCGTGCCGAGCAACAGCCGGGTGGGTTGGATCGCCTCGGCGGGCAGTTCCTCGCCGTCGAGCCGGGCAAGCTGGACTTCGACGGCGGTCAGATCGATGAACAGCTCCGCGTCCCCGGCCGTGGTGAAGACCAGGTCGGTGCGGGAGGTGAAGTGCCCCTCGTCGACCTCGAGCCCAAGGTGTACGCGGGTCTCGACCTCGTCGACGACCGCGGCGCGGGCGCGCGCCTCGTCACGAGTCAGGTTCTCGCGCACGGCAGGAGGCGGATCGGCGTCGCGCAGCATGGTTCCTCGGCACTCGACGGTAGAGCGGACGGTCGGGGCGCCGCCACGGAAGTCCTTGCGGTCGAACGACTATTCCCAGGCGGCTGAAGCTCTGAGCGCGTGTGCGCACAGACGTGTGTCACGGGAGTGCGTGGGTCGGGAATCCTTGTTACATGGAAGCACTGCTCGAAGTTGACACCGTTGATACTAGTGAATATTTCGATTCGTACGGGAGGGAGGCCCATTCGCACAATTGAATCATTCTGGAGGAACAACGCTGGAGTTATCGATTCGTCCGTCATTCCGAAACGGCGGAGGACCTGTACGAGCTTCTCAGCGCGTCAAAACTGCCCACACTCTGTCTCATTCAACCAGTTCAATAAACCAGTTGCATTTCGTCAAGGGAACGAACTCAGGCTGTACAACAGGGTCCCCCAACAGACCGGAATCGCGGTATTCTGTTCCGCATGCGGCTCTACTATTTCACCGGCACGGGTAACTCGTTGGCGGTTGCACGACGGTTGGCACACGAGATCCCCGCCACCGAGCTTCGGCCTATCATCGGCGCGCAGCTCGGCGAGCGCCCGGGCGGAGTGCTCGGTATGGTTTTCCCCGTCCACATGGTGGGCGTACCGGTGCCGGTCCGAAGGTACCTGGAGAGTGCCGACTTCAGCGCGCTGGACTATTTCTTCGCCGTCTGCACCCACGGTGGTACCCCCGGCAAGGTTGGGGCGTATATCAATCACATTCTCGCTCGTCGCGGCAGCCGCCTCCTCGATGACTATTTCGCGCTCAGAATGATCCTCAACACCCCCAAAGGAGTGGCTCCCCGTCTGCTCATGACCATGAACTGGGCCCAGAAGATCAGCCCCGATCAAGTTGCGGCAATGGCGCGGCGCACCGCCTCGGCCATTCACGAGATCGCGCAAACAGTTGCCGCCCGCAGCACCGGGTGTGAGGCGCCCGCTGAGCGCACACGCCTTCCTCGCGCGGGCGAGCTCACGCGTCTGCTCTGGAAAGCGTCGGAGGCCTCCACACCGGTGCTTCGCTTCCTGCTGGACCGTGAGGCGTGTACCGGATGCGCAGTCTGCAGCGAGGTCTGTCCATCATGCCGGGTAGCCATGCAAGATGGCGCGCCGAGGTGGGACGATTCAAAGCAGTGTTACTTCTGCTATGCCTGCTTCAATTTCTGTTCCGAACAGGCCATTGGCGTGAAGCACTACACGTTCAAGACCGGACGCTACCACCACCCCGAGATTGCCGCGGCCGACGTGGCGGCGCAGACGCGCGGCTGAACGCTGTTCGCGCGTTTGCCTGCCGTTCCCGTTTCCATGGCCGCTAGACGCAGATTCGGCTATACTTGGGCTATGGAGCTGTCCACGGACCGGATTGCCGACCTCGTGCAACAGGCATTGAACGACGCCGCGCCACAAACGGTGTTTGCGGTGCTCTTCGGTTCGGGTGCCCGGGCATCCATGCGACCGTTCAGCGACATCGACATCGGGCTCTTTCTGGATCACGAGCCCGACCTCCTGACGCTCGGGGATATCGCCGGGAGAATCGAAGCGCAAGCGGACCGCACGGTAGACATCGTACTGCTGCGCGGACTGGCCGAACGCGATCCCGAGTTCGCCTTCAAGATTGCCGATGAAGGCGTGCTCCTGTTCGAGTCCCGGCCATACGCTTTCGCCGCGTTCAAGAAAGAGGCGTTTCTGTACTACCTGGACACCGCGCATCTGCGCCGGATGACCCGGGAGGCGTTGCACAGACGCGTCTTGAGTGGCAACATGGGACGTCGCAACTATGTCTGAACGTATTCGTCGGCTTGAAGAGAACATCGTGACCCTGGAAGAGATGCGGACGCAGCCCGCAATCGGGCGGCAGGCAGAGTGGGCCTTGCGCTACGGATTGCTTGAATCAATACAGATCGTTATCGACCTGGCCTGTGAGCTGGTTTCCATGCGCAATCTCGGCTCGCCTACGTCGTATCGCGAGTGCGTAGAGATACTCGCCCGCAATCGGCTGATCGATGAGGCCCTGGCCCAATCCCTGGTAAGGATGGTCGGCCTGCGGAATCTTCTGGTCCATGACTATGGCGAGATCGACATCCAGAGACTAACACAGCTGCTCGATCGGCTTTCGGACTTCCGCGAGTTTTCCGCCTGCTATCTGCGCATCATCAACGACGAAGCCTGAGCACAGAGTCGGGTTGCAGAGCCATTTCCGCCCGGCTGAGCGGCCTGCCGAAGTCTGTCCGGCAGGCCGCGGAATGGGAGCGCTGCGGCTACCGCGGGCTTGTGTGCTGCGCGTAGCGTTCGAACGCATCCGGGCGCAGGGTGGTGCCCGCACCCGGATGCTGTGGAAGGTCGTAGTATCCCTCCCGAACATGGATGGGTTCGACAAAACAGTCTTTGATCCACGGAATATACTCCAGCAGGATACATGCGGGGTGAGCGTAGGCCAGATGCACGTGCACCTGGCCCATATCGCTGACGTGCGCCAGAACCGGACGATGGAAGGCCAGCGCTACGTCCGCTACTCGCAGCCATTCAGTGATCCCCGCGAGTCGAGTGATATCAGGTTGCACCCAGTGGAGTGCGCCGGCACAGACGAAATCACGGAAACTGTCCAGAGTGTACAGCTGCTCGCCGAGGGCAATTGGCGTGGCCATCGACTGTGCAAGCCGCACGTGTCCCGGCAGATCGTCGTAGAATAGCGGTTCCTCAACCCACATGAGGTCGAAATCCGCCAGATGCGGTGCCACCGAGAGCATTGTCGGCAGGTTCCAGCGCCCGTTGCAGTCAACCGCAAGCCTTGCCTCCCAAATCCACGCCGAACGACTTCGCAGGGGGCGCTGGGTCGCGGTAGGGTGCTCTGTAGCACGCTGGCGTGGCCCGACCATTAGCCGCCGACGGCGCCGTCCGCGCCGTCAGCATCCCGCGAATCGCGATTCTCGCTGTGCTTTCGTCGAATGTTGCGCTGTCCGAACGTTTTGCGGTTGCGCTCCGAAATAGGTTTTCTATAATCCGGATCCAGGGCGAGTTCATCGACGGTTCGACCGGTTTGCGAACTTTGGACCCGCGGTCACCATCTTCGAGTCAGCGCGAACGGCCGAGGAGCATCCTTGGTACAATAGCGACTGTCGAAACCGCCCGGCTGCTTGCCGAAGCGGACCTGGTGGTGATCACCGGCGGCGGTAGCGGGTCGATTACGCAGACCCGCCGTCCAGGGGGGCCCACAGCGCATCGACCGGAACCGCCGCGAGGTCATCGCCGAAAACTACCGTTTGACGTCCATCAAACAGGATAACGCCGCGGATGAAGTTCTCTCCCGCGTCGTCACGCAATGAACGCAGGGCACGGAAGTCGGTCGCGCGGGCGCTGGCCGAACCCTTGACTTCGATCCCGACCACACGTCCATCCGCGGTCTCGAGTACACAATCGACCTCCGCGCCGGCGCTGCTTCGATAATGATACTTGCGATACGGCAGTCGCGACCACGTCCGCTGTTTCCGGATCTCCTGGACGACAAAGGTCTCCAGAAGCGGACCAAACCGGTCGCCCCGCTCCGCTGCGGTCGCTTCGTCCAGTCCACATAGCGCACCCGCCAATCCGGAATCAACCAGATGAATCTTTGGTGCCTTCACGAGGCGTTTTCCAACGTTGGCCGACCAGGCCGGAAGTGGTTGAAAGAGGAAGATCGCTTTGAGGATGTCAAGGTATCGGGACAGTGTCGTAGCCGCGATTCCCGTGGTGCGCGAAAGCTCCGACGCGTTGAGCAAGCCCCCTGTTCGCTGCGCGAGCATCAGCACGATCCTGGGAAGATCGGAAAGCTCGGCAATCCGGGATATGTCGCGAACATCGCGTTGAATCACCGTTGACACGTACGAATCAAACCAGGAGTGTCGCCGCGGCTCGCTGCGGCGCGTGGCGGCTTCGGGGAAGCCGCCGGTCAGAACCCGAAGAACCAGATCGCCCCGTGTCATCGCGGTCGAGTGAGCCGCAGCAGGAAACAAGGGAGAGAACAGTGCTTCGGCGAAGGTTTCCCGTACGCCCACGAACTCCCCTTGGGAAAGGGGATTCAGATAGATCACCTCTACGCGGCCGGCGAGCGAGTCGGAAAGCATCGGAACCGTCATGACGTTGGTTGATCCGGTAAGGATGAAGCGCCCCGGTCGCCGGTGCCGGTCAACGGATGCCTTGATCGCCAAGGCGAGCTCGGGGACGCGCTGCACCTCGTCGATAACCGCCCGGTCTCCCAATCCCCGCAGAAAGCCGCTCGGGTCCGATCCAGCTGCGGCGAGCGCGGTAGCGTCGTCGAGTGTGCGGTACGGAATGCCGCGATCAGCCGCAATCCGGGTGACCAGGGTGCTCTTTCCCGACTGCCGAGGGCCGATCACCAAAACAACCGGCGTATCTCCCATCGCCTCTGTCCCTTCGCCTCTCGACATCGGTAGCTGTCAACAGCCGGCGGCGAGACCTCCCCGGGTAATGCGCACCCACCTTCACGCTTATGCCCGTCGCATCTACAGCCATACCTTCCGTACAGG
>PWQX01000179.1 GCA_003556605.1 Spirochaetaceae bacterium
CCATACGAGGACGGGTCGCGTATCGGGCCGTACAACGCGCTTGCCGACCGCGACGGCATCGACGGCCAAGTCATGGTAATGGAGTTCCAGCTTGAGAACGGCGACGACTGGGTCGGGGCGCAACTGCGTCCCGAGCACGCGCAGGACCTAGACCTGTCGGGCACCTCCGCGTTCACGTTTCGCTGGCGCACCGAGGAGCTCGAGGGGCTGGGCGACGATTTCTCGGTTTACCTCCAGATCGGGGCATTGGACGAGGACCTCGACGGCGACGGCAACCTCGACCGCGGACGCAGCCGCCTCAATCCCTCCTTCTCGTTCAGTGACGCTAATCGCGACATCGAGCTGTTTGCCGGCGGCGGAATCCACAACACCGATTTCATCAACTCAGAAGACGCCAACCGCAACGAGATTCTCGATCGCGAAAACCCCGAGCTCATGGTGACGAAGAAGCTCTACAGCGCAAACAGCAATAACGGGGCAATAGAGACTGAGCTACCGGATGATGAGTGGAGCGATCCGGTACGCGTCAGGCTCTCGGCGTCGGAGCGCGAACGCCTCCGGCGAGTGCGCGGGGTACGAGTTCTCATTGTCCGCGAAAACGAAATCAACCCGGCGCAATCGATCTCCGGCCGGGCCTTGTTCTCGCGTTTTACCTTTGAAGGGTCGACCTTCGCCACCAAGATATTGGGTGCACCCGATGGGGATCCTGAAGAGGCGGAACTCTCGGCGCGAGAGGTGCCGGACCCGGAAAGCGGCAGCGAGCGGTTGATTCGTGCATTCAGCGAGGTGGGCGAGATCTTTCACCCCACCGACAGCGCCGGACAGCGCGTGCTCCTGATCGACTGGGACAACCTGGATGATCTCGACGGCTGGCGACTGCGCGACTACGTCACGCCGGTGCCGATCGATCAGTACGAAAACCTCGTCTTCTACATCAACCTCGAAACAAAGGACGAGGAGGAAAACGGCAACGGAAACAGCAACGACGATGAGCTGCTGGTCAGACTCGTCGACGGTGAAGACCGCGGGGTCAGAGCGCGTATACCGCTCGAGGACGATCTGGCGTTTCCCGCGGCGAACGGCTCAACCGAGAATGATCGGTCGCGAAGCGGTTGGCGCCGGGTGGAGATCAGCCTCGCCGACAGAGATGTATACGTTGCCCGGCCCGATTCGAGCTCGCGCCGCTTACCCGGCGCTGACGTTTCGGTCAACAGCATGACCGGCAGCCGTACGGTTTCCCGGCTGGAGTTTGAGTTCAGCGGGCGAGAGAGCGGGAAGATGTATATCGACGAGGTGCATTGGCGCGATGCGCGCCTCAGTATCGAAGGTGCAGCTTCGGCCTCGGTGGCGTACCAGTATCCCGACACCTTGGTGGAGGTCGGCGAGTTTCCGATGCTTGCTAACTTGCGGTTGCGTGAGGATGTAGCGGTACGGAGCTCCGGGTTCTCGCCGGAATCGGACTTCTCCGACCGGCCCGGCAGCTTTAGCTCGCGGACCGGCGTGGGGGCCGACATCGCCCGCGTAAGCCTCGACACCGAATTCGAGGCGGTGAGCACCGAAGAGCAGGTTTCCACCTTAGGAGGACATCAGATCCAGGCCCCGGCCGACCCCGCTGCGATCATGCTGTTTGAAGAGTACCGGCGCAACTACAACGCGTTTCGCCCTTCGATGTCGCGGCGGGCCGGAGTCCGGCTCGAGCGCAGCGGACTCGGCATTATACGCTTCGACAACACCGCGAGTCTTCGCGACACGCGCCTGCAGCAGGATTGGCGGACGCAGCTCACCTCGTTGTGGGACGGAAACTGGCGGCTCCGCACCGAGGGGCGTCTCGGGCAGACCGCCTCGGGATATATCCTCCCGGACGAGAACTACTTCGCGTCCTGGATGGACGGATATACGCTCACGATCCCTTGGGAGGACGGTACCAGCACCCGTCGCAGCGGTGAGACCGAGCTCAGGCTCGATTACGAACGCGAGCGTTTCGCGATCAACTGGCACCCCTCGCTCGCGTATCAGAATCTGAGCGTAACCGAGGACCGCCAGCGCAACCGTGGAACGTTTCGCCTGCGCACTCCGTTTCGCGTTCCGGTCTTCGACCCTATTCGCCTCACCTTGACGCCGAGCTACACGCGCAGCTTCGCAAACACCGCTATCTCACCCGATAACGAAGGCTTCGGCGACGACCTCCGGCAGTACTTTCGCGAGCTCGAACGGCAGGACTACATCTACCGCTCTCCGCCGTACGCCGAGCTGTTCATGGACGCCGGCAACCTCAGCTTTGCCGAAGCGTCGCAGAGGCTGCCGTTCGCACGTTACACGCCGGCTACCGCGCTCGAGGCCTCGCGCCCGTTCGGCTCACACTGGAGAGACCTGCTGATACCAAGCACCGCACGAACCGAGGTGCAGCGGACTTTCACCCGCGACGGAGATGCGTTGAGCGATCGGCGCCGCTACGGACTCAGTTTGACGACCGCCGCGGTAAACCTTTTCGGCCGGCGAGGAGCATACCCGGTATTCACCCTCTACCAGAGCGACGAGTTTCGCAACACACTGAGTTACCGGCTGCGCGAGGCTCCCACCGGAACGATCGACGGCTGGGACCTGCAGATCTCTAACGAGTTGGGGTTCTTTGGACGTGAGCACCGAAGACTCGAGATCGACAATCGCCTGTTGTTCGAGCGCAACGACGAGTTCGCGCGCGAGCTTGAAACCGAAGCCCGGTTCTTGTGGCGCTGGTACCCGTTGTCGATCTTCGGGATACCGCGGCTGCAGCGCTACGTGGATCGCGGCGCCTACTATCAGCACACCGAACGGCTCGCGGTTACCGCGCGCCGTTACGAGGACAACCCGCAACGCGACCTCATCACAGTTGTCGCCGGCCACGAAACGGCGCTCCAAATTCCCGACCGCGGCTCAATTCGGGTCTATTTGGACCTCGGATGGGGGCTTGAACCGTTTGAGGTTACCGACGATGATTACGTAAACCAAATTTTGCTCGGAATCCAAGGTGGTGTTGAGGCGCGCTTTCGGTACTAAGGGTCAGCCGGCCAGTGGCTGCCGGTGGATCGAGGGAGAACGAACTACAGGAAGGCACTAATGGAACCGTTCTTGCGGGTGCGCTCCGAAGTCGGCAAGTTGCGGGCCGTGTTGTTGCACCGCCCGGGACGCGAGCTCGAGCAACTAGTTCCGCAGTATCTCGATGAAATGCTGTTCGAAGACATCCCGTACCTCGAGCAGATGCAACACGAGCACGACTGTTTCGCCGAGGTTTTGCGCGCGCGCGGAAGCGAAGTGTACTACATTACTGAGCTGCTGCAGGATATCCTTGCAGACGGCGAGGTTCGTGCAGCGATCGTGGATCGTCTAATGACGGAGTTGCGCGTCAACGCCACTGAGCTGCGCACCGGTATTCAAGAGCTGCTTTCCAGTTACCCTAATGCCGAGCTTGCGTCAACGCTTGTCGCCGGACTCAACAAAGACGCGGTGCCGCGCAAACACGCCGAAATGCGGCTTTCGTTTTATATCAAGGATACTCGCCCGTTTTACATCGATCCGCTCCCGAACATGTATTTCTCGCGTGATACCGGCACTGTAATCGGCGAACGGTTATCGATTAATTCCATGAAGGCGATGGCTCGGCGACGTGAGAGTATGATCTTGCAGTTCATCGCCGAGTATCACCCGGCGTTCCAAGGTGCCGGGCGCCGTTCCTGGAGGTGCTACGACGAGCCCGACAGCATCGAGGGCGGCGATATTCTGGTGCTGAACAACCGTGCGCTTGCAATCGGCTGCAGTGCCCGGACCAGCGCCGAGGCGATCGAAGCGCTCGCCTCGCGCCTGTTCCGAGAAGATGAACACATCCGGGAGGTGATCGTGATCCAGATCCCGTTCACCCGCGCGTATATGCACCTTGATACGGTGTTTACGATGGTCGACCGCGACGCGTTCACAATATTTCCGGGTATCTCCGAGCTGCTGAAGATCTTTCGCCTCACCCCTGCCGAAAGCGGCGGCATTCATATTGCGCCCCAGAGTGATCTGCGCTCGACCTTGTGCCGAGCGCTCGACTTACCCGCGGTCCGTCTCATCGCCTCGGGAAGCAGTGACCTGCTCACCGCCCAGCGTGAACAGTGGAACGACAGCACCAACACCTTTGCGATCGCTCCCGGCGTAGTAGTCACCTACCGCAGGAACATCGTCTCAAACGCCATTCTGCGCGACAACGGAATTGAGGTGGTGGAGATCGCCGGCTCGGAGCTTGTGCGCGGCCGCGGGGGACCACGCTGCATGAGTATGCCTCTGCATCGCGACCCGGTGGAGTAGCTGCACGGCTCGCCCAATCACAGGACGCAGCAACGCCGTCTTCCGATCCGGCCGAGTGCAGCGGGCTGCACGGCGGCCTTTTTGGAACCGGCGATTTGTGCTACCCTGCCTGTCAGCATGACCGCTTCACAAGCACGTGTACGGATTCTCGCTCCGGAGGTTGCGCGCAAAATCGCCGCGGGCGAGGTAATCGAGCGGCCGGCCTCGGTCGTCCGTGAGTTACTCGACAACGCTATAGACGCCGGTGCTGACGACCTTGAGCTGCATATCACGAGTGGCGGCATTGAAAGCGTTCGGCTGGTGGATAACGGCCGCGGGATACACCCTGCAGACCTTCCAACCTGCGTTCTGTCGCACGCCACCTCCAAAATCACTACGGCCGAAGATCTGCAGCACGTCGGCAGTTTGGGATTCCGCGGCGAAGCGCTTGCAAGCATTGCCTCGGTCGCCCGGCTTGAGATCACCTCACGAGAGTCTGCACACGACAGCGCCTACCGGCTGACGGTCGAAGCCGGAACGGCACGCCCGGTGCAGACCGTGGCGGGGTCACCGGGAACCACGGTCGCGGTGAACAGCCTGTTCTACTGTGTGCCGGCGCGCAAGAAATTCCTGAAGAACCCCGGCGCCGAAACCTCTGCGGTACGGGCAACGGTCAACGAGCGCGCAAGCGCCTTTCCGCACCTGCAGTTCCGCTTTTTCGTCGACAACACGTTAAAGATATTCTACCCCCGGGCAACGTCGGCCGAGCGCGTAGCGGCGGTGTTGGGCAATAGCGTAGCCTCCGGTCAACTGCACGAGATTCACGGCAGCGGTCCTGGATTCGAGATTTCGGTGGTGCTCGCCGGCCCGGAGCACTACCGGCGTGACCGCAAGCAGATCCAAATCTTCGTTAACCGCCGCCGCATCAACGAGTTTTCGTTTGTGCAGGCTGTTGAGCACGCGTACAAGGAGTTCATGCCCGGCGGCCGCTACCCGATTGCATGCGTGTTTGTCGAGTGCGCTCCCGAGCTCGCCGACTTCAACGTGCACCCGGCCAAGAAGGAGGTCCGCTTTCGCTCCAAGGCCGATATCAGGCGGCGGCTCATAGACCTCATTCGCGAGTACCTGCATGCTTACGACCTTTCGGCGAATACTTTGCGCCGCGTCTTCGGACCGCAAGATCGGTCGGGGCCTTTCGCTGCGCCGCGAGAGGCCGAGACCCAAGACTCACCGAGCAGCAACACCGGGGGCGGGCTGTTTTCCGAAGCCGAAACCCGTCACTGGTCTGCCGCCGAACGGGCGGCGATGATGCACCGAACGCAGGAGCCGACCACGGTCCCGCGGCCGGCACCGCCGGCCGATCGCACACGCGACCCAAACCCCGCCACCGCAGATGCACCCGAAACCGGCGCCGGGGCCACCTCACTGCGAAACGGGGCGCGTGGCGAAGACAGCGAGACCGGTACACAGCCGCAATCGGAGAGCGTCTATGACTCATCCGGGGTTCGCTATCTCGGGCAGGTGTACGGGGTGTTTCTGCTGGTGGAGTACTACGGACGCTTGCTGGTCCTCGATCAGCACGCCGCCCACGAGCGTATCCTGTACGAGCGTTTTCGAAAACGCCGGCAGACACAGCAGTTACTCGTGCCGATTGACTTCGAGGCCGACGAGAATCAGGAGAGCCATCTCACCGCATCGAAACAAGCGTGGAACGAGCTCGGCTTGCAGCTCAGCCGGCAGGCCCCAGGGCATTGGCGGATTGAGGCGGTTCCCGATGGATGCCGAGAGCGCGAAGACGCCTTGATTGAGGCGGTGCTTGAGGCGGCGCCGCACACTGACTCGTTGAGTGACCGCTTCTATGCCGAACTGGCCTGTAAGGCCGCGGTCAAGGACGGCAGCCCGCTTGACAACGACGCCGCCGAGCAGCTAATCGCCGAAGCGCTGCGGCTGCCGCATCCACGCTGCCCGCATGGGCGCCCGCTGTGGGCAGAGATCACGCGCGATGAGCTCTACCGGCGGGTGCAACGTACCTGAGGACCGCGGGCTAGAGGCTGCCGAGAATAGATTCCACCTCATCGCGATCCTCGTATGCGGTGTTCCGCGCCAGCAAATCCTCGAGAACGCTGCGAGCACCGGCGGTGTCTTCGCGTGCAACCAGTACCTCGCCGAGGCGGTGGTACGCACGCCAGAAGTCGGGGTTGCTTTCGAGAACCGCGCGCAGGTGAGTTTCGGCATCCGAGTAGCGTTCAGCGCCGATATAGGCAATCGCAAGATCATAGCGCAGAACCGGGTCTTCGGGATCGCCCTCACGCGCGATACGGTAGTGGTCTATAGCGTCCTCAAAGCGTTCGAGCTCGCTGTACACCTTCCCGAGATTATTGTTGAGCTCAACCGAATTAGGATCGATGCGATAGGCGGTTTTGAGGAACTCAAGCGCTTCGTTGTATAGTTCTTCCTGTTCCAGGATACGGCCCAGCTCGACGTACGGGCTCACGTACCCCCGGTCAAGCGCAATTGCCTCCGTGTGTGCGGCAATTGCTGCAGTGGTCTCCTCTCGCTCTTCCTGTATCTGCCCGAGCGTAAAATGGTACTCCGGTGCGCCCCGATTCAGTCTAATCGCACGCGTGATCGCCTCGTAAGCCTGATCGGGATTGCCCCGGTCCTTCTGCACCAAGGCGAGGTTATAGTTGTTGGTGGCGCTGTCCGGGTTGGCGTCCAGGGCCCGGCTGTAGTAGGTCTCAGCGCGGCGCAAGTCGCCGGCGCGATAATACGCAGCGGCGAGCCGACTATTGTAATCTGCGTTATGCGGATCATACACCAGTGCCTTGCGGTACGCGTTGATCGCGCCATCGAGATCGCCTTGTGTGACTCTTACACGCCCAATGCGGTAATGTGCGCGGGCGTCGTCCGGCTTCACCTGCACCGCAGAGTTCAGTGCCGCTAAGGCCCGCGATTCGGACCCCAGTTGCAGATTGGTTATCGCGAGATTGTAGTACGCGTTGGGAAGCTCCGGTTTTATCCGCACCGCCCTCTCGTAGGAAGAGCGCGCATCACGGAACTCACGCACGCGAAACTGCGCGTTGCCGAGCCGATACCAGAGCTCGGCGCTCTCGGTATGCAGCTCGCTCGCCCGCACGAACTCGTCAAGCGCCTCGTCAAACCGCCGGCGCTGTTGCTGCACCTTTCCCCGCACGAAGTAGGCTCGCCAGGTGTCACGGTTGAGGCTCAGCGCCTCCTCGGCGTGCTTCATCGCCCGTGTCTGAGCGTCGCTGCTCTCGGGGTCCTCCTCAAAGTAGCTCTCGGCAGTGCCTGCCTGCGCGCGCGCGTGATATCGACGTTGAACCGCATCGTCTTCGAGCTCAATCGCGAGCGCCGAGTCGAAGCGATCGCGAGCGCGAGAGAAACTCTCACGTTCAAGCGCGCGCTCACCGCCGTCAACCAGGCGTGCGAGCTGCTCCTGCCTTTCACGTTCCTCAGCTTCAAGCGCAGCTAGACGTTCCTGTTCCGCCCGCTCGGCGGCGCGTCGTTCTTCCTCTTGACGGCGGCGTTCTTGTTCTTCAGCTTCACGGCGCGCTTGTTCCTCCTCGGCTGCAGCGCGCGCTCGCTCACGCTCTTCGGCTGCCTCACGTGCGAGCCGCTCGGCCTCGCGGCGACTCTCCTCGGCCCGCGCGCGAGCGCGCTCCAGCTCAAGGAGCTCTTCCTCGCTGACCTCACCGCTATCACGTGCTTCACGAAGCTGTTGCTGAGCCAAGCGTTCAGCCTCACGCTGCTCCTCGCGACGCGCAGCGAGGATTTTACTTCGCAGCTCGCGCGCCTCGTCGTCCGAGGCGTCACGAATCAGCAAATCGTCGATCAAGTCGAGCGCCCGCTGATACTCAGCGTCCTCGTAGTACTCGCGGGCGAGTCTCAGCGTATTCCGGCGCGTTATCTCAGCCTCCGACATTGCCGGCTCAGCGTCACGCCCCAAGAACCAAACCGCAGTTCCCACTCCGGCCACCAGCAACAGCACCAAGAGACCCCCAACTGCGATCACCTTAGTTCGTCCGTTCATTACCAGTCCTCGCTATACACCCACAACATGGCGCTACTCGGCGATGTCGAGCGTGTCGTCGTATTCTTCGATATCCTCGGAAGGAGCCGAGAACGTGCGGCCCTCGTCTCGCGAAGTGCCGAGCGAGTCCCGAACGGTCTCGAGCAATGCCCGGCGGCGTTCTTCCTCTTCCCGGCGGCGGCGCTCTTCTTCCGCTTTTCGGCGCTCCTCTTCTAAGCGTGCCTGGCGCTCTTGTTCTTCACGAAGACGACGCGCTTCCTCTTCTGCTCGTATTGTATCACGCAGCAGAGCTATCATCTTCTCCACCTCGCGCCGCTGCGCTGTGTTCGGATCGTATTCAAGATACGTAGTGTAGTCCCTTATCGCCCCGGGATACTCCGAGGCGCGAACCCGCAGATTCGCCCGATTCAGATACGCTTCGGCAAACCGCTCGTCATGCTCTAACGCCTTGGTGTAAAGCTCTTTCGCCTTTCCGGCGTTGCCGAGCCGCTGGTAATTGTTGGCCATATTGTAGTATAGTGTCCCGAGCTCGGCGCCGCCGACCTCGAGCCCTAGCTTCATCGTTTCGATCGCACGTTCGAAAAGCCCGAGTTGCTCGTACACGACACCGAGATAGAGATACACGTCGGGGTTGTCCGGATCCTCCTCCAACGCTTGTTCAAGCCATCGCAGCGCCTGCTCGGGCTTATTATCGAGGTAGTAATTTTCCCCAAGGGTCAATGCCGAGTCCCCGCCGAACAGGGGCCCGGCTGCTGCAAACACCAGCACCGCGATTGCCACACTCAGCACACGGCGGGTTAGGGGTCTGCGAATCGGCCGATAAAGGATTTGACACAAACGGGCAAAGTCATTACTCTTTGGCGAAAATCCAGGCTCTGGAGCTCGGTGAGTTCTCATGGCGCTCTTCATAGCTACTATAATCCTCGGTGGCGTGGTGATAATTGTTAGCGCTATGCTATTGAAAAAGCTACTGGAGCCTCGGCGGGTAGCTTCCGTCGCGCAGTTACTCAAGCAAGGCAAGTCTGCAGCTGCTATTCGCGCCGCCAAACGGATCATTGCCAGCGACAACCGCAACGCCGAAGCGCGCTACCTCCTTGGGTTAGCCTACTTGGCCGAAAGCAGACCGGAACTCGCGCTTGTTGAGTTCCAAGCCGTCAACCAGCTCGGCCGTTTCGAAGGCTACGTAGAAGAAATACCTTTCAGAAAGAAGATAGCAGAGCTCTATGCAAAGTTCAATCAGCCGGAGGAAGCGCTCAAAGAGCATCTGCTGTTAGTCAACAGAGAGCCGAACAACGCCGACCACTACTGCGAAGCCGGCAAGCTGTTTGAAAACCGCAACCGCAGCAGCAAGGCTACGGCACTCTATCGCAAAGCCGTGCACCTGAACCCGCAGCATGTCGAAGCGCGTTTTCGCCTCGCTCTGCTGTACTATCGCGCCAAGAACGTCTCCGATGCACGCGCCGAGCTCGATGCGGCCTTGAAGCTGAACCCCGACAACGCCGAAGCACACTACTACATGGGAAGAATCCAGAAGGAGTTAAAGGAGCTCAACGCCGCGCTCGGCTCGTTTGAGACCGCGTCGCGCGATCAGCGCTTTCGTATACGCGCGCTGGTTGAGCGTGGCACGGTATACATGGGGTTAAGCAATCTGAGCTCCGCGGTTGCCGAGCTGGAACGCGCTGTGAAGCTCAGCACTGCCGACGGGTCGAACGAAACGCTGCATGCCCGTTACTTTCTCGCACTTTGTTACGAGCGTCAGCGTAGGCTGGATCTCGCGATAGACCAATGGGAACGGATCTATACCAAGAAACCCACGTTCAAAGACGTGGCAGTGAAACTCGACCAGTATCAAGAGATGCGAACCGATGACCGCATGAAGGATTACATGACCAGCGGCGACGAAGAGTATGGGCGAATCTGCAGCGCTATCGCGGTGCATCTCGGGCTGGAGGTACGTGACGTTACGGTAAACGGAGACGCATGTGAGATAATTGCGGCGGAGAGTCAGTCAAAATGGCGCAGCGCGCGCAAGATGCCGCAGTTGCTACGCTTTCTTCGCGTTACGCACGTGACAAGTCAGGCCGGCGTGCGAGAACTGCATGAAGAAATGAAGGGGCAAAGCATAACGCGGGGCACAATAATCACGAGCTCGGGGTTCTCACGCACTGCGGTAGACTTTGCCGAAACCCGGCCAATCCATCTCCTTGATCGTGAGAAGCTCCAAGAACTGCTCAAGCAAATCGAGTGGTAGCCCCGGCGGAGGCCAATCCCGTGAAGATCCTGGCCATAGCTGACCATATTGACCCGCTCGTCTACAGCACCCAGATCAAGCAACGCTTTGGTGACGTTGACTTGGTAGTGAGCGCGGGCGACCTCCCTATGCGTTATCTCGGGTTTATAGCCAGCTCGTTGAACACGCCGATCGTGTTTGTCTTCGGAAACCACAACACCTCAGAGATGGCCGTATTCTGCCCGAACCGGCACGTACCGCTTGATGCCAATTCTGCGGCCGGGTACACCCAGAACCGCTACGGCTCCACCTGCGCCGAGGATCGCGTCATTCGCACCAAGGGGCTATTGATCGCCGGACTCGGCGGCTCACCGCGATACAGTATGGGGCCGCATCAGTTCACCGAAGGGCAGATGCAGCGGAGGATCGTCAGACTCGTTCCTCGTTTGCTGTGGAACCGGCTGAGACACGGACGGTTTCTCGATATTCTGCTGACTCACGCCGCCCCGAGAAACATACAAGACGGGGACGACCGCTGCCATCTCGGATTCAAGAGCTTTGTGTGGTTTATGCGAACGTTTCGCCCGCGTTACTTGCTGCACGGCCATGTTCATCTTTATGATCGCAATGCGCCCCGTACAAGCAAATACTGCGACACGACAGTCATCAACGTATACGACCATTATATTCTGGAGCTGAGCGATGAATAGTGCGATAGACCAACTGGCTTCAGACGACTTCAATCGTGCGCGTACGCATGAGATAATCGGACGTATACTCTCGGCGCTGCACCCATCGACTCAGGAGCTCCTGTCGCTTGCCGAGGTCAAAGACGCCCTCAAACCGAAGACCGAAACGTATCGAGGCATGCAGCAGGTGGCGATCAGCAAGATCGTTGGAAGCGAGGGGCGATATCAGGATTTCAACCGCGGGTTCCTGCCGAGGCGTGAACACCTGCGCGGACGCTGGACAAGCGTCGACAAGGCCTATATCCAAGACATCATCCTTCCCCCGATCCGGCTGTACGAAATCGGCGGAGTCTACTTTGTGCGTGACGGCAATCATCGTGTATCGGTGGCCAAAGCGCAGGGGGTTTATGCAGTCGACGCGGAGGTAACCTCGCTGAACAGTGAGGTGCACCTCCCCGAGAATATGACACGGGAGAATTTGCGGCGTGCAGTACTCCAGTACGAACGCGAGCGCTTTCTCGCTGAAACCGGGTTCGACCGGATCGTACCGGAAGAGAACTTGGTCTTTACCGAACCGGGACGTTACGAGGAGATCACGCAGCACATTCACGGTCATAAGTACTTCATCAACCAAGACAAACTCGACGAGGTTGCGTGGGACGGTGCCGTGTGCTCATGGTACAACACCGTGTATCGACCAATTGTCGAGGTGCTGCGGCGTGAGCGCTTAACAAGCCGCTTCCCGGGACGTACGCACAGTGACCTCTACGTCTGGATCGTGAAGCACTGGCATTACCTGAAATCCGAACGTGACCCTGAGTACGCGGTGGACCGGGCGGCGGTAGATTACTCCGAACGTTTCGGCCACCGCAGCCTCCGGCGCAGGCTCCGCGACCGTGTGCTACAGCTGCTCGGCCGCTGGATAAAGCCGAATCCGCCCCAAGACGACTGCCGATAACACCTCATACTCACAGACCGCTGCCGACGAGCACCAGCTCGCTGTCATCCACAAACGCGAATAGGAGAACCCGCCATCGCTCGTGATACTCGTCATCGGTAATCTGTTGCAAGCGCGCCGCCGCCGGTTCCGGCAGCAGACCGGGGTGCAGCGCAAAGGACTCGACGGCCTGCCGATCCTCGTCATAGATTCGCAGCAGCGTGCGCGCCGCGGGCGTCACAAGTCCGACACCCCCATCGTCCCACTCGAGCCGAGGCATCGTCAGCGCTTGGCGCGCGCTTGGCTCAGGCACGCGTAAACGCACCCGCTGCTCCACATCCAGCCGGTCACGGCCGTACACGATTACGCGGTACTGCCCGCCGGGCAAATCGGTGCCTCCGGCCGGCGGGCAGATGCCCTCAAACATGTGTGTCATGCCCGCGGCGGCAGCGTCGTCGATCCTCGCTCGCTCGATCTCATCGGCTCCAAAACGCCATGCCAGCTCGGATTCATCGTGCACGAGGTACAGTTCCTCGGCTGCGGGACCTGAGAGCCGTACCGCCAGACTCAGACTCTCGCCGGATTCACTCCGAGAGTGCAGGTCATCCTCGAAGCGCAGCAACGCAAGCGTGGCGTCGTGCACTGCAGGACGCTGGTCGCTACATGCTACGAGACCGAGCGCGATAGTGAATACCAGCACCGCGCATAACGCTCCACCTTGGCGCCGCAGAGCCGTGCGGGCCAATACCGCTGTACTCCTCGTTGCTATCCCACAGATCATCGCGTATACTGCCCAAAAAAGAAGGCTGAGACAATAAGCGCAGTACTCATCGTCTCAGCCTTCTCGGGTAAATGCCGCGAAATGCATTAATAGCTTTTCATCGCCTGCATCTTGCGCACTTTTTTCGCAATCTTGCGCTCGAGCGATTTCTTCTTGCGGTTGCGAATCGTTGACGGCTTCTCGAAGTACTCGCGTTTCTTCCATTCACGAATAATCCCCTCTTTTTCGACCATACGCTTGAAGCGCTTGATCGCGCGCTCAAGGTTTTCACCGTCGTCAAGCCTAATATAAGCGATAGACATCACCCCCTTTTGCGTTCTGTGACACCGTGATCGTCCCCTGGCGCCCTCAGGATTGCCATTATAGTACTGAATATCGCAGCTTTGTCAACCAACGGAGCCTCAACGAACTGATCGGGGTCCACCGGAACGCCACCGATTCGAAGCTCCCAGTGCAAATGAGGCCCGGTTACTAAGCCGGTCGCGCCCACGGTGCCGATTTGCTCCCCGGCGCGCACCACTTGATCTTCTTCAACCGCAATATTATCGAGGTGATAGTACACCCCGTACACACCCGGCAAATGCTCGATCACGACCGAGTTACCCGAGATTATGCGGTCGTCGGAGAACGAGATCTTACCGCCCCCGGCAGCGTACACCGGCTCGCCGGTCGGCGCGGCCATGTCGACGCCGGAGTGCACCGCCGTTGCGCGCTGGCCGTCGTAATACCGGTACACCCGGCGGTCACCGAACCCCGCGGACCGCCTGCGATAATCAACCGGTAGCTGCAAACGCCCTTGGTAGTATCGACCGTCGAGCCGGTAGCTCGTTAACAGCGCTATCATCTCGCGAGCCTCCCGCGTGCGCTCGGGATGCGGATCGCGCCGTAGCGCCGTCATATCGGAGCTGAGAGCGATTTCCATAGAAAAGAACTCGACGTGCTCAACCTCAATCTCTGTCGTGAACTCCTCCGTCTCACCCCCAAAGGTTGCGCTCGCGCGCGCCGTGTACTCCCCGGCCGGCGCGGTATTCGGCACGCCGATCTTGGCGATCCAAACCGCAACGTCGCGCACCGGAAACACCTGAAAGCCCGCCGCAGCACTAGCCTCCTCGCCCTCAGCGTCCTCCAGCACGACGCTAAGAGCGGTTACACCGGGACTAGGGTGCAGCACTACGGTGGTACTGCGCCCGCGAGGAACCGATGAGTTAATCGCAACGAGCTCCGGATCCGGTAGGTCCGCAGCGTAGGTGTCGCGCCTTTCAGCGGGATGCTCAGTATCGTCTGCACGCCGGCGGCTCAACGCCGAAAGCGAAATCGCCGTGATGCCCGCAACCAGTATCGCGATGCCCAACAGTGCTACAGTCCGTCGCATTCGTCATTTCCCGACCCGCGCTTCCGCGGTCTTCATATCCAAGACCGTGAGCTGCACGGTCTCGCTGTTCTGAAAGAAATTCTTACCGAGCTCAAATACAACGTCAACCCGTTCCTTGGGCTGAAAGCTGCGACCAACCTCGCCGGCCCCGTTCCAGTACACTGCGGGGATGCGCACCGGACCGCCGGTGATCAGCAGCTTGAGGTGTTTCTGCTCGTCGCGCCCGATGAACTCCAGGTTCTCGATAACAACGTTCCGCGCGAGAAACACCAGAGGGGGGTTGCCTTGCCCAAAGGGCTCAAACCTGCTTACCGTACGCTCGAGCTCCGGTTGCAGATACTTATGCGGCAGCTCGGCGTCAACCCGTACCGCGCGGTCGATAACCGTACCCAGCTCCAGCGTCGGTATCAGCTCACGTACGCGTTGCGCGAACTCCTCCAAGCGCGGCCACTCGAGATTAAATCCGGCAGCAAGGTCGTGCCCCCCCCAGGTGAGCAGGATATCGTCGAAGCGTTCGAGAAAATCGGTGGCGGCGATCTCACCACGGGTACGGACCGAGCCCACCGCGCGATCATCGCAGCGCGTCACCACCGCGGCCGGGGCCTTGAAGTGCCGGGCAAGCTTACCGGCGATAATGCCGGTTACGCCTCGGTGCACGCTCTCATCTTGCACCAAGACTAGGCGCTCGGAAAGCTCCGCGTAGCTGCGTTCGGCGAGCGGAAGTATCTGCTTCCAGGCCTGATCACCTACCCGCCGACGTTCCCTGTTCAGTTCTATCAAGCGGTCCGCGAGCGCACGTTGTTCATCGATATCGGCGGACAGCAACTGCCGTACCGCCGTCTCGGGCTCGCCCATCCGGCCGGAGGCATTGATCACCGGCGCAACCTTCCATCCCAGATCACTCGCAGTGAGCGTACGCCCGCTGAGGTCGAGCTGATGCAGCAGCCGCGCGAGCCCTCCGGAGCGCAGGGCGTTCATCGCCTCGAGGCCTCGTTTTACGAGAATGCGGTTCTCGTTCCGCAGCGGCATCATGTCCCCCACGGTTCCCAGCGCCACGAGGTCGAGCAGTTGCTGAAACTGCTTTCCCAAGGCCGGATACGCCTTTGCGATGTACACCCGAAACAGCGCATGCAGGAGGTCGACCTCAGCGAGTTTGTCGTCGCGGTAGCGAGTGATGCGTGCGTTTGGACGCAGGGCCAACAGGCTCTTAGCGCGTAACGTTGGAAAGACGCGCGCGACCTCGGGCTCGAGGTCCACGAGCTCATCGGTATCAATACCTTCTCCGAACAGGGTACGGAGGATACGCTTTTGCGTCACCGCGTCATACACCAAGATCTGGTTGCCGAGTAAGAACTCGGCGACGCGCGTCTCCTGCAGCGAAACCATGCCCGGGACGACGTTTTCCTCCAGGCGGTCGACAGTCACCAGGTTTTCGAGCTTGACAGCCTCAATCACAAAGGTGTCGTTCGCCGGCCTGATCTGCAAGAGCACGATGGGAACCTTGTATAGCGGGGTCGCGGAGAACGCGAGCGCCCAGCAGAGCTTCGCAACCACGCCGCAGCCGGAAAGCCCATCAAACGGGTACGAGCTGTCGGGAAGCTTGGGGTTCACGATTGCTACCGCCTGCGGCCGTTCAATCCGGGGGTTGTGATGGTCGATCACGATAGTGTCTATACCGAGCTCGGCCGCCCGCGCGATCTCCGCGACACTTGTGGTCCCGCAGTCGACCGTGATCAGCAGCGTCCCGTTGCGGGCGGCAAACTCCTCGATGATCTCAGCGGTGACGCCGTACGGGTTGTCCGCCGCCGGTACACGCCACTCTACATCGAGCCCGAGGCTGTGAAGCTGCCGAACGAGCAGCACCGTGCCGGTAATCCCGTCGACATCGCGATCGCCAAACACCAACACCCGCTCGCACTCCGAGACCGCATCGAGCACACGGTCTACCGCGTCCTCCATCTCGTCCATGAGGAAGGGATTATGAAGGTACTGCAGGTCGTCTTCAAGGACGTAGAGAATATCTTCAGGACTGCTGATACCGCGGCGCACCAGAATCGCCGCTTCAAGCAGTTCTATGCCGTAACGCTCGGCAACCTTGCGTACGTCTTCGGAATCGATGGGCGCCTTACTCCAGCTCATGCAGCTCCTCGATAATCCAAGAGCTTGACTGCGGCACTGCACCGCCGGCTTCAGCGCCACCGATCACAAACGCGCCGGCGGTGCGGGCAATCGCCGCCGCCATTGCCGTCTCGTTTGTGGCGTATAACCGGCACAGTGGCGTGTTAGGCTCAACCCGCTCACCGCGCTTCACCAATAGCTCAAGCCCCACATGTGGCTCCACACTGTCTTCGGCGCGATTGCGGCCCACTCCGAGATCTACGCCGGCCATCCCGATTCGGTACGCATCGATCTCATGCACAACGCCGCCGCACTCCGTTCTGAGCTCGTGAACCACCGGTGCGCGCCGTACACCTAAGCCGGCTTCCAGGTCAGCCACCGATCCGCCTTGCGCCTCGACATTGGCGCAGAATGCCCGATACGCCGACCCGTCTATTAGGCGAGCGTGCGCGAGGTCTAGCGCCGCCCGATGGTCGCGCGCCTTGCCGCCGAGCACTATCATCCACGCTGTCAGATGGAGCGTGACCTCCAGCAAGTCGGCAAGACGCCGGTCGCTGAACGCCGGCTGGTCGAAAACGAGTGCCGGCGTTTCGGCTGCGGCAAGAACGCGACAACTCTCCTCTACTTCGAGGAAGTTCCCGACCATCGCTCCCAGCGGCTCATCCATACGCGTGAGCACCGCGACAACTTCGCGGTCGAGCGACGCACCGGTGCGCACCAGGGCCTCGGCGAGCTTGCGCGCAGCCTCAGGCGTCTTCATGAATGCCCCACTGCCGCACTTGACGTCCATCACCAGGGCTTCGGCGCCCTCGGCGAACTTTTTCGAAAGGATGCTCGCGGTGATCAGCGGAATGGACTCCACAGTTGCGGTAACATCGCGCAGCGCGTAAAGCTTGCGGTCGGCCGGCACGATGCGTTCGCTCTGCCCGGTCATCGCGAACCCAACCTCGGCGACAATTGCGGCAAAGCGCTCGGGGGCCAACACGCTTTGATATCCTGGAATAGAGTCGAGCTTGTCGAGGGTGCCGCCGGTGTGTCCAAGTGCACGTCCGCTCATCATCGGTACCGCCACCCCGCACGCGGCGGCTAACGGCGCCAAAATGAGCGACACCTTGTCACCAACGCCGCCGGTTGAATGCTTGTCGACGTAGGGACGCACACCGGGACCCAGCATGATAGTATCGCCGGAGGCGATCATCTCACGCGTCAGCACGCCGGTCTCATCCTCGTTCATACCCTGGAAGTACACCGCCATGAGCCAAGCCGAGATTTGATACTCGGGAATTGAACCGTCGAGGTATCCGTGTATCAAGAAGCGCAACTGCTCGGTGCTGAGTATACCGCCGTCACGCTTGTGGATCAGTATCTCACTTGCTCGCATTGCCGGTAGGCAGTACCTTAGCACAAAACACGCGCACATGCATACGGAAAAGGGAGTGCATCACGGTATGAGCACCGCAGTAAGAACTACAATCAAGCTATTCGTTGACCTGGACGGGGTATTGGCCGATTTCGATCGCGGCGTGCAGGAGCTCACCGGCCGGCCGGCCGACAGCCTGCCGGAGCCGGAGATGTGGAGGCGTATCGCCGCCGCCGCAGAGTTCTATGACCGTCTGCAGTGGATGCCCGACGGGCCTCGGCTGTGGAGCTTTGTGCGCGGGCTGGAGCCGAGCGTCCTAACCGGCTTACCGCACGGAAACTGGGCCGAGCCGCAGAAGCGCCGCTGGTGTGCGCGTGAGCTCGGCAGGCATGTGCCGGTGTTCACTTGCAGAACGCGCGAGAAGCCGCTTGTCGCGCAACTGAACTGCGCGGCTGAGGAGACTCCCGTACTAATCGACGATCGCACCCGCGTGGCCGACGCGTGGCGCAAAATCGGAGGTATCTTTATCCACCACACCTCGGCCGCCTCGTCAACGCAGCAGCTTGAGCAGATTCTCGACGCACTCGGGATCTAGAAACACCGGCGCAGCAGAGACCCGGCCGGGCACACCCCCCGGCGCGATCAGCCCCAGACAGTCACAAGCCAGCCCCGATCAGCCGCGGCCGTACAGTATCGAGGCACCGCTCTCCAGTGTTTTGAGTCGCGTCTCAAGCGCTTGCTCAACCCCGGCGGCGAGAAGCGCGTGCAGCCGGCGCGACTGCTCCGGCTGAAGTCTCACGCGTAACACGTCCTGCGCGCACCTCACAGATTCTTCGAGGCGCATCAAATACGCCCGCGTCGGCGGTGTAAACGTATAGGTGCTGTGCGCGCCGCCGACCGCAGTCTCCCGGCAGGCTTCGCAGCGTAGCTCGCCGCCGCCGAGCGGCCAGTACGCCCGCTGTTCGCGTGCGAGCGCGCGACCGCACTCACCGCAAAGATCCAGCACCGGCGCAAGCCCCAATACGCCGAGATAGCGCCACAAGACGTATACCGAGAGCTCGAGCGCGCGGGCTTCCTCTACCCCGTCGAGCACCGCCAGCGCATTAGACAGCAGCTCGTACGCTTCCCCGTCGTGCTCGCCCCCGCCGCCGCACGATACCGCCACCAGCTCTACCCACAAGGAGGCGACGTAGTACTTCACCAGGTTCTCGCGCACGCCGTAATGCATCGCCGGCCCGTCGAGATCCTGGAGTTTTATGCTGCGTTTTACAGGGTTATGATACAGTGCAACCTCCCCCTCCACGAATAGCTCCGCGACAGAGCGTAACTTCCCCCGCGCCGAGGCCGCGCCGTGGGCGACGGCGTGTATCACACCGGAGGTATCGGTCAACAAAACAACGCCTTTGTGAATCTCGCCGATGGGATAAGTGCGCAGGACGATCGCCCGGCAGCGTTGGTTGCGATCCATGGCGTATCTATAGCATACAAGCCGATGAAACGGTACCGCCGCCCGCAGCACGCCTTTGCGGGCGACGCCGGCCAAACCTTTGCAACAACACGCCGGCACAGCGGTAGCGCCGACGAGGCGGGTCACGGCGCGGCGCTTGACGCCTGCCGGTAGCGTCTATATTTTTTTCTCAAATACTCCAACCGTAAGCAAAGGTGGACAGCATGTCGAATCCTCAGCCGATTGTACCGGCGACCCAAGTTTTGCCCGCGAAACTCATTATCGTACCGCTCGTCGGGAAGCCGATCTTCCCAGGGATCTTCACCCCGATCATGATCACCTCCGATCCGGACATCCAAGCGGCGCAGCAGTCGCTTGAAGGTGACAGCATGATTGGGTTCGTGATGACCAAAGAGGCCGAGCCGGATCAACAACCAACCGGCAATGGCTTGCGTGAGGTGGGGACCGCCGCAAAGATCGTCAAGCGCATCAACCTCCCGGACGGCGGCATGAACTTGTTCATCTCCACAGTCAAGCGCTTTCGCATCAAGAAGATTCTGCACCAAACCGCTCCCATCACCACCGCGGTGGAGTATCTCGAAGAAGAAGAAACCACCGGCGACGAGGTCAAGGCGCTCACGCGCGCGCTTATCGGCGAGATGAAACAGGTTTCGGAGAACAACCCGCTGTTTTCCGAAGAGATGCGACTGAATATGGTCAATATCGATCAGCCGGGCAAAATCGCTGACTTCATCGCTTCGATGCTAAACGTTGACCGCGAGGACCAGCAAAAGGTGCTCGAGGAGCTGAATGTGCGCCAACGGATGGAGCATGTCTTGACCTTCATCAAGAAGGAACAAGAGCTGCTGCAAATCCAGAAGAAGATTCAGAAGCAGATCAACGAAAAGATTGAGAAGAGTCAGCGCGAATACTTCTTGAAAGAACAACTGAAGGCGATCAAGGAAGAGCTCGGCATGCCGGGAGACGCGAAGTCCAGCGAATATCAGCGCTTCAAGGAAGCGATTGAGAAACTCTCGCTGGACTCCGATGTCCGCGAGCAGGTTGAGCAGGAGCTCGAGAAGCTTTCGTTGATGGAGCCGAACTCCTCCGAGTTCACCGTCACTCGCAACTACCTGGACACCATCATCAACCTTCCATGGGGCGCTCCCAAACCTGCCGATATACACCTGCCGAGGGCCCGCAAAATTCTTGACGCCGATCACTACGGGCTCGAGGACGTGAAGGAACGGATCTTGGAGTTTCTCACGGTTCGGAAGCTCAAGAGAGACTTCAAGGGCTCGATTCTGTGTCTGGTTGGACCTCCGGGCGTCGGCAAAACCTCCGTCGGCCGCTCTATCGCGCGTGCGCTGAATAAGCGTTTCTTCCGCTTCTCAGTGGGCGGTATGCGCGATGAAGCCGAGATCAAGGGGCACCGCCGCACCTATGTCGGCGCGATGCCTGGTAAGATCATTCAGGGCTTGAAGATCGTGAAGACGAATGATCCGGTGTTCATGATCGACGAGATCGACAAGCTCGGCGTGTCGTTTCAAGGTGATCCATCCTCGGCCCTACTCGAGGTACTCGACCCCGAGCAGAATGTTGCGTTTCGCGACAACTATCTCGACCTTCCGTTTGACATCTCGAATATCTTTTTCATTACTACCGCTAATACACTCGATACCATTCCGGCGCCGCTGCGTGATCGTATGGAGATCATTCGGCTCTCGGGATACATCGACGAGGAGAAGGTCGCGATCGCGCGCAAGTACATTATTCCGCGCTCACTTGAGCGCACCGGGCTCGACAAATCGAGCGTCAAGTATACCAAACGGGCGTTGCTCGAAATCGCTAATGGCTACGCGCGCGAAGCGGGTGTCCGGAACTTCGAAAAATCCGTCGATAAGATTCATCGCAAGCTCGCCAAAAAACTCGTGAGCGACGAATTGGAAGTCCCGGTAAACGTCACACCCGAGACCGTCACCGAGCTGCTCGGCCGGCCCAGCTTCCGCGGCGAAGAAGTGAAGAAGGTCACTGCCTCGGGAATGGCGATCGGCCTCGCCTGGACGCAATTCGGCGGTGAAACGCTCATGATCGAGGCGATATCCAATTCCGGCAAGGAGGGCTTTGCCTTGACCGGGCATCTCGGCGACGTCATGCAGGAGTCGGCTCGCATCGCGTACGCCTACGTCCGGCATGTGGCATCACGGTTCGGCGTCGGCCGCGAAGCGTTTGAGAACAACCAGTACCACCTACATATTCCGGCAGGGGCCACACCGAAGGACGGTCCTTCGGCCGGAATAACGATGGCCGCGGCGCTGCTGTCGCTGGTGGTCGGCAAGCGGATCAAGGGCAAGCTTGCGATGACCGGAGAGCTGTCGTTAGTCGGGAGTGTACTACCGGTCGGCGGTCTCAAGGAAAAGACGATTGCGGCGCGACGTGCTAAACTAAAGGAGATCATCATCCCCAAAGACAACGAGGCCGATCTGGAAGAAATCCCCGATCACGTAAAGAAGGGGCTCACCTTTCACCCGGTGAGCACCATGGATGAGGTAGTTGAACTGCTGTTCTAACGGGATCTAGATGCACGGTAAGGAGACCCAAACCGACAATGCGTGAATGCAGAATGCGCCGGTGCGATACCACACACCCGCCGGCACCGCACCAGGTCCTCGGGGCCGGCGCGGCGCTTCTGGCGCTTACCCTTGCGCTGCTGATGCTGATAGCCGCATGCGGCGGCCGCGGCTACTCCGGGGCGCCCCAGAACGGTACCGAGCCCGCGCCGCCGGGGTTCTCAGACGAGGCGGCAGCGGAAAAAGCACATCCGCGCTTTGAGCTCACCGCCGATCAGCTTGATAAGCTGGTACGGGACCTGCCGGATGAGCTTAGCGAGGGCGTCCGCTCCGACCGGCAGGGATTTTTGAGTGCGCTTGAGCCGGTGCTAGATCAACCGGCCGAGCTCACCCGCCTCGTCAACAAAGAAGTACACCTGCCTGCCGACTTCCGCCCGCACGACTTGATTGAACTTGACCACCACCGTGATCGATTCGTCCTGAACCGCTCCGGAATGAAGCTCAGCGAGCGCGCGCTGGATCCGCTGACCGCAATGGTGGAGGCGGCGTTGGGTGAGGGTATTACCCTCGACCTCAGCTCGGTGTACCGCAGCATCGAATATCAGCGCGGGTTATTCGAACGCTATACCCGCGTGCACGGGCGCGAGGCAGCCGAGCGCTTCTCGGCAGAACCGGGAGCTTCAGAGCACCATCTCGGCACCGCGATAGACTTCGGCTCGATCACGCCCGAGTTCGCCGAAACCGAAGCCGGCCGCTGGCTTCAAGAACACGCATGGCGCTTCGGCTTCTCATTGTCGTATCCGCAAGGAAAGGAGTGGCTTACAGGATACATCTACGAGCCTTGGCACTACCGCTATATCGGACGCGCTGCTACCGAGTTGAAACGCGAGTATTTCGGCGGGATCCAACACTACGTGCTCGAGTTTCTTCACGACCACAGGGGTACGCTCAAACAGCATCGTATCGCGCAGCGATAGGCCCGCATTGGACGCGACAAGCGGCCTTGCTCGGTATCCGCGGCGCCGCGCCTCAGCGCAAAGACCGCAGTGCGGGTTGCCGTTTCGCAGTGCGCTGAGTATGCTACCGAAACTATGATTACAATCGGCAACCGCCTCAGAGCACTCGGGGTAGCGATTCCCGATATACTCCTGCCCGTCCCCACCGTGGATCTGTATCGCTGGGCGGTGATCGCCTGTGATCAACACACCTCCGACCCGGCGTACTGGCACAGAGCCGGGCAGATCGTCGGGAACGCCCCTTCCACGCTTCACACCATCTTCCCCGAGGTTCACCTCAATGAGCCCGACAGCAATGACCGTATCAAGCGCATTCGGAATACGATGCAGTCGTATCTGGACGACGGCGTGCTCACGGCGCACCAAAGCACCACGGTGTATCTCGAGCGGCTGACCGGCGGCGAACACCCGCGCCGGGGGCTGATGCTGGCGTTCGACCTCGAGCGCTACGATTTTTCGGCCACATCGAGCAGCCTGATTCGTGCTACCGAAGACACTATCGTTGAGCGCCTGCCGCCGCGCGTACGGATACGTGCCGGGGCACCGCTTGAGCTCCCGCACATCATGATTCTGATAGATGACCCTGAGGACCGTGTTTTCGGCCGGCTACAGGCACGCGCGCCGCAGCTTCCGGTCCTGTACGACACCGAACTGATGCTCGGCGGCGGGCGGGTTTCGGGCTACGCTGTGACCTCGCCTGGAGATTTCGAGCAGTTAGCAAGCGAGCTCGAGCGTCTCGGCGACCCGCAGCGCACGCGCGCGCGGTACAACAGCGAGAGCCCTCTGTTGTTCGCGATGGGCGACGGCAATCACTCGTTCGCCACCGCAAAGCAGGTCTGGGAAGAGCACAAGCGCCGCGACCCGGCCCAGGCTGAGAACCCACAGAACCCCGCACGCTACGCGTTGGCCGAGCTCGTAAACCTGCATGACCCGGCGCTTGAGTTTGAGCCGATACACCGCATGGTCTTTCACGCCGACGCGGGCTCGCTGCTGGAGGCCGCAGCGTCGAGCCCGGAGTTCGAGCTGGAACGCAACACCACGCGCAGGCACACCGATTCGTTGCCGCCGGCCGATCGGATTATACTCTACGCCGGCGGGCAGTATCACACCCTACGACTCGCCGGCGGCGGTAACACCTTGGCCGTCGCGGTGTTACAGCGTTTCATCGACGACTATCTGCGCAGTAGCTCGGGCGCTGAAGTGGACTATATTCACGGAGTTGCCGAGGTAATCCGGCTTGCCGACGAGCAGCAGGCGGTAGGATTTCTGCTGCCTGAGTTCGACAAGGGAGCCTTGTTTTCTACCGTGGTGCGCTCTGGGCCGCTGCCGCGCAAATGTTTTTCGCTCGGCGAGGCGCACGAAAAGCGGTATTACCTCGAGGCACGCCGGATTCTGTGAGTTACGCCTTGAGGATAGAAAGGTTATGCCTAATTCTGACACCAGGGTGCCGGACATGCTATACTACTGAGTGGAGAACAGATGAGAAAGGTTTTGATAGCGCTGCTGCTGGCGACGATGAGCGTGTCGATTCCGGCACAACCGCGAACGCAGATCGTATTCGCGTTTCTCGGGCTTTCCAGCAGCGACGAGAGTGTTTCTGCATCGCAGATCCGGGTTCTGGAGAACCGACTGACCACCAATCTCGTGCAGATTGCCGAGCAAGAGCGGTTCAGTATCATCGTCCCTCGAAATCGGGAACGCGTACTGGAACAACTCTCGCACTATCGTAACGCCGATCAACATGTAGGCGAGCGTCCTCCGTTGCGGGAGGTAGTCTCGGCTCACGGCTTGATTACCGGTGAAGTCCATCAAGTCAACACAAGCGTCTATCTCGATGTACAACTCATTCAAACCGAGACGGGAGCAACCTTGTTTGCGTATTCGGGCGAGTTTGTAGACTTTGATCACGCGCTGAGTGCGTCCCCGGCCGCAATCTACGCCTTGTTCGAGCTTGACCCCCCCGATGAGGTCGTACGAGCCATAGAGCGAGCCGAGACGGAGATCGAGGGGAGCCCGGCGGGAAGCGCCATACTGCAACCCAAGCGCTACGCAGTCAATCCCCAGTTACGCGATCTGGCGGGAACTTGGAAGGGCAATGACGGCATTGAACACGTTACGATCAGTAGCGACGGCACCGCTTTGGCGAGCCTTGAGACCAGCGAAATAATGAAGCTTCGCGTTTCGGTCGACGACAAAACGGTGAGAGTCCGCCAAGACGAGCCGAACTCGCCCAAGATGTACCTGCACGCCTTTCCTTACAGCATTGCGGTGCAAGTGGTGGAGCTCGCTCGCCCAATGCGCTGGAAGTTTCAATTGAGCGAAGACCGCCGCTCGCTCAGCGGCACCAAACACACGACATCACTGCAGATTCGGCAAGGGCGTGTGGTTTCGGCCGACAACACGTACACTCGTACGGCGATCTGGACACGGGTCGAGTAGCTCTCGGCGTGCGAGCGGTCGATCACCGATGCGGGGCCGCGCGTGATGGAACTGAACGCGGTTTTTCTTTTAGTCCAAGCGCAAGCACGTAGACGGCAATGCCGACACTCGCCGCAACACCGCGAAATATAGGGGAGTAATCCCCAAATGGAGGCTGCCTGCGTAGAACCGAGCCGGGGGAGATGGCAGTAGCAGAATGGCCCGAAGGTAATATTCGGCGGCCGGCGTCATCGCGCACGCGGATGAGCCACTCGTTAGAGCCAAGCACCTGCTGCTCGCGGACAGCCGTCGAAATCGCGTCAGGGTCTTCCTGCAGTCGCGCAATCTCGGCCGCGAGCTCATCTCGACGCTCGGTCAGTCGCTCAAGATTACGTTCAAGGGCGACCTGATACCGGCTGCGGTGATGGTAAGCCACCAAACCCCGCGGGCCGAACAGAAACACAAGCACCAAGTACGTACTAAACGCAACCAGAACGGCCGGCCCAATTCTCCCCATAGTCCCCTTAACGGTCGAAGCCCAGACCTGCTTTAGAGCTTCCCGCGTGTGCCCGAATCGAAATCCCGGTCTCAAACCAGGCAGGGAAACGGGCCGGCGCAACTGAACAGCCCAATGAACCGCCGATTGTTGACAAGGTCAAGGCCCTAGAGTAGATTTTGGGGCAGCTGTTTAACGGGTGGGGGGAATGCTGCCGATACTCTTCACAGGTCTGCCCGAGGAGTAAGCGATGAGCAAAGAAAAGCCTACCGAGTTTCGGACTCAGGATGAGCGCGACTTGGAGGAGTACGGCGTTTGGGTGAAGTCGGGACCTGAAGACATTGATGAAGGCGCCGACGAGGTTTCAGACTTTTCGATCGAGCACCTCGACCGCGAGGTGTCTTCGGGCGAAGACGAAAACGAGCTGACCGACGATGAGGAAGATCTCCTCGCCGAGCTGGACGGCAAACAAGGACTGGCCGAAAACGAAACACCGTACGGCGGATCTGTAGATATCGATTTGGACACTGACTTTGACGTCGACGAGGAGCTCCCGGATCTTGTCGATGAGGATGATGCAGCTGATGCCGAGCAGATCGACGATAGCACCGAGTGGGCCACAGACGGTACAACGATCGAGCAACTCAGCGAGACCGAAAGCATCGACCTTGAGCAGATTTCGCTGCCTGATGAAGAGCCGTTCCCCGAGTTCAACTTGAACGACTCCGAAGATGATGACCGGCAAGACGGCTCCGAAGGCATCCCGGAGCCGGTTCTCGGCTCCGGTACTGGTCTGGTCGCTATGGACGACAACTCATCACCACAGACTGCACAGTTAGCCGAGGTCTTACAATCGGTTCAAGCTGAACTAGGCGACATCAAGCGGGAGATCGCTGAGATTCGCTCTGAAGTTGCGGGCCTGCGTGCAGCACGTGCCGACAGCAGTCTCGCACCCGATAAGGCACGCCCGTCGCTCGAGGGGGAAACGGCTGAAGGCGGCTTTTTCGATGAGCCCGAGGACGAGGAAGATGAGACCATCGCGCTCACCGGGGACGAACTTGACAACATTCTCAATACCGCTCAGTTCGTTGAAGAACCCGCGCCGGAGGCGACTGCGGACCTTGAAGAAATGGGCGCTGCGGATGAAGACACTACGTTGGGGCCGCTTGATCTAGACAGCATCGAGGAATCAGACCAAAACGCGGCGGTTATGGACGAGTTGGGGATAGAGGACGAGGCTGTCCTGGATCTCGACCAAGAGCTCGCCTCTGACGAGGACATTATTCCGATAGATCTCGGAGACCAAGCTCCCGCGGAGGCGGCCGAGACTGAGGTGGAAACACCGGCCGCGCCTGCCGAAGAAGAGTCCGGCTTTGACTTTACGCTCGACGACTTGTCGTTTGAGGACGAACCGTCTGAGGAAGACGCCGACGCCGAATTGGACGTAGCCGACTTAGACGAGATACCGCCCGGCGAGGAGCTTGAAGGCGAACCAACCGACGGGCAGATTGCACCCGATGAGGATGACGTGCTGGAGCTCGATGAGCTGTCGCTCGACATAGACGGCAATCTGGAAGATGAGCAAGACGCGGAGCTAGAAGAGTTAACAAGCGACGAACCCGAAGATCTGCAAACGGAGCTCACCGCCGAGGAACAGAGAATGAGAGCGGCACCCGAGGAGGCTTTCGGGCCAACCGGGGAGCACGAGGTAGATGCGCTTGCTCAGATGGATATTGATTCCGAGCTCGCCGGGATCGACGAGCTGAGTGACACTCCGGAGCAAGCTGAGTTCCAGCCGGCAACCGACGAGCTCCACGGCGTTCGGTTCGGAGTTGAAGACTCCGACACTAAAGCCGCCGGTGCGCAAGAACCTGAAACCGCCGGGGCAGCAAATAGGGGCAGCCAGGATATGGTGGGGTCCGGCAAAGTGACCGATCGCAGCAGCGAGATCCCGGGAGATCTCCGCGAGGAGATCCGGTCAGTGCTGCACTACATGGATCAGTTACTCGAGGCTTTACCGGAAGAAAAAATCCAAGAGTTTGCCGAGTCGGAACACTTTGAAGTGTATAAGCGATTGTTTGAAGAGCTGGGGCTTGAAGAATAATGGGTTTGTATAACCGTGTACTCTCAACAACTCGCCGACGTCGAACAGAAGAGGTTTTCGGACTCGAGCGACATACGGGGTTTCGGGACACTGCCGGCGAACGCGCCGCGAAGACCGGAGGAGATGAGACGCTCCTCGACCGCAGTGCCGGTCTGAGTAAAAAAAAAAGCTTGTCGAGCGGATGCTCGCCGAACCCGGCGCATCGGATCTCGCCCCACACCATGATCTTCGCGGGCTGATACAGGGTATACAAGATGCCGGTCGCGGTATCGAAACCCCGGCGACCTTGTTTGCGGCGGTTGACGCCGCGATAAACATCCGCAGCGGCGCCCTGCTTCTGCCGGATCACACCGCCTCGGTTTTCGCCCCTTGGGTCATTCGAAACATCGGCCCTACCACCGAGCACCGACTGCGTCCACCGTTCGAGGTCTTCGCCTCCTACGACGTGGACTCGGGTGTGGCGGATCCACACATCCTCGATCCGTATGTCTCATTACACGACCGTGATAACCTGGATCATGCCGTGGTAGTCCCATTGATTTACGATGGAACTATACACGGTGTGCTCTTGATCATAGACTCACCCTACTGCGAGCACAACCGAGATAAGCTCGAACTCATGCTTTCGTCGATCGCCGATCGCGGTGCCGTCATCCTACTGCGCAACCGAGGCAATGTGTTCGCCGCAACTCGCCAGGTGATTCCCCTTGAGAATAGCGGTTTCTTCGAAGCCGCCGGCCACTTGGCAGTACAGGCTAATCATACCGGTATGCAGTTGAGTTGCGTCATACTCGACCTCGCACGCGGCATAGATATTGTGTGCGCCAAGCACAAGGATCTCGACCGCCGCCGCGTTCAGCAAGACATTGAATCGGTGATAACTGCCATGTTTGCCGGTCTTGCCGTGTTGACTCGCTCGGCCGACGGCCGTATTGCCGCACTGATGCTCCAGACTCGCCTGTTGGACCGCGAGCTGTTCGAGCAGCAACTGCGCGCACAACTCGCGAGGCTGCTGCCGAGTCTCGAAGACGAGCATGCGTTCGAGCTTGAAACCCTAAGCGCGGGAGAACCAACGGAAGGGTTTTTTACAACGCTAACCGAAAAGCTTACGTAATGCTTCGCGTGGAACGCAGCCGAGCAGGAGAACCCACCGCTACAGTCGGCACACGCGCATTGGTCTCGCGCTACGCCCCGCGCCGAGAGGCCGCGCGCTTTGTTCAAGAACAACTTGCAGATCGCACACCGGCAACGGTGATTGTGCTGGGTGAGGTATTAGGTTATCTCACCGAGGCGATACAAGCCGTGAGGCCCGACACAACCGTGATCGCAGTTTACTATAGCTCTGATACACTCGAACACCGCGTGGCCCAACCCAGCAGCTTGTGGCATCCGCGAGCATCGCTACCGTTCCAACGGTTCTTGGAGATCAACTTGCCGGAGCACTGTCTAAGCGACCTGGAGGCGATTGAGTGGGTTCCGGCGGCCGATGTGTTCGCCGATGTAGCTCAGCAGATCCGGGAACAGCTGCGCCGGGTGATTCAAAGGATGTCGGCAGGTGCCGTGACCGCAACCTACTTTGGGCGCCGCTGGTTCCGAAACGCGGTGGCGAATTACCTGCATCTATCACGCTATACAAAGCTCAGTGTGCGCGCCGCTACGATCGTGATCGCGGCGTCCGGACCGTCGCTCAGCGAGTATCTGCCGGAATTGCGAGCAAAGCGGCGCGATGTGATGCTGTGGGCGCTGCCGTCGGCGGTCCTGCCCTTGGCCGAGCTGGGTCTGGCGCCTGATCTGGTAGTGCTCACCGACGGCGGGGTGTACGCCGTCGAGCATCTCCAACCGCTGCGCTACAGCGCGACTCCGGTCGTGATGCCGCTCATCGCCGGCCGCGGGGTTTGGCGCCTTAAGACACCGGTGGCGCCGTTCTGCCAGGGCGGCGTCATTGAGGATGGCTTCGCCGTCCTGCTGGGGCCGCCGGCAGCGCGTGTGCCGCCGAACGGTACGGTGGCCGGCTCGGCGCTGGATTTGGCCCTGCAGTGCAAACCGCGCGCGGTGGCATTCGTCGGCCTTGATCTGTGCACCCGCGACATTGCACTGCATGCTCGCCCCCACGCCTTCGAACACTATTTCGAGCGCACCGTCACCCGGCTGCATCCTTATCTCACGAAGCAATTTGAAGCTGCCGAGCCGTACGAACGCATCGCAGCCTATACCCGCCGTTCGCCTGCGCTCGAGACGTACGCCGGCTGGTTCTCAGAACGACTGCGTGAGTGCCCACTGCCGGTCTACCGTGCTCCGCCTTCACCGGTTGAGATTACCGGAATGGCTCCCTCGGCACACATCATACCCGATTCGGGTACCGAGCGGCCAAGCCTGCAGCAGCGACTCTACGCCGCGCCGGGGCTTTCGGAGCGCAAACGCCGAGCCGGCCGTCTCATGGCGTCGTTCACAGCGGCCGCCGCACGGCTTGCAGAGCTTGCCCCGGCGCTGCACAACCGGCAGCAGTGCGCAGCCGCCGATATAGCCGGTGATCCGGACATCGGATCGCTCAAAGGGATCGCAGACCCCGAGCTCAAACGCGCGGCAGACCTCACGCACTACCTTGCACCCAAGCTGTTCCGTAATGCACTTACCGCCGAAACCGAACACGACTGTCGCCGTGTTCTACAGCGCGCGCAAATCGAGATTACCGAGGAGCTGCACAAGGTGCAGGGGTGGACCAGATGAGCGGCTCTAGCGGGCAACCTTTCAGGTCTCAAGCTGCGGTGCTGCAGGCCAACATCAACACCCTGCGGCGTCATAACCCCCGCGCTGCCGATCGGCTTGAGGCGCAAGCGCATAAGGCGGTCCTGACGGTGATCCGTTCACGAGCGGGACTACCGGTACCGATAGTCCGGCGCGAACACCGTGATATTGGGCTGCACTCGCGCTATGATCCGCTACGCGAGGCCGAGCGTGCCGCCGAGCACACTGCCGGAAGCGGTTTTGTTATCGTGCTTGGCTTGGGGCTCGGATACCATATCACGCCGTTACTCACTCAGCGGCAGCTTGAAGCAGTTGTCGTGGTTGACCGCGACGCCGCGCTCGCCCGGGCAATGCTGGGGCTGCGCGATCTCACTGCAGTACTCGGCGATCCGCGGCTCAAGATCCTCATTGACCCCGACATGACCGAGGTTGAGCAAAGCATCAGTCACCGCTATCTCCCTGCAATTCATGGACGACTGGAGACCGTAGTGCTACAGGGCCGGCAAGCTCTGGATCGTGACTGGTTCACTGCCGTTGCCGCAACGGTACGCACCGCCGCGCAGCACGCGGTGACGGAGTATCACACACAACGGAAGCTGGGGCGGCGCTGGTTCATGAATACGCTCGTTAATCTCGGCTCCGGTGCAGCCGCGCGCGCCATGCAGTCCGGTGCTGTTGAAAAGGCGGTTCCGGCCGACCGCCCCGCAGTGATAGCAGCCGCCGGTCCCTCGTTGCGCCGCGCGCTCACCGGACTGCGAGACCGCCGCAAGCGCTGTTCGATCATTGCGACCGACAGCGCCCTGCCGGTACTCCTTGCGGCCGGAGTCCGTCCTGCGCTGGTCGTATCGATCGACTGCCAACACGCTACGTATCACCACCTGCTCGCAGGGACACCCGCGGGAACCACAGCGGTCGTAGATATCGCCGGCCCGCCGATCGCCCTGCGCGCCTTTTCACGGTTGGCGTTAGTGGCGAGCGGGCATCCTCTCGCGCGCTACCTGCAGCATCGTCTCGGCTGGCCGCGCACGCTCGACCTCAGCGGTGGTACCGTAACGTACGCGGCGCTTGCGCTGGCGTTGGAGCTCGGCATCTGCGACCTCGAGGTCGTCGGCGCTGACTTCGCATACCCCGATCGCATGCCGTACTGCGTCGACACCTATCTCGACCGCTACTTTCGCGCCCGCCAATCACGCCTCACCGGCCTCGAACAGTTGCATCTTGAGTTCGTGTTCTCAGAGCCGGGTCTCGCCCGGGTTGAGGGCGTTGAGCGCCTGTACACCGCCACCCGCATGCAGCGGTATCGCGCCTTAACCGAAGCGCTGGTCGACCGCTATGGCGCGCGGCTGGATCCGATAGGGGGGGCGCCGGGCAGCTTCCGGCTCACCGGATACGGCGACCGGCAGCAACCGCACGGGAGTTTTTCACCCCCTGCTGCGGCCGGCGTTTCCGAGCCTACTCAAGCGGTGCGTGCGACGCTTCTAGAATACCGTCAACTGTTGACGCAGCTTACCCCGCAGGGTAGTTACACCGAGTTCACCGCACGCCTCAAGGCGGCGGAGTACGAGGCTTGGGTTACGTTGCTACCGCTGCTGCCGGCCTTCTATAACGCTTCGGCGGCAACCTGGAGTGCTGGGGCGGCAGATGCGCGTAGTTGGGCGCTCGATCGCCTAAGCCGCATCCTCGAACGCTATGCCGGCGTACCCGACTATGCTGTCACCGGGCATGACGTCGTAACTGGTGTAGTATCCAACCAGCCGGCCGGTCTCGACCCCGCTTAAGCGGGCGAAGTGTGCGGCCGAGGCGCCGGCTCCCATCGAGCACGCCGCGCGATTGCGCAGCGCGGCTTCCAACGCGCCGCGGGCGTCAAGCGCCAATAACGGGTCAATCGCGAGACGATCGTTGTTCTGTTTCACCCACTCAACTGCGCGCGCGGCCGGTCCGTGACTCGTGAAACCGAAGCCCGGCCCATAGTGAGTGAGGTCGGTGGACCCGACGACCGCAAGCCCGCCCGCAATCTGTTGCCCAAGCTCCGATAGTACCTCCGCTAACCGCAAAGCCTGCTCGTCAGGCGGCGCGCGTAGATACAACACGCGCGCACGCGGCATAAGGTGCTTCACAAGCGGCAATTGTACCTCAACGCTGTTGTCGGCTTCACGGTCTGCGCCGACCTCAAGCCGCTCGGCCACCGCTTGCCGCAGGTCCGCAGCAGCCTCCAGCGGCCCTAACGGCGTTTCGAACCCATCCTCGGGCGCCGCAACAAGCGAATCCCCCGGGCGCAGGTGCCCGCCGATCACCGCAACGCACTCGAGCTCCGGGGAAAGACAACTGAGTGCTGCGTACGCTAACGGACCCGAGAACGCCCACCCTGCGTGTGGTACAACCACTGATCGCGAAGACTGAGCGACCGAAAACTGCGGCAGTTGAAGCTCGAACTCTCGAATAGCTTCAACAACCTCCTGCGCGCGGCGCGGGTACCAGCCCGGCGGAAGCTGTCGTGATCGCGTTCTTCTACTCATTAATCAATAGTATAACAGCTCAGCACACGTGCCGATACTAGTAGCGTTGATCGTAGCGGTAGCGTAAACCTCTGCCTGCACTGGAGCCTATGAGCAAATCCATTCCGGCGGCATTCACGGCGCTGACAGTTGTCTTCTTCCTGGGACTGGCGTTGACATTCGTGTTTCGAATGGACCACCGCAGGGCCGAAAACCTCCAATATCGAGAATCAGAGCTTCGGAAAGTCGTTAACCAGCTCGCTGTGGCTTACCGTGATGGAGTACCGCCGGCATCGCCGACCACCCGCGAAATTATCAGCGAACACCTGCAAGAACCGCGCGGACCGCGCGTCTTTGCAGTCTACACCTACGATGACGGTCTTGAGTATCTCTGGACCTACTCACCGGCGTATATCCGTACCGGCCCGCGCGCCAACGTCTCGGTACCGGGAGTGCCGGCGTTCTCGTACAACCATTTGACCGAAGGACAGCTCTCCCGGCAAATCCGCTATTCCGGCGACGAATCGTGGATCGTCGACGCCATTTACCCACTGCTGCTCGGCTCGGACTTCTTCACACCGTTACGCGATTCACTCATCGCGCTTATCGCCTTCGCGCTGATCACGCTTCTCACCGCCGGCGTAAACGCACGCCGTCCCATTCGCTCCGCCTACCCCGACTACGCGGCACAGCCGCAGAGCAGGCAAGCGCACACAGCCGTCTCCGCACCCGTGCAGCGGCCGAAGGCCCGTTCTCGCGTCAGATCGGATCTTAGCGAACAGTTCGACACACGCGAGAATAGTCAACGGCTGCCGCCGAGTGGGGTTACCATAAAGGACGGTGCGCGGGAGAACTATGACTTCGAATCAACCAAAGAGCCGCAGACGCGCCCGGCGCCGGCAACGCCGACCCTGTCGCAACGCGTCAACGAGGCCGTGCAGAAGGCTGCGGCCGAAGATGAGAATCTCGTGCTGGCGGTAGTGCAGTTCCCCGAGACAAGCCAAGCACATGAGCTTCAGCGCGTGTTGCCCGGCGATACGCAAGTGACCGACCTGCAGGACGGCCGCTTCGCGGTACTGCTTCCGGAGCACGATATTTCCGAGGCGCTGCGCCGATTCGAACGATTACAGGCCGCGCGAGCCGCTGCGCACGAGATACCGACTCCCGCCGTGGGTCTGTCTGCCCGCAACCGCCGGCTCGTTTCCGGTGACCGCCTCATCAATGAGGCGCGTATCGCGTTACGCCGCGCCGAGCACGAACCCAAGCGGCTTATGGCGTTTTCCCCGGATGCTAATCGCTTTCGCGACTACATCGCGCGAACCCGGTAAGGCTCTACCGGCTCAGATCCGCCAAAGGGCGCAGAACGCGCGCGACATCGCCGGGAAGGAGACGCGCGGCAAAGCGATCCGGCAAGCTTCCCGGTCCTCGACCAACAGCCCATAACTCGGCATCAGCCACATGGATCTCAAGCTCGTAATGTTGACCAAGCGCGGTAACCGCGCGGACAACGGCTTCAGCGTCACCGAGATCAAGCACTTCAACCGGCGCTATCTCTTCACCGGTCAGCCCATCAAGCGCGGCCAAGACCGCCCGCACCTGCGACGCCGACGGCTCGGGAAGCCCGGCCTCCCGCGGCAGCCACGTGTCAAAGCTTTCGTAGTACAGCTCGTAACGGTCACCAGGGGAATCCACGGCAAGCCGGCGGGTCCTTCCCGGCTCAGTTCCCTCTGGGAATACGCGCCGCTCGATGTAGTGTTTCAGATCGGCTGGAAAAGTGTTACGCAGCCGCCGGCCGGACAGCCATACCCCCTCGCGGTCGAGCAGCCGGTAGTAGGTGCCGCTGCCCGAGTCATCGCCCAATACTACCCCGAGCCGCGACCCGTCCTCTAGTGTTACCCGAACTTCAAGCGCATTGCGGTGATCGAGCCCGTATCGCGACGCGTCGTAGGGCCGTGAGGTTACGGTACGCACCCGGGTTGCTGCCGCCAACTCGCTCAAAGCCCTCATTACACGATCGGCCCGCGCCGGAAGCACCGGACCCGGCTCCACACACCACCACCGTGAGTCATCCAGCTCCAGGCGCACCGAGAGGTCGGTATGCGTGAGCTCAACTGCAGCCACGCGTTCTGCGGAAAACTCGAGCACCGCCGGCTCGCCGGCATGCTCACGAAGCAGCCCGACACCCACTCCGACAGCAAGCGCCGCGGCAAACACCGCAGCGACAACATGCTTGACTACCGTGGCCTGCGGCATGCTTACTTCCCGGCGCTCGGCGCCTCACGACGCCCCCGTTGTACTCGCCTGCGCCTGTACCACACGCCGGCGAGGATAACTCCAAGCGGCACCAGCGCCACATTGACAGTGCGCGCCACCCAGCCCTGGAACGCCCGGCCGGCCGGGTGTTCAATCGCGTCGAGCCGGCGCTCAGTCGGCGCCTCGCGCCGCAGCCGCGCAAGCTCCTCGTCGCCCACGATCCAGTGAGCGGCGTTATCGAGCAACTCAAGTGTTCCGCGCGGCGCGGCGACCTGCATCATATCGGTGACCGTGCGACTGCCGGAGATAGCCACCAGGCGCCCTCCGGGTTCGCGATTATCCGAACCCGCTCCCACCGACAGCGCAACTGCCAAAGGGTACGATCCGCTGAACGGTTCGCCCGGCGGAGGTTCGCTGTGTCTCCCAGGCGAGACATCCTGTATCTCTGCGAGCACCCAGGACTCCGGCGAGCTGCGCGCCAACACCACCGTTTCAATCTCATTCGCAGGGTCAAGCTCAAGACGGCTCGGCCACAACGCGGTGAAGCTCGACACCCCGTGCCCAACCGGGTGATCACCGGCGACGGAATCAGGGCCAATCGCAGGCCAGAAAGGATAGGGGTCCTCGTCCTGAACCCGGGTTTCACCAACCCGCCGTTCCACCGGGATCGACCGGTTATCGGGATCAAGCACCAGAGCCGGGTACGCAACAACACCGTACCCGGCAAGCCACTCGGTAAGGTGCGGTTGTTCCACCGCCGCTACAACGGCGCCAAGCTCCGGTTCTACTCGCAGTCGGTCGACTGCGATAATCGCCCCCCGGCCCGAGGCGATAAAACCCTCGAGCCGCTGCACCGCCGCCTGACCCAGATCGTTGTTGCCGATCACCAACAGACCGCTTAGGCTTTCGGGGAGCTCCTCGTTGAGATCCACAACCCGCAGCCTGAAGCGCCGCGCGAGCTGATTGGCGATCAACTGCAACGAATCCTGCACCGTAATTGCCCGATCACCGATTACGACCCCAAGCTCGGGGCGCGCGCCCCGCTGCAGCGCCGTAATCGCCGCAGTAAGCTCGAACTCTATCTCGTTCGGATCGAAGGCAAGCGGGATCACCTCACGCCGGTCTCGATACTCGAGAACGATCCCGGAATACACGCGCGCAGGCGATTCATCGGGACCCCGCTGCAGTTGGACACGCTGAGGGACTACCCCGAGCTCCTCAGCCTCCTCGCGTCGTTGGCGCGACTCGTCGGGGTTTAGCACCTGCAACTCAACCAGCCCCTGCGACTGCCGGGCATACTCGTCGAGGTACTCTTCGATGTGACGAGTCTCGGCGGTGCGCGCTCGTAGTGCGCCCGACAGGTAGTAGCGGATGCTCACCGGGTCCTCGAGCTGCTCCCAGACTGCTCTTGTTTCCGGCATAACCGAAAAGACCCGGTTCGCCGTCAAATCGATTCGCACGGAAAACAGCGCCAGGTTTGCGCCGATCAGAATAAGCACCATGACAATGAAGCTCGCTTTTAGGTGGCGTCTCACACGCTCGTGCATGACCCGTTCTACTCCTCCGCGACTCCGATCCGCAGCTCGCACAGGTAGAGCGCCAACACCGTGAGAACCAGGTAGTACCCCATCGCTCCGGTATCGAGCACACCGCGCGTGAAACCCCGGAACTGATATTCAAGCGAAACCGCCCGCAGCAGATCCGCCAAGCCCGCCGGTAGATTAACAAACAACGGCACTTGGTGCGCGGCGTTGAGCACCACCAATGCCAAGAGTGTACTCACGTACGCCGCGACCTGGCTGCGCAGGCGGCACGATACCAGCATGCCCAACGCTACGCTCGCGCTCGCGAGCAGTACAGCCCCCAGATACTCGGCAACGATCTCTCCGCTATCAAAAGCCCCCAGCGGCACGACTGTCATTGGAACCGCGAGGGTCAGTGCGAGGGTCAGCGCCATGATGCTCATCACTCCGGCAAACTTTCCCAGCACAATCGCCCGGTCTCCGAGCGGCGCGCTCCGCAATAACTCGAGCGTCCCGGCGCGGCGCTCCTCAACCCAGCACCGCATCGTCAGCGCCGGAATGATTACAATATACAGCACCGGGAAAGCCGCAAAGTACCCTCGCAAGCTCGCCTCGTCTGCTGCCAAGAAATCGTAGAACCAGAAAAACCAAACCGCCGCCAGAACCAGAAAGCCCGCGATAACGAGATACGGCGTGCCGGTGGCCGCGTATTGACGCAGTTCCTTGCAAAGTACTGTCGCTGCCGCTTGTCTAGTCATCTCCGGTCCCCTGCTCGGTCAGCTCGCCGAACACTTGTTCCAGGTCGCTCGAGATCTCGTTAAGCGCCAGTAGCCGGCAGTTAGACTGAACCGCCCAGTCAAACAAGGTGCTCCCGTCCGCCTGATTCCCGCTGAGCACTACGTCGAGCGTCCAGGGCTTGTTCCGGTCGCCGCGCTCAAGCACCTGCGCACAGTCAACCGCAGGCTGCTCACGGAGCAGTGTGTCCAGTTCGAGCTTCTCGGGCGCGCGCACACGCATACGAAAGCGCCGCGCTGCACGCTGCGCAACGCTAAGCTCGCGTGTCGCGCCCGCCCCGGCCACGCGCCCCTTAGACAACAGCACCACCCGATCGCACAACGCCTCAACCTCGTTCAACAGATGCGTGGAAAGGATCACCACCTTCTCGCGTGCTACCTCACGCAGCAGTGACCTAATCTCCCGCATCTGATTCGGGTCCAGCGCGGAGTGCGGCTCATCGAGAATCAAGATCGGCGGGTCGTGCACCAGTGCCTGCGCAATCCCGAGCCGGCGCCGGAATCCCAGCGATAGCTCACGAACCGGGCGGTGCAGCACCGCGGCGAGCCCACAGCGATGGGATACCTGCTCCACCGCCTCGGCGCGACGGCTCCCGGCCAGCCCGTGTGCGCCCGCCGCAAACCGCAGTTGCTCCACAACCAGGAGCTCTTCGTAACACGGTGCCTTCTCGGGGAGGTAGCCGATAGCTGCCTTCGCCTCGGTGGGCCGCGTCCTCACCGAGCAGCCCTGCAGCCGGGCATCGCCGGCATCCGGAATAAGCGTTCCAACGAGCATCCGGAGCAGCGTCGTCTTGCCCGCCCCGTTCGGGCCCAGTAGACCGAGGAGCTGTCGTTCACCCACGTCAAAACTGACATCGTCAACTGCGCGGAGATCTCGGTAGGATTTGCTGAGCCCATGAACTTCTATCATAGTGTTTCAAGCGACATAGTGTCTTGCGCCGGTACAGGCGTACGCGCTGCGCCTATTCGTCACGATACGGCAGATCGATGGACTGGCGATCACGAGTGAGGAACGTATTCGGGAAAATGCGACGCGCCTCCTTGACCAGGAGCTTGAGCTGCCAATCGGCGTAGCGCGGGCTGTAGTGAATCAGGCCCATCTGCCGCACGCCACCCGCGGCAAGCGCGAGCTCGGCCGCTTCCGCCGCAGTCATGTGTTTCTTCTCATGGGCGGTCTCTCGAAACTCGCTGTGAAACATGCCTTCACAGATCAAGAGATCTGACCCGGCAACCTCACCCGGCAGATCGTCACGATACAACGAATCGGTGATAAACGAGAACTTCCGCCCCGGCCGCACCGGACCGAGTACCTGCTGCGGCCTAACCACCGTACCGTTGCCCAACGTTACCGATTCACCGTACTGCAGGCGCGCCCATAACGGCCCGCGCGGCACCCCGGAAGCAACTGCTTGCTCAGGGTGGAATACCCCCGGGCGCTCCTCCTCTTCCAACACGTAGCCTACACAGGTGCGCGTATGATTGAGCGCAACGGAACGAACGGTGAACCCTTCCCCTTTATAGACTATCCCACCGATCCGTGGGTTGTCGATCTCCTTGACGACAATCTCGTAGTTGATGTACATCTCCAGCACATCGCGTGCCCAGTCTACGAACTCCTTGATCCGCGGCGGGCCGACAATATACAGCGGTTCGCTGCGGTCCACCTGAGCCGAGAGCATAAGCATGCCGGGTAAACCGGTGACGTGGTCGGCGTGCGTGTGGGAGATGAAGATGGCGCTGATCTTCTTCCATCGTAAGTTCAGTTCACGCAGAGAAACCTGCGTGCCCTCGCCGCAATCAAACAGCAGCAGCTCGCCTTCGCGACGCAGCAGGATCGAGGTCAGATGCCGTCCCGGCAACGGCATCACCCCGCCGCAGCCGAGAACGAATGCTTCCATGTTCATTACGGGGTGACGTCCGCCTCGTAGTCCACATTGTCATAGCCGAAACCGTGGATGTTCAGAAACTGTTTGCGATACTCCTCGAGATCGGCCAGCTGGTGAATCGTGTCGTTATCGGCGATCTCCCAGCGGCGGTCAACCTCGGCTTGCACATCGTCACGAAGCTCCCAGTCGTCGATGCGGATGCGCCCTTGATCGTCCACCGGTATCTCCTTCCCGGCGTACAGCCGCTGTGCGAACAACCGGTAGCACTGCTCGATACACCCCTCGTCGAGACCCTTGGACTGCATCACGTCCGAAAGCAATACGAAGTACAAACCGACCGGAATTACCGCGCTTGAGCGCGTTACCACCGCCTTGTTGACTGATACGTACGCCTGCCCGCCGTACTGCACCATGCGGCCATGCAGCTCTTCGGCGGTGCGTTCGAGGTGGTCTTTGGCCTTTCCTATCGTCCCCTCGCGATACACCGCGCGCGTACGCTCGGAGCCGATATACGAATACGCAACCGAGGTGGCGTTCTCGGCGAACACCCCGGCTTGCTCGAGCGCGTCGATCCAGAGGCTCCAATCCTCGCCCCCCATTACCTTCCTCGTAGCCTCGATTTCTTCTTCGTCAGCCGGCTCAAGCCGGGTTTCACTGATCTCGCCTTTCATAAAGTCGAGCGACTTGGCTGTGAACGGCCTGCCGATCGGCTTCAGAACCGACCGATACATCTCGCCGCTGTCCGGGTCGGTACGTACCGGGCTTGCAACGCTGTAGACAACTAAGTCAACGGATCCTAAATGCTCGCGGATCGCTTCGATAGTCTGCTGTTTGATTTCGTGCGAGAACGCGTCGCCGTTAATTGAAATAGCGGTGAGCCCCGCCTTGTGCGCGAACTCATCGAACGCAATGGTATTGTACCAGCCGGCGGTGCCGCTGCGCTTGGCCGATCCTTCTTTCTCAAACGCCACACTCACCGTCGCCGCTCTACAGCCGAACGCCGCAACAACCCGCGAGCCGAGGCCGTAGCCGGTGGAGCCGCCGATTACGAGAACCCGCTTTGGACCGTCGATCGGTCCGCTGTTTTTCGCGTACTCCACCTGTCGGCGCACGTACTCCCTGCACCCGACCGGATGCGCGTTCATACAGATGCGATTACGAATCATCGGTTTAATAACCATAGCTGCCTTCCTGTTCAGTATTCTCGGGTTTCCCAGGTTTCCGACTAATCGGGTGTTCGCCAAAACCTACCGCAGAGCGGCGAAAAAGGCAACAACGGCGTCCGTTGACGAAGTGAGGTCACCTCGGTAGGGTTAACAGGGAGGCTGTGTGGCATGAAACTGTCCGTAAAACGCTGGAACGCCCTATCGGAACAGGACCGCGAGCACCTGCTCGCACGGTCTGAGATAGACATTGACCGCGTGACACCCCAGGTTGCCAAGCTCGTTGAGCGCGTTAAAGCCGAGGGGGACTCCGGGCTCATAGCGATCACGCGGGAGCTCGACGGAGCCGACCTCTCGAGACTAGGGCTGCGAGTGAGCGAGCAAGAGATCGAGGCAGCGGCCGGCAGCCTCGAGCGGCGCGTGAAAGCCGCGTTGGACTACGCAATTGAAAACGTTGAGCGCTTCCATGCCGAGCAGCGTCCGCGGGGGTTCCCGGTAGTTGAGGTCCGCCCCGGAGTTCTCGCCGGTGAGCGAGAGGGTCCTATCGATTCAGTGGGGCTGTATGTGCCGCGCGGGCGCGGAAGTTTCCCGTCGATGTTGTACATGCTCGCGGTTCCCGCGCAACTTGCCGGGGTGGCGCGCATCGCTGTGGCGACGCCTCCGGCACCCGACGGCAGCGTCGATCCGGCCTGCCTGTACGCCGCCCAGCGCTGCGGCGTACACGAGGTCTACCGCGTCGGCGGTGCGCAAGCAGTAGCCGCCCTCGCCTACGGGACCGAGAGCATAAGCCCGGTACTGAAGATTGTGGGGCCGGGCAGTATGTACGTTGCTGCGGCGAAACACCTGCTGCACCACGTGGTCGATGTGGGACTCCCCGCAGGTCCGTCTGAGTCCATAATTCTCGCCGACCGCAACGCCGACCCCTGGCGGGTAGCGCTCGATCTCTTGATCGAGGCTGAGCATGGGTCGGACTCGCAGGCACTGTTGATAACCCCGAGTACAGCGGTGGCCGAGGCGGTGGTGGAGTTGATACCGGAGCTGATTGACCGCGTACCCGAACCGCGCAAGAGCTATCTGCGTGATGTGCTTACCGGGTACGGCGGGGTCATCGTGGCGGAGTCGATTGAGCACGGCGCTGAAATCGTGAACCGCTTCGCACCGGAGCATCTGCAGTTGCAGACCGCCTCACCCTGGGAGACTTTGTCGCTCATTCGAAATGCAGGCGAGATCCTGCTCGGTGAGAATACGCCGTTCAGCGCCGCAAACTATGCGACCGGCCCCAACGCGGTGCTGCCGACCGGAGGCACCGCCCGCACCTACTCGGCGGTCTCGGTCCGCGACTTCACGAAGCACTCCTCGGTGATTCACGTAACCCCGGCAGGGTACCGCGACCTCAAAGACCACGTAATTACGCTGGCGGAGTACGAGGGATTTTTCAGCCACGCCGAGGCGCTCAAACGGCGCGACGAAACCCTCTAGACGCCGGGAGCGACCGGCAGATGTACACTGACATTTCGCGATCCGTGGATCGCGGCTTTGCCTACTTCGAAAGCTTCACCAACCTCGAACGCGACGCCGGACAAGCGCGCACACCAATGCGGCTCGAGCGCATGCAGGCGCTGCTCGCTGCATTCGGCAACCCCGAGCGCGCGTTCAGGGCAATTCATATCGCCGGTTCAAAGGGTAAGGGTTCCACTGCTGCATTCCTGGAGAACATCCTGCGCGCTGCAGGCTATCGCGTAGGGGTCTATACCTCCCCGCACGTCCGGAGCTACCGCGAGCGCATCGGTGTCCACGGGCAGCCCGCCGATGACGGCGTCTTGAACGCCGGTTTAGAACGAATTCGCAGTCACGTAGAGCGCCGCTACCGTGCCGCACGCCGTGATAATCCGCATGAGAGCAGGCCGCTCGGCGCCGCGAGTACCGCAGACGGAAGCGCCGCAGAGACAAGCGCCGGGAGCGACGGCATCGACAGCCGCCAGCCGACGACATTCGAGCTTCTGACGCTGCTGGCGTTCATCGTATTCCGCGAGACCGCGTGTGAATGGGCGGTGGTTGAGACCGGTTTGGGGGGCAGGCTCGATGCCACGAACGTGCTGGTTCCGGCGGCGTGTCTGATTACGCCCATCGAACGCGAACACGTAGAGTACCTCGGGGACCGCCTTGAGCAGATCGCCGCTGAGAAGGCCGGAATTATCAAGCCCGGAGTACCGGTGTTTTGTTCGAAACAACCGCCGGAGGTGGCGGCGGTAATCCGAGCCCGCGCGGCGCAGTGCAGTGCACCGCTGCATGAGCTCGCGGCCGTGTTGTGTGCTGCCGACACGCTGCTGCGCCGTGAGGGCATGCGGTTGCGCCTGCAGCTCAAAGGCTACCGGGAGCTTTCAACTACGCTGCGCCTGATCGGAAGCGTGCAGGCTGAGAATGCCGCGCTCGCCGCGTACTGTGTTCTGCAGCAGTTCCCTGAGATCACGGCTGAACAGATTGCGCAGGGCCTATCGGCAGCCTGGCTGCCGGCACGCGGAGAGCTTCTTGAGACCACGCCGCCGGTGATGATCGATGGCGCACATACCGCCGCGTCCGTCGCTTCGGTGTGTGCGGAGTTTCGCAGCTTATTTCCGGGAGCGCGCACGCTGGTGTTCGGCGCGGTGCGCGGAAAGAACTACAGCGCAATGGCCGCAGTGCTCGCCCCGGCCTTTGACCACGTTATCATCGCGCGCCCGGGGCGTTTCAAGCCTAGCGACCTTGATGAGCTCGCAGCCGCCTTTTCCGCACTGCACCCGCGGGTTGAAGTACATGCCGAACCTGATGCAGCGTGGCAGGCGGCGCGGCGGCACGGGTGCCCGGCGTTGGTAACCGGATCGTTCTACCTCGCTTCAGAGCTGCACGCCGTCCTGGACACGCAGCATCACACTGACTTACACTGAAGCGACACACCGCACTGTAGTCAACGAGTTATGTCGCTTAACTGGCGTGAAATAGATCTCGTACTCGCTGAGCTCAGTCTCACAGGGGCCCGAGTACAACGCATTACCCAGCCGCATTTCTCACACCTTGTTCTCGGATTGTATCACCGCCACGAGGCTTTGCCGGTTCTGATATCGATGGAGCAAGGCAAGACGCGCATCCATCGCACGACAGCGCGGCTCGCAAAGCCCGAGACACCGCCGCGCTTTCAACAGTTACTGCACTCACGACTCCGTGGCGGTACAATCACAGCGGTTGAGCATGTGCATCAGGATCGCATCGTCTGCCTCACCATCAGACGCGCGGATGACGAGTATCTGCTGTGGGCGCGCCTCTGGGGCGGCTCGGCCAATGTAGTGCTGACTGAACCGGACGGCACCATCGTTGACGCTATGTATCGGCGCCCGAAGCGGGCGGAAGTGACCGGGAGCCGATTTGAGCCGCCTCCGCCGGGCGAAGCGGCCCGCGCCAAGGCAGTGACCTTGTCGCCGCGCGGATTCTTGTTGAACGAGAACTATACCGAAGGGGTCGATGCGGCATCGGCGGGCGCACGTAACCTCGATCACCACCGCAGCGGCTACCCCTGCAGCACGGCGATTGAGGAGCATTACCGCGGCCGCACCGCCGAGGAACGGCTTACGCGATTGCGCCGTGAAGCACACAAGGCGCTCGCTTCACGCGAGCAAGCATTACACCGGCGCTACGACGAGCTCGCGCGCAAACACCGCGAGAGCGAGAACAGCGAGCGATTAAGAGTCATCGCCGACGCGATCATGGCACAACTTCACCGCGTGGAACCCGGACTAACCTGGGTGAAGGTCGAGAACCCGTACAATCCGGAGGAAGTCTTAGCAGTTCAGCTGGATCCAAGCGGCAGTGCAGCGGAAAACGCCGAGCGCTATTATCGTAAGTACAAGAAAGCGCGCTCCTCGACCGAGTTGGTGCAGAGGGAACTGGCCGAGACTACCGAGGCGCTTCAGCGCACACGCGCTAATCGTCAGCAGGTCGACGCGCTCGAAGACCCTGCGCAGCTCGAGACGTTGATCGCCGGTGCCGGGCGCCGGCCGAAGCCCCGCGAAGCAGCGCGCAGCGCGCCTCCCGGCTTGCAGTTTCAATCCGGTAACCTGCAGCTGTATCTCGGCCGAACCGCGCTGGAGAACGACGAGCTGCTGCGGCGACACGTGCGCGGCAACGATCTGTGGATGCATGTCCGCGAGCGCGCAGGAGCGTACGTGTTCGTGAAGGTACCCAAAGGGAAAAGCGTCCCCCTTGAAACTCTGCTCGATGCCGGCAACTTGGCGCTATGGTACAGCAAGGCCAAGGCGGCCGGACGAGCTCTTGTCCAATACACCCAGGTCAAGAATCTGCGGCGGACGAAGGACGGTCCGCGGGGACGCGTTATCCCTTATCATGAAAAGACCATCCACATCGTTTTAGATCAAGAACGGCTGGAGCGCTTGCGCCGGCCGACCAACGAGGTGCACTCGTGAAAGACCAGAACGACGATCGGTTACCAAACGAGGCCGGCCGCACGCTTCTGCGCGTGGCCCGCGAGACGGTTCGCGCGGAGATCGAGCGCAGGCCGCCTCAGCTGCCCGAGATCCCGTACGAACTGGAGCGGCCGGGAGGTGCGTTTGTAACGCTGAAACGCGGCGCGCAGCTACGGGGCTGTATTGGAACCCTTGAGAGCAGCAATCCGCTGTGGAAAACCGTCGAGCAGGTGGCGCGCCAAGCCGCCACTGTGGACTACCGCTTCGACCCCGTACAACCCGGTGAGCTGTCGGCCATTCGTATCGAGGTTTCGGTCCTTTCGCCCTTGGAGCGCATCCCCGATCCCAAAGACCCCGACAGGATCAGTATTGGTCGTGACGGGCTTTGCATCCGCTACAAGCAACACAGCGGTGTACTCTTGCCTCAAGTTGCCTCCGAGCACGACTGGACGCCTGTCGAGTTCTTAGAGCATCTGTGTCGTAAGGCGGGTCTGAGATCTGACTGTTGGCAGCTCCCGGAAGCAGAGCTGTTTCGCTTCAGCGCCGAGGTATTTGACGAGCAGTCAGCCGGCATGGAATACTAGGCTTCTATGCAGAACGCCGGACGCATCGCCGACATGTTGGTCCGAGTGCGCGACGAGGAGCGCGCTTACCTTGCAATAGATCCGGGCATTACCGCAGGCGGATTCGCCCGGACCCGTCTCGTACGGATTGCGCGTACGCCCGCCTGGATTATACACGGCGATGACATCGATATCTGGACTCCGCTCGGTTTCACCGAGCAGCAGGGCGCCTTGTGCCTATATGGCCCGGAGCTGAACGCGATTACCCTTGACGAAGTGCTGCGAACCGCGAAGGACGGAGAGGCCTTGGGGTACCTAACACGCTTGGCGCACGCGCTTGCAAGCGCCGTGAGCAAAGGCTTCGCGGTCTCGCGCGTTACCACCTTCGGCGTATTATTTGTTGAGGACGGTGGTGTGCTGCTTCTCCCGCAGCCAATCGTGGACGGAATATGCGAGCACCTTCCGCGGCAGCGTTATATCGAGATGGTTGAACGCTACAACCATCCCGACCACAGCGGTGAGACAGCACTTAATTTCGCGCTCGGCGCGCTGACCTATTCGGTTGTGGTCGGGACCCCCCCTTACCGCGGAGAAACCCTCGAAGAGATTCGTGCGCGCATGCGCGATCGCCCGCCAACCGAGCCGCTAGTCGCTAAACCCGAGCTCAAAGCAGACGTTGCCGAGGCGCTACAGCGGTCTCTCGCGCCCGGGCGCTCGCAAGCCGCCGATCTCTCACACTGGCCGCACCTGCTTGAGCGGTGGCGCGCCGGCGGCGTGTATCACAGCGCGGTAGAGGAGGAGCACGGGCAACTTGTACGCGAAGCCGGGCGGCGTGAGAAACGCTTCGAACGAAGCTATAGCCGCGCCGGCTATCTGCGCCGCAACGGCTTGCGGCTCGTAATCTCCGCGATAGTGGTCGTGGTAGTCGGCGGACTCACCGGCAATATAATCTACCACCGCCTGCAGCCGCGCAGTATATCGGGTTATCCGCCCGAGGGCGTTGTCCGCGCGTACTACGAGAGCATAAACACACTCGACCACGAGACTATGCAGGAGGCAGTTGTAGACGGCGCCGGAAGGCAAGAGATAGAACAGGTGATGCGCATGTACGTCGGCACCCGCGTGCGCCTGGCGATGGAGCATCGCGAGGGTTTCACTACGGCCCAAGATTGGCGTGATGCGGGCATGCCGCCGATCGAATCCGGAGAGATGCTTTTCGGTATCGCCGAGCTCGAGATCGAAGAGCTTGAGACCGGCCCTGAGATCCCGCGAGAAGAGGAGCGCCGATTCCTTGCGAGCTACGAGCGCTGGTACACTGCGGACACCGCAGACTCCCAAGAAAGACCCTCCGGGCAGCCGGACGACGAGGAGCGCGCGCGTAACACCGGACGCTCTTTGGAGATCGAGGGCTACCGGCATGAGGATCGCCTGTATCTGCGCCGGGATCACGGCGACTGGGTGATATACCGGATCGAAAGTCGAGCGCCTGAACCGATTACAGTCTCGGAGCTCCGTGAATGATCCTTTCCTCACCACATGAGCTTGCCGGGCTTCGGACCACCGTTATGGGGCTTGGGCTGCATGGCGGGGGTGTCGCGGCTGTACGCTATCTTGCCGCCCATGGCGCCGAGGTTACCGTGACCGACTTGCGCGGTGAAGACGTCCTATCGCCGTCACTCGAGGCGCTCGCGGGCGTCCGGCTCCGTTGCGTTCTCGGCCGTCACGAAGAAGCCGACTTCAAAGCCGCCGACCTGGTAATCAAGAATCCGGGTGTCCCGCGGCACTCGCCGTATCTCCAGGCCGCGCGGCGAGTTGAAACCGACATCTCGCTGTTTCTGCGCTTTGCGCGTAATCCCGTGATCGCGATCACCGGCAGCAAAGGAAAATCGACGGTGGCCTCGGCTGTGCATCACGGGCTCGTTTGCCGGCACCCCACAGCGCGCCTCGGCGGGAACATCACGACCTCTCCGCTTGCGTTTCTCGACTCGCTCACCCCGGATGACCCGGTAGTGTTGGAATTATCGTCGTTTCAGCTCGGCGACCTTGCGCTGACCGGGGCCTCCGAGGACAAGGCGGTGGTCCTTGATCCGGTCATCGCCGTGCTTACCAACATCATGCGCGATCACCTCGACTACTACTCACGGATTGAAGACTACATCAACGACAAGAGTATGCTCTTTGCCGAACAGAGTCGCGAGCACGCCGCGGTATACAACCATGACGATCTCCTCGCGCGCCGTATCGCCGACCGGCATGTCGCGCGAGCGTATTGGTTCTCCCAATCGTCCCTGCCGTTAAACCGGACAGGAGTGTATGTCACGAACGATGAGCTGTACCTACAATATGGCGGTGAGCGCTTCGGGCTCGGCACGGCGCCGAGAGAATCGATAGCATCGCTGCTTCCTATCAACCGGGCGATCGCCGCGCTGACGCTGTGGCTCTACGGGGTACCGGCGGACGAGCTTGGTGACACGCTGACCGGTTTCCGCGGCATAGAACACCGCCTTGAACCGGTCGGCGAACGATACGGCGTACGCTATGTCAACGACTCCGCGGCGACGATCCCGCCGGCAACCGCCGCTGCCCTTGATGCCGTACAGGCGCCGGTGCGGCTCATCGCCGGCGGCAGTGACAAGAGCCTCGACCTCGAGCCCTTCGTCGCAATCGCCGGACGCGTGCGCGGCCTATACCTGTTGGCCGGAAGCGCAACCGACCGCATCATCGAGCTGCTGCGTGCGCGGGAGCTACCGTACCACGGCCCGTATGCCGAGCTCGCGGAGTGCGTTCGCGCTGCCGCGTCGGCGGCGGCAGTCGGCGAGGTCGTGATGTTATCGCCCGGCTGCGCCTCGTTCGGCATGTTTCTGAACGAGTTCGACCGGGGACGTAAGTTCAAGACCATAGTCGAGCAGATTATCACGAAAGAGGGTGCTATATGAGCTATTCAACCGAGTTTCTGAGAGCCATTCCCAAGACCGACTTGCATTTGCATCTGGATGGGAGTCTGCGGTTAGCTACATTGATTGAGCTCGCCCGTGAGGAGAAGGTAACACTGCCTTCACAAACCCCTGACGGGCTCGTTGAAACCGTATTCAAGCCCAGCTACGCCAACCTCGATGAGTACCTCGCCGGGTTCGCCTGGACGGTGGCAGTGTTGCAGCGTGCCGAGCACTTAGAGCGCGTGGCATACGAGCTCGCTCATGACAACGCCTCCGAAGGGGTGCGCTATATCGAGGTTCGTTTTGCGCCGCAGTTGCACATGCATTCCGGGCTTTCATTCGAAGCGGTGCTCGCCGCCGTTGATCGCGGGCTTCGCAGAGCGCGCGATGAGATTAACGCCGTTCAACAAGACTCCCCGCTTCAGGCGCCGCCGTTTGAGTACGGCATCATCGTGACGGCGATGCGGTTTTTTACCCCGGCCTACTCGGCTTACTTCACCCGCCTCGCCGAGGTTCATCCGTACGCCGATGCCCACGAGCTCGCGCGCGCCGCCTCGTACGAGCTGGCACGCGCGACGGTGCAGGTGCGCGATCACAGCGAGATCCAGATTGTGGGGTTTGATCTCGCCGGAAGCGAGCACGGCTACCCGGCCGGAAACCACAAGGCGGCATTCGAGTTCGTGCACAAGCACTTCATCAGTAAAACGGTACACGCCGGAGAAGCATATGGGCCGGAGTCGATCTTTCAGGCGATCACCGATCTACACTCCGACCGTATTGGGCACGGGTTTCACCTCTTTGACGCCGGACTCATCAGAAGCGCCGAGATCACCGACCCCGAGCGCTACGTGAAGAACCTCATCGACTATATCGCAGACAACCGCATCACCATTGAGGTCTGCCTTACAAGCAACCTACAGACATCCCCCTTCCTTACGAGCCTCAGCGATCACTCGGTACGCAATATGCTCGACCACAAGCTCTCGATCGCTATTTGCACCGACAATCGCCTGGTTTCGCACACCACCGTTACCCGCGAGCTCGAGCAGCTGATACAACATGTTCCGGTCAGCGCTGGACAGCTGAAGAACATCATCGTGTACGGTTTTAAGCGCTCGTTCTTCTACCGGCCGTACGCCGAAAAGCGCGCGTATGTGCGGTCGGTTATCAACTACTACGATATGCTTGCCCGGCAGCACGGATTCGCTGAGGTATAGCGCGCGTCGCCTCAGCAGCACGAAAAGCGCCGTAGCGCAATCGCTCGACCGGTAGGTCTATACAACCCGGGCGCTCAACGATGCACCCCCCAAACCCGGTCTTAAAGCGATACAAGCCGTGCATCCGGTGCGGCTCATCGGGGGAGCGCGGGATACCGAACATGTCATACACGTGCATGCCGGCACGGCGCGCACGCCTCATCGCTTCCCACTGGAGAGCGTACGCAGGCATCAGGTTGCGTTTGTGGTCCGCGCCGGCGCCGTACAGATAGGTAGCACGACCGCGGTAGTGGGCAACAACGATACCGGCAAGCAGCTCCTGTTCGTGATACGCTAAGAGAAGCTCGAGATTGGGAGCATCGGTTGCGCGCGCAGCTTCTTCGAACACCGCGCGGTAGTAGGCCTGGGAGTGGATAGCAATCCGGTCGCGCCTGGCGGTGGCACGGTACAGCGCGTACCAGTCTTCGAGCCGCCCGGCATCCGCGCGTTGCACCGTCACACCGCGCCTAGCGGCAAGCCGCACGTTGTAGCGCCACTTGCTCTTCATCGCCGCCAGCAGCGCATCTTCGTCCGCAGTCAGATCTATCAGCACCGTCGCGCGCGGCTGGATTTCAGTCCCGCTCAGGCGCAATCCGGCGCCGCGAGCAGCAGCGCGCCAACTCGCCGCCCGCCCGCGGGCGTCGCTGAGCTCACCGCGCCTGGTCGCCGGGCCGAGCTCATACTCCCACGGTAGGTCAAACCGCAGCATCGCACAGCGTTCCGGTAGCTCGCGCACAAGCTCCGTACCCGCTTGCTGTAAGCCGGAGAGCTGCGATTCGGGCGGGCGCTGCTGCGCTGCGGCAAGCTCGGGCCCGTGCGGAACGTAGGCAAGCGTAAACCCCGCCACGGGCCGCCGCACCAATACCAACAGGCTCTCGTGAAACGGCTGGTGAGCGTCCGTTTGGTCTTCGAACGCGAAGGCGTAGGGGCGCCAACCAAAGCGGCGCTTAAGCGCTGCCCAATACTGCGACTGCAGCAAGCTCTCGCGCGGCTGCAGGCTCTCCAGCGAGCGTGTCCGTACCACGCACCTATCCGACCTTACCGTTCGCCACGCGCGCAGTCTTGATTGGTTGCCCGTCAACCTGCAGCTCACGACCGCCGACCTGTACCACGTGGTCACGCACCTCTATCGGTATCTGGAAGAACTCATCGATCGTCACCTGTGGGGGCGCGTCAGCCGGTGGAGGCATTCCCGCCGGCGTAACCCGCCTTCCCGGCTCGGCCTCCTCTACAAACAATACCTCGACGATGTCCTCGTTGCTGTCCGGGTCTTCGGCGGCCAGCAGCATCCCCTCGCTATTCTCACCGCGCAGTTTGGCAGGCTTCAAATTCACCGCAAGGATAATGGTACGCCCCTCGAGCTCTTCGGCAGTGTAGTGCCCCATGAGCCCCGAGACTATTTGGCGCGTCACACCGCCGCCGAGCTCTATCACCTCAATGAACAGCTTGTCGGCCTTGGGGTGCGGGCGCACCTCGGTGATGCGCGCAGTCCGCAGCTCCAACTGCTTGAGAAAGCGCTCAGCCGGGCCGGCCTCACGCTCGCGCCGGTCGCGCTCGGCCCGCTCGGACTGGGTGCCGGAGAAACGCTGCTGCAACGCCGAGACGCGGTCATCCTCCAGCCGCTCAAACAGGATTTCGGGTTTGCCGACCTGGGTGAGACCGCCGACCGCTCCAAGCTCCGCCCAGGTGGGCTGCTCGATACCCAATAACCCGCCGATACGCTTCGCCGTCTGCGGAATGAACGGCTCAACGAGCACCGCAAGGTCACGTATGAGGTACACCAAGCGAGAAAGCAGCGCATGGGTCCCTCTGGGGTCCTCCGTGCGGGTCTTCCAGGGCTCGGCGTTTTGAAACACGCGGTTTCCGTAACTCGCCAGGGCGAAGATCTTGCGAAACGCATCACGCAGCTTCGCTTGCTCCAACAGCGCGGTGATCTGCTCCTCGTGCTCGCGCACCGTCTGGAAGAACTCGTGGTTCTGATCTACCGGCAAAACCTCACCTCCAAAGTAGCGCGAGACAAAAGTAAGCGAGCGGTTAACGAGGTTCGAGAGATTGCCGATCAGCTCGCCGTTCACCTTCTCCTGGAAGTCCTGCCACGTAAACGTGAAGTCGGAGGTTTCGGGCCGATTGTAAAACATGTAGAAGCGCCAGACATCTGCGGGAATGCCGGTGTCGATCGCGTCGTTTCCGAATACGCCTACACCTTTGCTCTTAGAAAACTGCCCGGTCTCATAGTTGAGGTACTCGCTGGAGGACATTGTCTTTAACATGGTCCAGGGCTCGCCGGTGCCGAGCAGACTCGAGGGGAACACTACGGTATGAAATGGAATGTTGTCCTTTCCGATGAATTGGAACAGCTCCACCTCTTTCGAGTTCTTCCACCAGTCTTCCCAGCGATCGGTGTGGTTGGCGGTGATCGAGATGTAGCCGATCGGCGCGTCAAACCACACGTAGAACACTTTATCGCGGTAGTCTTCAAGCGGCACCGGGATCCCCCACTTCAAGTCACGCGTGATTGCGCGCTCCTTGAGCCCGTCGCGTATCCATGCCTGCGTCATCTGCACCGCGTTACGCGACCAGTTGCCTTCCTCGGCGGCAACCGAGAGCCACTTCTGCAATCGCGGCAGAATCGCCGGCAAGTTGATGTACAAGTGCTTGGTTTGACGCATCTCGGGGATGGAGTCATCGATCGCACTGCGCGGGTTGATCAGCTCGGACGGATCCAAAAGCTTACCGCAGTCCTCGCACTGATCACCGCGCGCATCCTCATAGCCGCAGTGCGGACAGCTACCGCGCACGTAGCGGTCGGCTAGAAACATCTGCGAAATCGGCGAGTACAGCTGCTGAACGGTCTGCTCGGTGATGAATCCGTTCTCATAGAGCTTCAAGAAAATGCCCTGCGTGATCTCGGTGTGTTCCGGCGTTGAGGTACGGCCGAAACGATCGAACGCGATATCGAACCAGCGATAGATCTCATCGTGGATTTGGTAGTATCGCGTGCAGAGCTCTTGCGGTGTTATTCCTTCCTCGCGAGCACGGGTCTCGGTCGCCGTGCCGTACTCATCGGTACCGCAGATATACAGCGTGTCATAGCCGCGCGACCGGCAAAACCGTGCAAACACATCTGCAGAAAGCACTTGGATGAGGTTCCCAAGATGAGGGATGTTGTTGACGTAAGGCAGAGCCGAGGTAATGAGGCGCTTGTTCATACCGCCAACTATAGGTTCGCCCGATTCCGCGTGTCAAGCAGATGACCGGAGTGAAGCACGGCTATGATGGAATGCGTGCGCCGATGGTGATATTCTTGCGTTTAGCATCTCAGCCTAACTATACTTGTAGAACATGCAGGTTATGAACAAGACAACGCTACGAAACGACGCTTTGCCATGAGAGTTCGCTCGAAGATCCTGTTAGTGGTGCTGCCGGTCTTGGTGGCAACCACCGTATTGGTCGGAGCCTCATCGTTCTTAGCCGCCACCAGCGGTATTACCCGCGTTACCGAAGACTTTCTGCGTTTTAAGGCGCGCCAGTTAGAGAACTACGCTCAAGGGCAGTGGACCCTGCTGCTTGAGAGCGGGCTCGCCGACCGCAGTGACATGCGCCGCGCTGCCCGGCGCGGTGTCGAGTCGTACGCCGGATCGATTCTCGAGCGTGAGACTGAGATGATTCTCGCCATCGATCGCGACGGTGAAGTCTCCATGGCCACACGAGACGTAGAACTGCACGATGACGAGCGCACGCGTCTGGTGGGGCTGGCGGAGGATGATGCACGCGAATTGGCGCAAATCACCGTGGGCGCGGTAGACCGCGTTGCCGCCGGGTTCTGGTTTGAGCCGTTTGAGCTGTACTACATCGTGAGCGAGGATCGCGCAACCTTCTTCGGCGATATTGACCGTATGGCTCGCCAAAGCGCATTGATTCTCATCGTGGCGGTTCTCGCGGGTGTCGGGGTGTTGTTTGCGCTCTCGGGCTATCTTACGAAACCGCTGCACCGGGTTGTACGCGCTATGACGGATATCATCTCCACCGGTGACCTCACCTCTCGAGTCGCGGTGCAATACCGCGATGAGATCGGCGCGCTCTCGCACACCTTCAACCTGATGATCGAAGAGCTGCAGCGAGCGTACGAGCAAATCAAGAGCTACGCCTTTGATGCGGTATTGTCGCAGAAGAAAGAGCAGCGAATCCGCAATATCTTTCAGAAATACGTTCCCCAAGACCTTATCAGCCGATTCTTCGAAAACCCTGAGGAGATGCTCGTCGGCGACAACCGCCGGTTGGCCATCCTCTTTTCGGATATCCGCGGTTTCACCGGCATCTCGGAGAATATGCGCCCGGATGAGCTCGTAACCTCACTCAACCGCTACTTCACCTACATGGTCGATACCATCATGGAGCATCACGGCATCGTCGATAAGTACATCGGCGACGCGATCATGGCATTTTTCGGGGCCCCGGTCTCTAGCGGTGACGAACCCGATCAGGCGGTGCTGGCGGCACTCGGTATGACCGCAGCGCTCGGCCGGTTTAACGCCGAGCAGGTCGAGGCAAACACGCCGCCGTTCGAAATCGGAATTGGGATCGCCTTCGGAGAGGTCACCGTAGGTAACATCGGCACCGATCGCAAGATGGACTACACCGTGATCGGTGACGCCGCTAACGTTGCCTCACGGCTTGAAGGACTTACCAAGACATACCGCGTGCCGATTCTTGTGTCGGAGGACGTGCAGACACAGGTGACTGGGGATATCCCATGGCGGCTCGTTGATACTGTTGCCGTTAAGGGCCGCAAGGCGGGGGTGCGATTGTACACGACGCTCCCCGATATGGGCCCCGCGGTTCGAGAGCGCTGGCAGCGCCACGACGCGGCGATGGAGCTCTACTACTCGCGCCGATTCCGCCAAGCGTCGGAGCAGTTCAAGCGCCTGCTAAACGAAGAGCCTGCAGATCACCTCGCCGAGCTCATGCTGCGGCGGGCGGACGCTTGCGTACAGAGCAATCCGGGCCCCGGGTGGACCGGTGTAGAAGTAATGACGGTCAAATGATTCGATTGCGGCCATTGGTA
>PWQX01000257.1 GCA_003556605.1 Spirochaetaceae bacterium
CCCCAGGTCGGTTGTTAGAAAAATACCTTATCTTCTCACCGTCTTAGTACTTCTGCCGAAACCAACGTGATAGAACCTGCACTCGCCACAAACTCGCCGTCAAAGGGCTTGTAACACCTCTTGACGCATCCGTCTCACACAAAAAATTGCCCGAAGACACTAAAGCAGTGCAGCCGGATATGGAATGGCGAAAGGTGTTTGGAATGAGGGACAGGTTGATCCATGATTATTTTGGTGTTGACTATACCATTGTTTGGGATGTTGCTCTAAACAAGCTGCCGGATCTCCGTGCAAAACTTTACGACTCGCTGAAGCAGCTCCAATAATGCCAACCCCAGCATGAACACGGACCGAGGAACTGCCGCTCTGCTTTGCTTTGCGGCTGTTTCCCGGCCGGTTATGCTGAACGTTCAGCGGGCGTTTCGCAAGCGGCAATTCTACCCCACCTGGGAGAGAAAGGCTGCATTCAATTGGTCGGCGTCCAGGTTGTGAGGCAGGAGTGTTACCGGCCAGAGAGTTTTCCCGCGCCCCCTTTCATCGGCGACGCCGGCGACGATCCATTCGAACGGCGTGTGCGTGTTGTGGTACAGGGCATCGAAGCGCTGCGCCTCGGCACTCGCGACCTCCACTCGAATCAGTATTGGGTGACAACGGTTTTCGTACAGCGCGTGAGGCAGCTTCTGATGACAGGGCGAACTGCACTCGCAGCTTTCCGATTACGATGGCCGCGTGATCCGCTGCAACAAAGCAAACTGCTCGTGAAATGGAATCAGACTAGTAGCGGTAGATATTGGCAAAAAAAGGTGCACATAATCAAATCATGGTTTAAAATGGGCGAAAGAAGGTCAACCAGGGAAGGAAATTGCTATCTCAGATTTGGTTCGACTAACAATTAAGACGGAGGAAGACAATGAAGAAGACGGTAAAGACACTGGTTGGAGTGGTCTGTTTAGCGCTCATGGGCACGCTTCTCTTTGCGGCTGGAGTCGAAGAAGAAGAGTATCCCACTAGGCCGATCTACGTGATAGTTCCATGGGCTGCAGGCGGTGGAACAGACATTACTATTCGCGGGTTCCTAAACATTGCAGAAGATCACGTGGGAACCACTTTCAACGTCACGAATATGCCGGGGGGGGTTGGTTTAGTCGGCTGGGCCGAAGCCGCACAAGCTGACGCCGATGGCTATACACTCGCAGCATTGACCTATGACCTAATAGTACACAGCGCGAGCGACGACGAAACTGTATCATACCGAGACTTCATACCAGTGGTAACGATTGCCCAGTATCCGCAGGTACTCCCTGTTAAGGTTGATGACGCGTGGGAGGATTTCGAAGAATTTCTCGATTTCGCCGCGTCGAGGCCGGGTGACGTTCGGATAGGGCTGAGCGGGTTAGGTGGCATACACCACCAAGCGCTGCTAACCATAGAGCGTGAAACAGGTATCGAGTTTCGTCCCATTCCATTCAGGGGCGGCGCTGAGTCCACGGCAGCGTTGCTTGGGGGCGACGTAGAAGCAGCGTTCCTCGACGTGCCGGAAGCGGCAGGCCGACCAGACGTTCGTGTCCTTGTGCAGTTCGCCGCTGTACGACACGAAGACGCACCTGATATCCCCACGGCCCGAGAGTTCGACATGGATATTGACTTTTCGAGTTTTAGGTCTTTGGGCGTTCCCAAGGGAACTCCCGAGAGTGTTGTTGACTTTCTCCGAGATAAGTTTGATCAAACATGGCACAGCGATGAGTTTCTCACCTGGGCGCACGATGCTGGAGTAGCCCCGTCCTTTATGTCTGGAGCGGATACTCAGGTTATGTTTGATTCAATATTTCCTGCCGTACAGGAAGCACTAAAGTTGATGGACTAATAGAAACTGATTTGTGATACCGGGCACTTGCAGGGTGCCCGGTCAATTCCTCGACAGAAGGATGCGGTTACTGACATGCATGACTACGTAGTTGGAGCAGTTTTTCTTGCCTTGGCAGGCTTCATCTTGTTCGAAGCAGAAGGTTTTCCCGCACCGCCATCTCACGCCCTGGCCAGCTCAGCAACATTTCCGCGTATTGTTGCAGCTCTGATAGTGTTTTTTGTTGTCTTGCTGGTCGTCCGTAGATTGCGAAAAAGGGGAAAAGAGACCGAACCCGAACCCCGAGGATTACCTTTGAACGTCCGAGGAATTGTCGGCATCCTCTCAACGGTCGTTTATTTGTTTGCACTTAGGCGGGTGGGGTTTGTCGTCTCCACTACAGCTATCTTGATACTGTACTCAATACTGCTTCAGAACAGGCGTCTTCGGTTGCTCGATTCATTGGTCGTTCCTTTAGTGATGGTAGCGGTGGTGTATCTCATGCTTCTGCTGCTGCGAGTCCCGGTAGCATCCGGAATACTATTCTGACAGACCCTTTGGAGGCGTAATGATTGAAGGTGTTGCTGCTGCACTGCTAACCTTTGCGAACCCCTGGATTCTTCTGATGCTTGCGGCTGGAGTATTCGTGGGTAGCGTCTTCAGTGCTATACCCGGTTTGACATCGACACTGGCTTTAGCGCTCGTTCTGCCGTTCACTTTCGCGATAGAAGCAACCGCAGCATTCGTCTTCATGATTGGGCTTTTCGGTGGTGGCCTGTACGGAGGAATGCTGACGGCAATCTCGTTGAACATTCCGGGCGCTCCTGGTTCGGTTGCGACAACGTTCGATGGGTATCCACTGTACAAGAGAGGGCAGGGAAGCAAAGCGATAGGACTCGCGACGGTCTGCTCCGTCGTCGGTGGGATGGGAAGCGCGATCATTCTGACCCTTTCGGCAGTACAGTTAGCGAGAATCGCGCTTCGGTTCGGCCCGCCGGAGACGTTCGCGCTCACGGTGTTTGGCATGGTTGCAGTCGTGTCCATCTGCGATGATGCGGTAAAGGGTGCGCTGGGCGGACTATTCGGGATCTTCCTCGGCATCATGGGCGTCGATCTTTTCGGCACATTTCGCTTCAATTTTGGAATACGAGAACTGATCAGCGGAACTCCGTTGTTGCCGACTGTTGTCGGGTTGTTCGCTATGGTAAGGGTCTTTCAATCGATTATTGATAGAGGCCAAGACGTGACGGAACCTGCTCATCAAGAGAATTCCCCTCGGAGTATTCAACGGATGCAGCTCCCAACACTGGAAGAGATGAAGAAGCTCACGGGGACGTTCATAAGGGGGACGCTCATAGGCACGTTTATTGGATTTCTTCCTGGTGCCGGTGGTAACATCGCTGCATTCACAGCATACAACGTGGAAAAGCGCATTTCGAGGACTCCCCACGAGTTTGGCCATGGAAGCTTGCAAGGCTTGGCGTCAGCCGAAACTGCGAACAACTCCGTCCCCGGAGGAGCATTGATCCCAACGATCACACTCGGGATCCCGGGAGACCAGTTCACAGCAGTGCTCTTGGGCGCGTTTCTGATCCATGGCCTGCCGATTGGACCGCTGCTATTTCGCGATCATCAAGATGTCATCTACATCATCTTTCTATCAACCTTTCTCATGAATCTGTTCTTTATCCCTATCGGATTCTTCGGGTCAAAACCAATCGTCCGAATCGCAGGCACGAGGAAATCGCTTTTGATCCCGATCATCGCGGCGTTTTCATTGACAGGCATGTATGCGATTGCTACAACAGTCACGAATATGGCCATCGGTGTATTCTTCGGCGTCTTGGCGCTATTCATGCATCGGTACGGTTATTCGGTTGCGCCAGTAATTCTGGGACTTATCCTTAGCACTTTGATCGAAGACTCACTGGTTCAGAGCCTGATTATGTCCGGAGGGAGCGCGATAATCTTCTTCACTAGACCTATCAGCCTGCTGTTTATCGCCTTGTCTATCCTATTCATAATACTTCCCGCATTGAGAAAGCAACCTGCCGGGTCTGGAGCAGGGCCACTCAAAGGTTGAACCGGCAAATGGAAGACCGATACTTGATCAAGATCGTTCATCGGGCATTGTGCGTTTTTGAGTACGTCTCCAGTCAAGGCAGACAGGTAAGTGCAGCCGAGGTGAGCGATGCGTTGAACATAAACACCAATATGGCCTTTCGCTTACTCGCTACGCTGAGAGAGTCCGGCTATCTTGTGCAGGATCCAAGAACCAGCAACTACGTGGTGTCACTGAAGGTTCTGCAATCGAGTCGAGCGGCGCTGAACGGTCTGGAAATCAGAGCTCGCGCTTTGCCGTACATGGAACTTCTTTGGAGAGAGTGCCCCCGCGCAAACGTCAATCTGGCCGTATGGCATCGTGATGACGTAATAGTCGTCGACAGGATCGACAGTGAGAGCGTGCCACGAACATACTTCTCGCCCGGTAAGATAATTCCGGCTCACGCCACAGCGCTCGGGAAGATCCTGCTGTGTGAAATGCAAACAGGGGAGTTTTCGAGAATAATTGAGGAGAAAGGACTTAAGCGATATACGGAAAATACGATTGTTACGGAAGAACGACTGCGGGAAGAGTTAGAGCAGGTCGCCCGAGAAGGTATAGCTTGGGACATAGAAGAGCACATCCCCAACGACAACTGCGTTGCTGTCCCGATTCGGGACCAGTCGAAAAGCATCGTTGCCGCGATAAGCCTGAGCGCGTTCCGGCACATCGTGGGTATGGATGAACTGACCGATGCTGTCAACAGTTTGCGCATTACCGCAAAAAGAATATCGTTCGCAATGGGGTTCGACAATTGATTGGTATCCTCAAGAATGGCCACATCAGAAATCAGCTTGCCGAATGTGGTTGAATCGTCGATCACGGCGATGCGCGATCGCCTGCTGCACCACGTTCGAGTCTTCTCCTTGAATGGTGACTCCTATGGAATCAACGTAAGCGGCAATTCTACCCCACCTGGGAGAGAAAGGCTGTATTCAATTGGTCGGCGTCCAAGTTGTGAGGCAGGAGCTCGTGCCACTCCTCGGCACTGGTGATGGTGGGCATACGGGTGAACACGTGGTGCAGGTACGCATACGAATTGAGGCCGTTTGCCCGTGCGGTACGATCTTGACGACGTGTTACGCTGCCGGATTGCGAATCGCAGAGGCCACGCGCCTTGAGCCCGGCGAAATCGACAGCCGCCGCATGGTCATTCGGGTCGGTCTGGGTAAGGGCCGCAAGGACCGCTACGTGATGCTGTCCCCGCGCTTGTTGGAAATCCTGCGCGACTGGTGGCAACTGCGCAAACCGAAGGTGTGGCTATTCCCGGGTATCGGCGGCTACCACATCAGCACCGCAGCGGTCGAGTTAGCCTGTAAGAAAGCGCGTCGCCTCTCCGGCAACGGCAAGCCCATCACCCCCCCCATTTCGATGAGACATTGCTTTGCGGTCCATTTGCTTGAATCCGGTACCGACGTGCGGCGCATTCAGCTCCTGCTCGGTCACCGAAGCCTCGCGACAACGGCTCGCTATCTTCGCATCGCCACCAGCAACGTCTGCTC
>PWQX01000063.1 GCA_003556605.1 Spirochaetaceae bacterium
CAACGGAAACTGCAGTATGAAGTCCGAACCGAACAAAGATGACGGCCCTGTACCCGACGCGGCCTCAGGGGTGAATACATGATACGTTGCGGGGGAATCGTGCTCGCGGCGCTGGCGCTGGTTTCGGGCGCCGGTGTTGCCGGGATGGTGTACGCACAGCAGCCACCCGATGCCCTGCAGATGTACCGGGACGGACGTTACAACGACGCGGTTCAGACCACGCTTTCTGAGCTCGGTGAAAACCCTCAAAACATGAACTCTTATAGCGTGCTCGGGTGGAGTCTGCTTGCGCTGAACCGTTACGAGGATGCGGTTGAGTATGGGCGGCAGGCGTTACAGGTGTCGCGGTTCGACCACCGGATTCTTCACATCGTCGGCGAAGCCAACTTCCAGCTCGGCAACGACCTCGAGGCGCTGCAGTATTACCAGGAGTATGTCTCGGTTGCACCCTGGGGCCGACTCATCGCGCAGGTCTACCGCAATATGGGCGAAATTCTCATCAGGTTTGAGGAGTACAATCGCGCCGATATCGCGCTGTCAACAGCAGTCTACCACAGCGACGGCAACTCCGGGTGGTGGGCGCGACTGGGATTCGCGCGCGAGCAGGCCGGCGAGGTCGAGTCGGCCCGCCGAGCCTATGAACGGGCGCTTGTGCTCAACTCCGGCAACACCCAAGCACAACAAGGGCTCGCCCGTCTAGAATAGTGCAAATACCGGTACGTAGGCTTCACTCGGCGGTTTTGTGTGATATACTGCCCCTTCGTATGGCGCGAGGACACCGGTGTATTCTGACTGTTGTGCTTCTTCTGTTCTGCGTGTTCGGCGTTTCCGCTGTGGAGTACGAGAGCTCGCTGTTCGCGCCGGACCCGGCGGTAATGGGACAAGGCGGTGCGGCGGTCGCGACCGCAAGTGGCTTCACGGCGCTGCTTGCAAATCCGGCGGGGTTCGTCGGTGCGCCGGGTGAGCTTACCATCTTAGGCGCCCGCAGTTGGGTGCACTCCTCACCCTCGCGTGCGCCTGATGTCGCGCAGCTCCTCCTCAGCGATCGCAAACGGAGCACCGACAGTGATACCTATCGACAACTTGAGCGTGACTTTCGCAAGAATGGACTTGGAGCCGGCGGCGCCCTGGGGATAGGATACGTCGGCAGGGGGCTCGGGCTCGGTTTCCACGCGGCGCTCGATAGCTTCTTACAGGGCAAGTCTTTCGCAAAAGGAAACGGCACCCTCACGACTGAGTTGAGCCTCATCGGCGGGCTCGCATTCCCGTTCGAGCTTGGGCCGGTACGTTTGCATCTCGGCGCTGCGGTACGGCCGCTGGTGCGTGTGCACTCCATCGTCGACGCCGAGCAGACGCCGGGCGCCGCCGCCGCACTAGTACAGCACTTCTTGGGACTCCAGACCGGCTACGACGGTGAGGACTACGCCGGCGAGCTGACCGAGACCTACCATGGCTACGGTGTCGCGATCGACACCGGGCTGCAGCTGTTGTGGAACGCTTGGCGGGTTGGTTTCGCGGTGCGCGATGTGGGCGACACGGCGCTCACGTACTCTCAAGCCAACCTACGCACCGTGATAGACGAGCTGCGCGGAGGCGCGTTGCCGCCGGGCGCCGGCGAAGAAGAGGAAGGCTATGTTGAACCCGGTTCGCGTAAACTGCCGATGCGCGCAACCGTTGGGCTCGGGTTTGAGCCGGAGCTTGGTGGCCTCGCCGGCCGGGTCGACCCGCGGTTCCAGCTGGAGCTCGACGACGTGTTCGGGCGTGTGTCGCCGGACCTCCCGCTTGCCTCGCGTACCAACGTGGGTGCGGAAATGTTGCTGTGGCGTCGCTTGGCGCTGCGCACCGGGCTCCATCAGGGTTATCTGACCGCCGGCGCAGGGGTAGACTTACCGGGCCTTGAGTTCAACGTTGCGCTGTTCAGCCGCGAAATCGGCGACGGATTCCGTGATCAAAAGAGCAGCAGTATTGCGCTGGAGCTCGCCCTGCGCTTTTAGCGGTATCGGTGTTTCTCGGGTACGGTAATGCCGAAACGAGATTGCGCCGATATTAGAGGTACAATGAACTTCCGAGTATCGTGCTGGGCTCTTGCAGGCGCCCTTCTGGTTGCGCTCGTAGCGTTGGGCGCCTGCGAGCAAGCTTTTACAACCAGCCCGCTCTCGTGGCTTGAGCGCGACCCTGATAATCTCAGCAAAGAGCGCCAGATTCGCTACGCCGAAGCGGCACTGCGCTCGGGCAGCGAGCGGGCCGCACGCAAAGCCTACGACGCGCTCTCGAAGAACGTAGACGAAAAAGACGATCCCGAGCTCAATCTCCTGCTCGCGGATCTCGCGATGAACGCTGCGGGTATTTCCGAAGTGCTCTCGGAGCTGCTGACGCTGGCGCTAGGCGATGACACGAGTCTCGGAAATTCCGGCGACCTCCACGATGCGTTCGGCGCGAAACTAGATGTTTTAAATTATGATTATGTCCTCGCCGCCAAAGAACAGATTGAAGCCGCGCATGCGAAAGACGAAAGATTCGTGGCCGGCGAGCAATCGTATCTGGAGATCTCGCTCGGGCTGGTGCTGCGTGCTGCCGGTATCGCCGGCGGGTTCTTGGTCGGCCCTCTCTCGGACTTGGCCGAGGTAGAGGCCGGGGAAGCGGCTGATTTTGTCGATCTCGCGACCGATAGGTTGGATGATCGTTCGGGCGGCTGGAAGTACGTCGGAGATTTTGGGGCAATCCTGTCGTAACCGGACCCGGTGCGGTGTCCAAAAAAGGGGGCGATAATTCCACCAATGGGTTGCGTTCGTTCCTTGTGCGGGAGTGCGAGAGCCGGGAGGCTGTGTGATAGTGCTCGGTAAGAACAGTAGCCTCAAGCCTGTGTTGTTCGCGTTGGTTTTCGCGTTGGCCGCTTCTGCGGCGCACGCGTCGGACTTCATCGACTCGGCGCTCACAGCTATTACCAGCCCGCGTACCGCAGGGCTCGGCGGCGCGTATACAGCCTGGGACGACGGCATCTCAACCCTGTTCGCCAATCCGGCCGGGTTTGCGACCGCAGAGCAGGAACTGCAGATTACCGAGCTCTCGGTCTGGATCTCGGGCCCGGTGTTCCCGTTCTCGAGTGCAATTGCCGAGGCAATTGACGACGATCCGGACGAGGTGCTGACTACTCCTGAGGTTACCGACTTGATTCGCAACCTCTATACCCGGGTGGGGCTCACCGGGCCGATCGCCTTTGGGTTCGTCGGTGAAGGGATAGGATTCGGCATCTTCTCAGATTCCGGGGTAGTGGTGGAGACTGTCAGCGGTCGCACGCTCGAGATTCGCGCCGAGGAGCGTGTGTTGGCGCTCGGCGGGGTAGGCTTTGAGCTTCCGCTGCCGGAGCGTGCGCCGGGTCAGCTGTACGGCGGAGTTCTGATGAAAGGGTTCATGCATGGCGCCAGCAGCTTCCAGGAAGAGCTGCTTGATATTCCCGACCTCGTCGATGACCGCGATATCGGACGATTCGCCGACGAGCCGTTCACCCTGACAACCGGTGTCGGGTTTGACCTGGGGTTGCGGTACGACCGCACCGAGCGCCTCGCTCTCGCCCTAACGGCGAAGAATGCTTTGACCCCGGCAATCGAAGCGCGCTACGCAAGCCTAAATGATTACCTCGACGGCGAAGACGCCGAGGAGCGTGAGTCGCTCTGGGCGCCGGCGGAGCTCAATCTGGGACTACGCTATCGTCCCGTGACCCCCGAGCGCCGGCGCGGCGTCAGCGGAATGGACGTTTACCTAGACTATCGTGACGCAATTGATTTTCTTGTTCGTCCTGATGACGCTGAGAACATCGCCCTCAAACCCGCCCTCGGTATCGAATTGTTGCTACTCGAGGTGCTGTCGCTACGGACAGGGTTCACCCGTGGATTGCCCGCCGCCGGCCTCGGTATCGACGCCGGCCGCGTGCAGGTAGACACTGCGGTGTTCGGTTCAGAGCTCTCCAAAGAGCCCGGCCTGCGGTCAGTGTTCAACGTTATGCTCGGTATTCGCGTTCGTCTTTGACAGTTCACGCGAATCTGCAGAGCTCTACCGCAAAGGTGTGAAGTCCCAAATCGCGCCGTATCGTGCCTGTTGCGTAATCAGACGGCATTCTTCGTGCACCCGTATAACCTCTCGGTTGGTCAGAACAATGATATACGGTCCGGGCACGTACGTGCAGCCGCGAAACCGCCCTCGCCGGCGTACGGGTTTTCCCTCATTGGGACTCAAGTACACGCTTACGACTTCCTCTCCGCTCAGAAGGCTTTGACTTGCGTAGCGCGCTAACTTATGGCCGCGCTCATCCGGGGATTTCGGCGAAGCCTGAATCTGCCCGAAGTCAGGGTTACGAGTTTCGCAAATTTCGGCTCGAATCGCTCGCAGCGTATTAATCAATCTATCGAAAAGCGCTTCAACTACCGTATTGAACTCAATGGTTGAGCTCTGCGGGTTGCCGTCGATCGTTGCGTTGATTGTGACCCATGAATCCAGCAGTATTCGACCGCGTTGAATGTGGTCAATACACTGTACGGGGTAGCGGTTGATTTCGACCGTAACGCCCCGCATGACCAATACATCGAGATTCCGTCCCGACAATGCCACAATCTTGGGATCGGTGTGGCGCGTGGCCCAGTGATCGGCCGGCGCGTAGATTACGTACGACTGGGAGAGGTCGCTATGTCCGAGCTCGGTCAGTACGGTGCGAAAAGACTCGGGAAGTGGTGCTCCAGGGGTCACATGACGAGCCCACGTCTGATTCTCGGGAACGTCTTCTTCTGTCGGCGGAAGACTCCATTGTGAGACGACTCGGGCCATTCTGCTGAACCAAGCCATAAGGCGCTAACGTCCTCCCGAAAAATATACGACCGCGTTCCACATTCGGTCAATTCCAGCGAAGTTGAAGGTAATACAGGGCGAACAGCTTCAACTGAACCACTTTGCGTACGGCGTCTTCGGACGTGTTTCAAGAGACACCGGAGAGGGTGTGTTGACACTCGGTAAGGACTGTTGCTATAGTTCCGCCGTTCGGGGCGTATAGACCCGTTCTCGGGCCGCTAGCTCAGGTGGTAGAGCAACGCCCTTTTAAGGCGTGGGTCAATGGTTCGAATCCATTGCGGCTCAAAACAAAGTGCTTCAAGGTATGCACTTATAGAGCCGGGTGCTTCTTGCTTCTCTAACATTGAGAAGAATAGTGAGAAGGAGCACTCTATGGCTACCCAGACGAACACAAACACGGGGCAACGCCGGGCAATCGACGAACAAACGGCGTTGTATTACGGCGTGGCTGCGGCACGGTCCGCGTACGGCACCGAGAGCGACGAGCTTGAGGCGTTCGAGTTTTGGCTGGGATGGTTCATGAAGCGATATGACGCTGAGCAGATCGCAGAGTTCTACCGCGTGGTG
>PWQX01000081.1 GCA_003556605.1 Spirochaetaceae bacterium
GGCGGGCCGAACGGTCGGGTCGGGAATCTCGCCGAAGCGGGTGATGCGGCCGCCGGTGGTCTTGCGCGCGACGTCAAGCTGCGGGACGCTGGTATAAAGATGCTTGGTGTAGGGGTGGGTAGGCGCTTCGATCAGCCGGCGGGACGGCGCGGTCTCCATCAGCATCCCCCTATACATCACCCCGATTCGGTCGCAGATGTACGAGACCACAGCCAGATCGTGGGCGATGAACAGCATCCCGAAGCCGTACTCCTCCCTCAACCTCAGCAATAGCTGCAGGATCTGACCTTGGATCGAGACGTCGAGCGCCGACACCACCTCGTCACAGATCAGGAGCTCGGGTCGAGTAATCAGCGCGCGCGCAATCGAAATACGTTGCCGTTGTCCACCGGAGAAATCCGCCGGGCGTCGCTCAAGATCGTCCGGTGACAGCCCTACTTGACGCAGTATCTCGGCAGCTTCTTCGCGCGCCTGAACCTTACCGGGCCAGCTGCTCTGATAGCGGTAACCGGCAGTCAACACCTGCAGGATGGTCATGCGCGGATTCAACGACTTCGCCGGGTCCTGGAAGATTTACTTCACTTTACTGCGCAAGAGCTTCAAGCGACGATGATCGAGCGTGCCGACATCAAAGACTGTCCCGTCCCGGTCGGTGAACACAATACTGCCCTCGTCGAACGGATACGTCCGCACCACTAAGCGCGCGGTCGTCGTCTTCCCGCACCCCGACTCACCGACGAGACCGAAGATCTCCCCGCGTTCTACCGCGAAACTCACGCCGTTGACCGCGTACACGTAACGGCCTACCGGAGCGAAAAACCCGGCCTCCAGGCTGAACGCTTTGTACAGATTCCTAATCTCGAGCATACAGCCCCTCCGGTTTCTCGCCGGAGATGATGCAGCGGTGCCGGGTACCGTCTTCTACAAGCGGCGGCACGGCCTCGCGGCACTGCATCTTCGCCAGCGGGCAACGCGGTGCAAACGGGCAGCCCGGCTCGGGGCGCCGCGGATCAGGCGTCCCGCCATGTACGGTCTGCAGGTGCTGCTCGGTGTAATGCGTACCGAGGCTCAGAAGCGACGCGAGCAGGGCGCGGGTATAGGGGTGGCGCGGGCGGTCGAGCACATCACGCGCGGAACCGTACTCCATTACCAACCCGCCGTACATCACCAGAATACGGTCGGCGATCTCGCTGATCAACGCCAGGTTATGGGTAATGAATATGATCGCGAGATTGCGCTTGTCCTTGAGCTCGAGAAGCAGGTCGATGATCTGCGCCTGAATGGTGACGTCAAGCGCCGTGGTAGGCTCATCGGCGATCAGCACGTCGGGGTCGGAAGCCAGTGCCAACGCGATCATGATGCGCTGCAACAGCCCGCCGGAGAACTGGTGCGGGTAATTGTGTAGGCGCTGCTCGGCATACGGCACATGCGTCTCTCGTAAGAGCTTCACCGACCGCTCACGGACCTCGTCTTCGGCCATCTCGGGGTTGTGAGCTCGCAGTGTCTCTTCAATCGCCCTGCCAACTGTGTAGATTGGATCAAAAGAGCGCCCCGGCTCCTGAAAGATGATGGAGACCTTAGGACCGCGGAACGCCCGCAATACATTCGGCGAGTACGCGAGCACCGAGCTTCCCTGGTAGCGGACGTCCCCGCCCGTGATCGCCCCATTGCCGGGCAGCAAACGGAGGATCGAGTGCGCGGTAACGCTCTTGCCCGAACCGCTTTCGCCGACCACGCCCAGCACCTCGCCCTCGCGCACCTCAAACGACACCCCGCGCACCGCGTGCAACGGCCCTTGGCCGGTAGCGAACTCAACCATAAGGTTGTCAATCTCAAGCAGCATACGCGTTACCTGCGCTCCAGTCGGCGTTCGCGGTAGTACGGGTCGGCAATATCGCGGAGCAAGTCACCGATGAAGTTGAACGCCAAGGTTGTGACAATCAGAAAAACACCCGGCCATAGGAACCAAGGAAACCGGGTCAGGTTATTCAAGGTTGAAATCTCGCGGTTCAGCAGACTCCCCCAGCTCACCGCCGGATCCACCACCCCTAACCCAAGGTAGGACAGAACCGTCTCCCCGAGGATGAAGCTCGGGATCCCCAGCGCTACGCTGACGATCAGGATTGAGGCCATCTGCGGAACGATCTGGCGGAACACAATCACAAGCGGCGGGATGCTGTCGAGCTCGGCGGCGGTGATGAAGTCTTCGCGCTTGATACTGTGCGCCATGCCGCGGATCAGCCGCGCGCTTCCCGGCCACCCCACGAACGAGAGGATCACGGTGATCAAGATAAACGACTGGCCGGGGTCGAGATCATGCGACAATACCGACCGCAAAAACAAGATCAAATAGAGTCCCGGGATGAGGATGACAAACTCGGCAAAGCGCATCAGCAGCCAGTCGAGCATCCCGCCGTAGTATCCGGCGAGCCCTCCGAGGATGATCGCGAGCGTCAGCGAGATTGCGATACCAACGAATCCGATTGTCAACGAGATTCGCGAGCCGTGAATAACACGTGTGAACAAATCGCGCCCCATGTGATCGGCGCCGAGCAGAAAAACAGGGTAGTTGCGGCCGCCGTCCACCCACGTACGGCCATCCTCCCCGTAGGGCACGTTGGTGCCGAACAGATGGATGTTGGTTTCAAACAGTCCCCACATACGGTAGGTCGGCCCGCGCACGAACAGGCGCACCGGGTGGTATTCGCCGCGCACGCGCGCATACCGCCAATTCAGCTGATCCACCAGCACTCGCTCCTGCACTTGCGGGCGAAAGCCGAGCTCACTTGAGTATAACGTCAGGTTCGGCGGATGGTAGCTGTGGTCGCGGAACACCGTATCGGCGTTGTACGGCGTGGCGAGCTCGGCGAGTATCATCGAAAGGTAGAGCACTATCAGCACGATAAGCGAGATAAACGCTACCGGGCGATGCCGTATGCCGATCCAGATCCTTTTCACCATGCTCGTGTGCGCCTCTACTGTTTGGAATAGCGGATGCGCGGATCAACGACCGCAAGCAGGATATCCGCCACCACCATGCCCACCAATACCAGAAAACTGATAAACATCAGATTCGCCAACACCAGGTTGATGTCTTCCTGACGAACCGCTTCGTACATCAAGCGCCCGATACCGGGATACGAAAAAATGATCTCCAGGATCAGCGATCCTGAGAACAGACTCGCAAACAGAGTGGCGCTGCTGGTGATGAACGGGTTCAGCGTGTTGCGAAAAGCGTGCGCAAAGTAAATGCGTTTCTCGCTGATACCGCGCGATCGCAAGCTGGTGATGTAAGGCTGCCCCAACTGATCCAGCATTGTGGCACGAATCATGCGCATAGTACCGCCGACGCCCGATAGGAACGCCCCAAGCAACGGAAGAAACACATGGTGCGCGTAGCTGAATACGAACTGCGCCGGCGCTTCGCGAAACGGAAAAGGCGGATACGCGGTTATCGGGAACCAGCCGGTGACCGCCGCAAACAGCTGCAGCAGAATCAACATGAGAATCCCCGGGAATGCGTGAAAGAACAGTGCCGTTGATGTGGCCGCCACGTCGACGCGTGTACCCACCTTGGACGAGAAGTAGATTCCCAGACCAAACGAGATCACCGTGAGGAACACCAGCGAGATCAAGTTCAGGATCAGAGAGTTGATCATTCGGTCGCGTATCAAGAACAATACCGGGGCGCGCGCAATCAAGGTCCTCCCCAAATCGCGCTCCAAGAGTACCTGCCTGAGCCAGTTTGCGTACTGCACGTAAAACGGCCGGTCAAGCCCCAGCCGCTCTCGGGCCATCTCGATCATTTCCTCGGTATAGATATTGTCGTCCTGCCGGAACTCACCAAGTGTGAACATCTGACCGCGGATGTAGTTCTCGACGATGTCGCCGGGCGTGAGTTGCATCAGCGCGAACACCGCGAGACCGAGCAGAAACAACAGTACCGCCATCGAGAGCAGGCGACCGGCGACGAAGGCAGCGAGCGGCCGGCGTGCTCTGAAGTTATACACGAGCTGCCCGACGATTCGCCACGTGATCTTGAGCGGATTCATCTACGTGTGTACCTGCCGGTTCTCAATCTTTGAGATACACATACGTCGTGTCTAACCCCCGGAGGGTGTCATAGAACACATTTCCCCAACGGTCGCGAACGGCCTGGAAGGACATCGGGTGAACGGTATAAATGAACGGCAGTTGTTCGAGCAGGATCTGCTGGTACTCGTCGTAGATCTCTTTTGCCCGTTCTTCGTCTTTGGCGAAGCGGCCCTCATTGTAGAGGTAGTCGATGCGCGCTTCCCACTCGGTCGCCGGTTCCTCTTGCAGCGGATGCCACAGGTGGAAGTTACCGCTTGACTGCCAGACGTTACTGCCGCTGGAGGGCCAGTAGTTCGCACCCAAAGACACCGATACCATGTCCCAATCGTAGGTATTCTGCAGCATCTCGACAAGCCGCTGAAAATCAACCGGCCGTACCCGAGCGTTGATCCCCACTTCCGAGAGCTCGTCGGACAAGATCTGCGCCATGTCAATTCCTATGTTGTTTTCGGCGCCCACCGAGATATTGAACTCAATCCGATTCCCGTCGGCATCGCGCATCACGCCTTCTGCGTCCTGTTGCATCCCGATTGAGGCCAACAGGTCAACGGCCCGTTCAGGATTGTAGGTGTACTCGAGACGAATGTCTTCGTCGAACATTGGATTCGGGCGCGCGAAAAAGTGATGCGCCGGTTCGGCCAGGCCGCGATACACCTGCTGCACGATACGCGGCCGATTCAAAAGCGAGGACAGTGCCTGCCGGAATTCTTTCTGCGTAAACCAGCTGAGCTTAGGTTCCGGGACGGCGCCGGGGTTCTGGTTAACCGTGAAGAACGAGGCTCCGAGCGTCGCCCCACCGTCATAGACTGTGTAGTCACGATCACCGGCCCGCAGGAGCGGGTCGAGATCCTCCGGACGCAGCGTATACGAATCACGAGTTCCATCACGGAACATCAAGAACTCGCTATTCTTGTCCGGTACAATCCGAACGATCAGCCGCTCGATATACGGAAGACTCGTATCGTTTTCATCGGTCTTGAAGTAATTGGGATTACGCTGTAGTACAACGCGCTGCCCGGGCTCGTACTCTATCAAATGATATTCACCGAGCGAGGGAATGCTTCGCTGGTCGGTATCGACGCTCAACACATCGAGCACGCCCTGGACACCCTCTTGTTCCAGAGCCGGTTCATAGATGTGTCGCGGCCCGAAAAGCATATTGGTCGAGAGAATCGGATTTTGTACGATACGCGGGTAGTGAAACACGAAGCTGCGATCGTCGATCTTCTCGATCTCGATGCGCTCACGCGAGCCGTCTGCCATTTCGATGTACTGACCGGGGTAAGCCGGGTGCTGCACAC
>PWQX01000069.1 GCA_003556605.1 Spirochaetaceae bacterium
AGCGTCTCCCCGGCCTGGCCCTTCAGTGCAAGGGGGTAGCCGTCAATCGCGGTTGCCGCCGCCGCTGCACTACCCGGAATATTGAGCAGTATCGCGGAGTACGAGGCACCGTACGTACCATCTACATATACACCCAAAAGCGCTAACAGCGCCATTTCCAAGGTCATGCCAAAAGTAGGCGTCGCGAGTAATGCCACGCCCAACGTAGAAGTCAGGCCCTGCGCGGCTCCGAATACGATTCCCATGATCACAGCACCGAAGAGCACCAGTAGGTTACCGGAGTCGATAGCAGACGCAAGGCGAGGTTACCGAAGAACCCCGCAAGTTGTTCTAAAACTATCGTCATTCTAGCCGGCTCCTATCGAATAGCGTAATAAACAAGATGAAAAAGCTCGACGATCTGCCGGTGAGTTCGCTCTGTTCGCGTATTTGCGGTGAGACAGTCCCGTCAGTCTCAACAATCATCAGCTCGCACGGCTGGTGGCGGTGCTCCTCGCCTATGACTTCAAAGGGATGTTTGGCAAGCTCTCGCCCGACCCGTTCAGTGTTGTTCTGTACCGCCTTGGCACTGATGTCGAACCCGAGTGCGGCGCTCAACCGCTCGGCGGCAGGCTCATAGGGTTCTCCGGCTCCAAAGAGACTCAATAGGCAGGTCACCAGCGGCGTGAACCCACCAGTGAGCCCCGGACCAAGCTGTTCATTAAGTGGATAGTAATTACCGTCGCCTTCGAACGCGTAGCGCCTGCGCCGGCGCGTAACGGTCGTTCCGAAGCGTGCTTTTAGCTCAAGCCGCTCAGCTTCTGTAACGCGCTTTGCTCCCTTCAACATAGATCGTATTCGCAGTAGCCGGCTCGGCTACTCGTGCGAGAATCTCGGCGGTAAGAACTCCGCCGAGGCATTAACAAACACAACGACTCGCCGTTCGGCTTGTTCAAGATTCGCCTCGCCGCTGTCGATTTCACCAACAAGATCATTGACAACAAGCTCGGCCCCGCGCAACACTGAAAACAGTTCTTGCATTTCTGTCCTCCTGATCTTTTGGGTTTTCTTCTTCTTCAGGAGGATAACTTTTTTTGCTCCCTACGAAGATTCCCCTGCTCAGCCGGTTGTCTCAAAGCGTGCTCTTCCCCGCCTGGAAAGTGCCCGGAATTGAACTCCCACCCGAGTTGCATAGCTTTTTGACAAACTGCGCATCCCGCTGTATGCTGTTTGTTGTGTGTATACAAAATGTTTAATTGAGGTTACGATGATTACACAAGCAGAACAACACCAAGCACGGCAGCAAGCCATCGAGCTGATTCGAAAAGCCGGGATAATCCTGACCAAGAAGGAGGAGACGTCGCTCGAAGTGGCAGACTTCGGTTTGAGCAACCTGCAGGTGGAGGGGGCCCAAATTCTTACCTTGGTTCAGACTGAACGGCTGAGTGTCAAGCTATTAGCTCTGACTCCGTATCAAACAGAGCCGGAACACTGGCACCCGCCCGTCGGGGACGACCCGGGTAAGGAGGAATCCGTACGACTTCTGTACGGCGACCTTTACTTCTACCTCGAAGGACCACCGAACATCACCAGAGGTTATATCCCGGAAGGCAAAGAACACGTGTATCAATTACGGCACGAGATTGCTTTTCAGCCGGGAGATCAGTTGACCTGTAAGCCGGGCGAGAAGCACTGGTTTCAAGCAGGACCGACCGGTGCCGTGCTCTTTAGCTTCTCGACGGTAGCGCGTGACAGTCTCGATTGTTTCACCGATCCAAATGTCCAACGACAGACGATAGTTTCCGAGGGAGGTGCCCCATGAGTGGACCCATGTACGCAAAAGACAAAATAGTCGTTGTTGTGGCTCCGGTGAGCCACGTTGGTAAAGAGATTCCTACGGAAACAAATAACCCGCTTACCCCGCAGGAGGTTGCCGACGAGAGTGTCCGCTGCTGGAATGAAGGCGCTTCGGTTGTTCACCTGCATGTTCGGGATCGGGACGGGGAACAGACATCCGATCTTACCCATTTCGAGGCAACCCTCGATCGCATTTGCGAAGAAACGGATTTGATTGTTAACGGATCTACCGGTGGGCCGGCCGACCTGTCGGTCGAAGACCGGTGCGTGTCGCTCAACGATCCCAGAGTCGAAATGGGAAGCTTGAATATGGGGTCAGTGAATTTCGGCGAGTCCGTCTACATTAACACCCTTCCGGACATTCGCTTCTGGGCAGGTCGCATGCAGGAACGGTCCGTGATACCTGAACTGGAGGTGTTCAACCCCAGCATGATTACCACAGCGCTTGAACTGAGAGACGAAGGTGTATTGCCAACCCCTTTGCATTTCAACTTCGCCCTGGGCTTCCCGAGCTCCATCTCTTCCGATGCTCGTAATCTTTTCTTTCTCGCAGACCTGTTGCCCGATGGAAGCGAGTGGGGGCTCGTTCACGAAGGAATGTTTGATCTATCGCTGGTAGCCGCAGCACTCGGACTGGGCGCGAGAGTGCTGAGGGTCGGGTTTGAGGACGGTTGCTACCTGAAACAGGGTGTCCCGGCCGGCACAAATGCGGATTTAGTAGCAAACTTAGTATCGCTAATCCGTACTGCGGGCAAAGAAGTCGCAACACCACAGGACGCACGGGCGCTGCTTGACCTTCCATCCTCCCGCGGATAAATTGGCGTAGTTCCCTGGAAACTCTTGTAGTAGCGCAAATTCTAAGGGACGGGTTAATAACCAAAGATGTACAGAATTGAGCACGAAGACCTTCCGCAACGCGTTCACAAGCTTCTGAAGGAGATGATCCTAAAGGGCGAGCTCGAGCTGGGCCAACACCTCGCTCAAGACGAATTGGCCGATCGATTAGGTGTGTCAAGGACACCGTTACTGTCGGCACTGTCAAAACTGGAACGGGAAATGCTCGTGGAATCGGTGCCGCGCAAGGGTAGCTACGTCCGATCTTACTCACATGAAGAGCTTCTGGGCATTTATGATATACGACTGCGTCTCGAACCGCTTGGGGCTCGCAACGCTACCGAACATGGCACAAACGCTGAGATCGAAGAGCTTCAGCGTATTACCGATCAGTACGAAGAGATAATCGAACAAGGCAATGCCGGACGGATCAAATCGCAGGACTATGAGTTCCATATATTACTAATGGAGATGAGTCGGAATCGGTTTCTCTACAACATCGTCACCTCGAACAACATAATCCTCATAGCTAATCTGAAAGGACTTCTAAAGAAACCAAGAGAGAGTCTGGAGCAGCATCGGAATATTCTGTCGGCCGTGCAGTCCCGAGATCCCGACATCGCCGAAGAACAGATGTACCATCACATCTTCACATCGCGAGCGGCGTTGATTCATAGAAAGTCGCCGCAGCACCCTTAAGGAGTTTTTGTCTTGGGCCTCATTGAAAGCCGAATCTTGACCGACCAGGTTTACGATACAATCAAACAGATGATCCAAGACGGTGCGCTTCGTCCGGGCGCTAAGATCAACAAGAAGGAGCTCGAAAGCCTTCTCGGAGTAAGCCAAACCCCAATCAACGATGCCCTAAACAGATTGGCCGGACAGCGCTTCATCGAACAACGGACGAGACGTGGGTACTACGTTCGCAGATATTCCTGTAAGGAGATTATCGACCTCTTCGCTGCCCGCGGCGCCGTGGAAGGAATGGCAACCCGTCTCGCCGTTGAGAACGCCAGTGAATGGGAGATCACTCAGCTTACCGAGCTCTTTACCGGTTTTCATCCCCCCCTAACTCAAACCGAATACACTGAGTACGAGAAAGCAGATCGGGAGTTTCACTCATCACTTATCAGACTTTCGGGGAACGACATGATCCGTGAGATGAACGAAGAGTTCGGCTATATCGGAAAAGCCGCCACGAAAGGTCTGATCCGGCCCCCGGAGGAGACCATCACAGAGCATCGTGCAATAATCGGAGCGATTCAGACCCGCAACGCTAAACTGGCCGCAGACCTCATGGTTGAACACCACATGCGCACCCGGGAGGTCCTGATTCAGACTTGCAAGGATTGATTAGACGATTCCAAAAGAGTTGTGCATGCCGCCGGCGCGGCACCCTGAAAGCATGAAAATCGGCAGTCAGGTGTTATAATGTGGCGGCGGAGTTCGAGCAAGACCGGGCCGCGCTTCCCGTTGGCAGTGGTAGGCTGCTCGAGGCATGCACAGGGCCGCTACACGCTGTATCCGCCGGGACACTACCCCTATGGCTATGAGCAGCTGGCGCCCTACAGCCCCTCGGGACAGGTGCTGGTGGACGCTACCACCAGACAGCCTGCCTGGGAGGTCACGCTGTTCGCAACTGCTGTGGATGCTGCCAAGGGAGAGCGCTGGCGGTCAGAAAGTCCGTGGTTTCAGCCATATGACGCACGCCGGCGCCGAACTCAGGACCGTCGGCTGAAGCTGGCCGGCCGGCACCGGCAAGACGGTGGTCTTACGGGCGTTGGTCTCCTGCTTGCCCGAGGCCCGCTACCAGGTGCGCTACGTCAAGGTCACCGGGTTGTCCAAGCGCGACCTGTGCAAGGAGATCGCCGCCTCGTGCGGGCTCTCACCCACCGGCATTTACCCGGCGCTCGTGCGCAAGCTGCAGGACGCTTTCGAGCACACCTGCGGCAGCGAGGGGCTGCGCCCGGTGATCGTGCTGGACGAGGCGCACGAGCTGCGCCCCGAAACGCTTTCGATGCTGCGGCTGTTGACCAACTTCGAGATGGACAGCCGCCTCGTGGTGTCGCTGGTACTCACGGGCCAGCCGCCGCTGAAGAGCCTCCTGGGACGTCCCGAGCAGGCGGCGATGGCCCAGCGGCTGGCTCATTACGCCACGCTGCGGCTTCTCTCGCGCGAGGAGACCCACGCCTACGTGCTGTAGCGCTGCACCCTCGCCGGTACCCACACCGACCCCTTCGACGCCGACACCCACAAGAGCATCTTCGAGCTCAGCCGCGGCAACCTGCGCGCCATCGACCGCCTCGCGCTCAAGTCGCTGGAGCTCGCCGCCCACGCCGGCGCCTCGGCGGTCTGCTCAGCTGAGGTGATCGCAGCGCGCAAATCGCTGTGGCCATGAGCGCGGGACTACCCACCCTGCCGGTCCACGCCATCGAGGTTGAGCCCGGGGCGGCTCAGTGGCTGGTTGAGGATCTCTGGGGTGCCGCAGCTGTCGGGGTGATCGGCGGCGCTCCGAAAGCCTGTAAATCTACACTGGCTCTCGATCTTGCCGTCTCTGCCGCCTCGGCAACTCCTTGCCTGGGGCGCTTCGAGGTCCACGCCCCCGGGCCGGTGCTCGTCTACCTTGCCGAAGACGCCCTGCCTCGCATTCGCGACCGCGTGGTGCAGTTGTGCCGGCAT
>PWQX01000227.1 GCA_003556605.1 Spirochaetaceae bacterium
ACGGTCCGCTCAGCCCTTCGGGTCTCCCCTCATGACCGGACCCTGCTACCGGGCGCTTCGGCGCTTACCCGGACGGGACTCTCACCCGTTGGAACGGCGCAGCTTTCACGGCGCACCATGGTCGCTACTATACCAGCCTTCGACATCGCTCGCCAAGCATCTCAAGGTGTCGTATACTGATGGTCATTATGAGCAACCCGCGATGGAGCGAAACAACAATTATCGCGGTGCTTCGCGAAGCCGGGGCATCTGCGCTGAAGGAGCGGGCGCGCCTCAGTAGCGAGCTCAAGCACGACAACTCGCTCGTGACCTCCGCCGACCGCGCCATAGAACAGCTGTTGCGTGACCGTCTCACCGAGTCCATGCCCAATACCGGGTTCATCGGCGAGGAATCCGCGCTGCAGATGCCCGCCGTAGAGCTGCAGCACGCGCTGGAGGGCACAAGTTGGGTCGTGGACCCCATAGACGGCACCGCCGCTTACGCGCAGGGCTTACCCACCTGGGGAGTGTCGGTTGGGCTGATGGAGGGCGGCCGCTTGTTGGAGGGAGCAATCTTTGTGCCGGTGGAGGATCAGCTCTTGATGACTTCCGGCGATCGTCTTCTGTATGCTTCCGCCTTACGCTCGACCCGGTCGGTGGCGCCGCGCCTCAAAGAAGTAAGCGCGCCCGAGCTGCCGCGGCGCGGGTACGGAATGGTCGGTATATCTCAGAAAGTTGCAAAACACGGTCGCTTCTTGGGAGACGGCCCGGTTCACGCGGCGGCCTCCTGCGTGTATTCGGTAATGCAGTTGTTGCTGGGGCGCTACAGTGCGTACGTGGCGTCGCTCAAGCTGTGGGACATCGCGGCCGCGTTGCCGATGCTCGAGCGCCTTGGGTACACTGTATTGTTCAGCGACCGCACCGCGCTCGGCTGTTACGTCACCGAAGCGGACTACGTGTTGGACCCTAAGGCGCACAACGCGTTCGCGTTACGCGACCACGTGTTCATAGCGCCAACCGAGCGAGCGGCCCGCGCGCTTATCAATGAAGTGCGCTTGTCGAAGCGTTGACCGGGCGGAGTCTCCAGGTTGGGCCGGCGAACGCCGAACCCGCGGGCCCGACAACAGATTACAGGAACCTAAAGCCTACGAGCCCCAAGGCAAGCACGCCGAGCGAGAACAACAGCACCGGAGTGTATTTGAGGATCTGGTGCGCTTCGGATAGCTCGATCTGCTCGCGCAGTGCGGCACTACCTACAAAGGCAAGATAAAATGCTACAGCCCCGCCAACCGACGCAATGATCGCCGACTCGAACGCGAGGCTCTCCTGCCACAACAAGACCGGATACCCGACCAATACACCAAGCGCGATGAGAAAGCGTGGGAGCCCGAGCCACTGTCCCTGCAACTCTCCCCACGAGGTAAGAATTCGCACGCCGATCAACGCGAAGATCAGGAAAACCCACGCCAAGACGAACTCGAGACCGGACGGCAACACCGATTGTACGACCCACCCCAAAAAGGCGGTTAGGGCGATGACAAGCATGTACTTCAAACCGGAGCGGATACAGCGGCTGATGCCCCGTGCCTCGACCGTCACCAGCGTGACGCCGAGCAACGAAACGATCACCACATTCTTCGTCAGCACCCGCTCCAGCAACTCAATCAGTATATCGCTCATCTTCGTCTACCTTTCAGCCTGCAGAGAGGGTCCGGCATGCAGCGCCCGAAACAGCACCAACACGGCACCGGTCAGCAGGAAGGCGCCGGGTGCGCTGCTCAGAAGGCTCATCGGAACGTCGCCGCCGCCGAGCACCTCGAACCCGGCGATAGTGCCGCGCCCAAGCGGTTCTCGAATCACACCAAACGCCAGCATTAGTGCAGCGAAGCGCCCGAGCACTGCACCGAATTCCTTCGCCGAGACTTGCTGCGCACAGCCGTAGTAGCAAATGGGGCTCACGCCACTGATCAACACATACGGTAAAATCCGTTCGCTAACCGGCAATACGAACCCGGCAAGCGCAAATACCACAAAGGCAACCGCCAGCCCGACAGCGAACAACAAGGGCCAGCGCATTGCATCGCTGATCCGCGCTACGGTGGCACGGTTCAGCAGCCGCGCCGACAGACCAATCAGCACACACGCAACCAATGCCGCAAGCCCCACACTCAGCTGACCACTGGCGCCGAGCAGCGGGATTAAGCCCAGCAGCACCGTGCGCTCGGTTGCATTCATATTGCTGTCCATCATCTCAACATACTCCCTTTCACTCTCTGAGAGCCGAGCGAATCGCGTTCAAGAACCCCTCGCTGCTGGCCGTCGCACCGGACACCATGTCAACGTCGAGGCTCTGACTGCTCAACACCGCCTCGATCAACTTATCGAACGCGGGCTCCGCAATCGCCGCAGTGTCGCTGTGCGAGACCACTGATATTGAGGTCACCTCGCCGCCTTGTACCGTGAACTCTACCGTGACTTGATCGCTATAGCCGCGAGCCGAACCGGTATAGGTTCCCTCCTCCAGATCGTCGAAATCGGCCCCAACCGGTTCCTCAACCGCGGCCGGGTCCTGGGATGCGAGCAGGCGCTGTACTGCGGTTGCCGCAGCCCGCGAGGATACGGTTGCACCGCTGATCATATCAACACGGTCCATCACTTCTTGGCTGTCTAAGAACGAAATGCCCTCAAATTGCGCGAGCCATTCGCGACTCGCAACACGTGATCCCAGGGTTGAACTCTCTTGGTGCTCGACCACGCGGGTGCCGATGATCACACCATCGGGATCAAGGGCGACGACCATATCGATCAAACCGATATAGCCCTTGGCGCCGGTGTATCCCAGATATCCGAGATGCGCATTACCGTGCATCACTCGATACATTGTAATGTCAGGCTCGTACGTCTCAGGGGGCTGTACGCCGTCGGCATTCGGAAAGAAGCGGTCAAGATACTGTTGTGTCGTTGCATCGACATAGGTATCCTGGATACTTCGGCTGACTGTGAGCCCGGCCCAGGCAATCCCCGCGAACACAACGGTGGCAGCCGCCAGTGCCGCCACCTGCATTCCGCGCTTGTACGCACGCGAAAGCGCCCCGAACCTGCGACCCGGCGAGCGGCTGTCAAGAAAATGGGCCATCCCGTTCATCAGGAGAATCGCGAAAGTTATTCCGGCCGGATACACGGTGTACTCGCGGATCAGCACCGTCAGCACGCCACATCCCACACCGAACGCCAGTTTCGCCCCAAGCGTCATCGTTGAGGTTACGTAGTCGGTAGCCATGTACAAGGCACCGTACATCAGGATCCCGGCCAAAATAGTGTACAGGGGGTCTATACCGAGCAGCGTGGCGGTGGCGGCAGCCGAGACGATAAACGCCATTGAAATCGCCGCGCCGATATAACCCTTGAACCACAGAAATCCCGCACCGATCAACAGCGCGAGCGCCGAAGTCTCACCGATGCTGCCGGGCACATTTCCCAAGAAGAGGCTGAGATAGGTCCATTCGCCGCCTTCCATTGGGGTTGCAGTGCTGACAGCGTCAAACGGCGTCACCCAATCACCGACGTATAACGGCAATGCCAACAGCAGAATGGCGCGCGCTACCAAAGCGGGGTTGAAAGGGTTGTTTCCCAGTCCCCCGAAAGCCTGTTTGCCGACAACGATCGCCAAGAAAGCTCCGACAGGCGGGACCCACCACGCCGAAGTGGGGGAGAACGACAGACCAAGGATCATACCGGCAACCACCGCACTGCCGTCTCCCAACGGTGTTCTCTTCGTATAGGCTTGCCTATTGAACGGATACTCGATGATGACGGCAGCCAGAATGGTACCGAAAACCAAATACAGCGAGTACAGTCCGAAGAAAAACACCGAAGCGATCGTCGCCGGCATTAACGCGACGACCACTCCGCGCATGAGTGAGTTCACAGAATGAGTAGCGCGAATATGCGGCCCAGACTCCGGGTAATGAATTGCCATGTGTAGTTAGCGCCTCCCCGAGAAGGTGTTGCATTCCAGATACCCGTTGATCGCGGGCGCGAGACCGATTAGCGTCAGTTCTGTATACCACGGGTAACAATAGCCCGCAAGTTTACCTGTTTTGACTGCCCAGATTCAACCGCGCAAAGCTCAGAGCCCCATGTGATCAGAACGCCCCTTGAGCGCTACATCGGCGGCAGTGGGCTTCGCTATTCCGGGCTACGAAGCGCCGACCGCAACGTACACACTCGCGCTCAACGCCGGCGATTATGCGCCCGGCGGCCGCGCCGCGCGCCGCAACTGCCGCTTTCAGCGCCTGCGGCGGGCACAGATCCACGCAGACATCACAGCCGATGCACTCCGCCGGATCGTGCTTTAGATACTCTACTGATTCCTCACGGCCGCGCTGGAGCGCACCGGTGGGGCAAATCATGCTGCACGCGCTGCACAGCGTGCAGTCGCTGGAGGCTTCGATCCGCGGAACGGTAGGATAGAAGAAGTCCGGGAACCCTGCCGCGCGCAGCGCCCGATCAGCAGCTTTGCGTTTCTCACGGCGCGCCAGCTGTCCTCGTAACGCCCCGTTACGGGCGGGTTGCACCTGCTGTGCCCGCGGCACTTGCAGACCGAACACGAGACGAACGAGACTGCTGTGTGCGGGCAGCGTTGCGGCAGCGTTGAGCACGTTTCGTCTTGTGTGATCAAACCCGCTTGCGCCGGCCGATTGATTGCCTCCGACGGCGCCGGCAGCTCCGGTCGAAGCCGGCCGCCGCATCCTGCTTTTACGCCCACCGGTAAAGCCCGTGGACTCCGAAGTGGGGATTGGCTCCCCCGCGGCGGCGGCGGCCGGCAGAAGCTCGATCCGCCCGCTGCGCCGGCCGGTTGGATCGCTGGTCTGCAGCAAACTCCGCAAGCGCAAAAGCTCGCAAAGCTTGGCCTGCATCGCCGCCTGCGCTTTACACCCGGCGCATGCGTCGCTTTGAAGCACGCGTACAACCCAAAGGCCCCGGCTGAGTAACTGCAGCACCAATTCCGCGGTGGGAACGCGCGCGAGACAGGGAACAATCACCGCGTCTTCGCGGCGCCGCTGCTTTGCGGAGGCGCGCGAGCAGACGAAACTCAGACTGCGGTATGCCGACAGCAGCTGTTTCATGTGACGGTGCAGCGCACCATCAGAGCCCGACTGCAACTCGAGGGCCTCGGTTGGGCAGCACTCGACACAAGCCCCGCAGCGGACACAGTGCCGCGCGTCCACCTGCGCTGCAGCGCTGATCGCGCCGGTAGGACAATGCTCTACGCAGCGGTTGCAGCGGCTCTTGCTGCTAAGCAGATGTGTACAGCGCTCGCGGTGAACACGGACCGGATCTAAGCTTCCTGAGGTTTCAATGCTTTCTAGTAAGCTTCTAATCATTCCTGTGTTCTACTGCAAAGCCGTTGTGAAATACCGAGCCGGCGGTCGCCTTTCCTGAGCGACCGCCGGGCCCCGAGAGCGAGGCCGGCCCTTGGCATCTGCGGATCCCGGATCGTATTACTCAGCGGCACGCACCTTCTTGCGGGTTATCACGACCGTGATCAGCACGCTCAGCTCGTACAGCAACATAATCGGACCGGCAAGCAACAGCTGCGAGATAACATCGGGCGGGGTCAAGAACGCGCTTAGCAGCACAATCGCGAGCACCACAATCTTGCGATACCGGCGCAGAAACGCGGGGGTCACCAGGCCCAGGGATGCAAGCAACAGAACGAACAGCGGCAGCTGAAACACAATCCCGAACGCGAGCAAGGTAGAGCTGACGAACCCAATGTAGTACGAGATCGAGAACGTCGGCAGAATTCCCTCGCCGGCCAATCGCACCGCGAAGAACTCTATAGCTATAGGAAGTACTACGCTGTATGCGAACGCGACACCAACGCTGAAGAACACAACGCCCATCAGCAATGCAAACAGCAGCTGGCGCCGTTCGCGCCGGCGGAGCGCCGGCTCCACAAAACGCCATAACTGAAACAGCACTACCGGAGAGGCCAACACAAGTCCGCCAATCACGGCCACCCGAACGTAAGTGACGAACAGCTCCGGTGGACTGATATAGATGAAATCCAGATCCCCGGCCGGCCGCTCCAAGACCTTCACAATCTCATCGATAAACGCATAACAGACCCCGGTCCCTATCGCGATCGCCAGCGCCGCGATGAACAGCCGCTTGCGCAGTTCCTCGAGGTGCTCGACAAACGTCAGCTCGCCGGACTCGGGTTCGGCGGTTTCAGGTGCAGCCGGTTCGCTCATCTCTGGTCCTCACTTTAATTACTCGTCACTCTTCGTACCGGCCCGATTACCCGGCCGTTCTGCCTCGGCGGTCTGGTTCTGCGGATCCCGGGATTCAATCATCCCCTCCGGCGCCTTCTCGCCGCCGGTCTCCGATAGTTTAGCCGCTTCGGCCTGCTTCTCTTGTTCGCTCTCCTCGTCCTTAGCGGCCGTACTGCTGCGGAACTCCCGAATCGTCTGTCCTATCGCCTTTCCGATCTCAGGCAGCTTCTTGGGCCCGAAAACGATGAGCGCAATAGCCAGAACCAACACGAGCTCGAGCACTCCGAAGCGTCCTATCATGCGGTTATCCTCCTGGGCCCGCGATCACTTATCGCGGCCCTTGTCGTCGCCGGGGGGGTTGTCCTCACGACGACTCTGTGTTTTGTTTTCCTTCTTGTCGGCAACGTCAAGGTCCGTGATATCAACGTCCTTAGCGATGCTGTTGGCCTGAGTCTTGAACTCGTTGATCGCCCGCCCGATCGACTTCCCAATCTCGGGTAGCTTAGACGGCCCGAAAATAATCAACGCGATCGTCAGGACTAAGACAAGCTCCATAGGGCCGATACGTCCGAACATGACCCACCTCCATTATCATACTATCACCGCAAGCCTTGATTATGCTCAATCGAGACGCGCGTGGCGCGTAAGGTCCTCGCGCGTGTTGATATTTGCGAACAAGCTCCAGTCCGGTGTAAATCTTCTCACGTTTTGCTCATCAAGGTACATACAGTTAATCTCCTGCAGAAACGGCACGATGCGCCTTCCGCCGCTTTCCAAAAACCGCTCCACCTGCGGTACGAGGGCCCGGGCGTACAGGGCATGGAACGGCTCGAACCAATCACCGTAGCGCGACACGCACGCGTCCGGTCGATACAGCTCCGCCAGGTTGTACAGATACTCTACGAACGCGGCGTCAATATTCGGCATATCACACGCCAGCAAGTACGCGTACTCGCTGTCGCTGCGCTTCAAACCCGCGTGCATACCGCCGAGCGGCCCGTGACCAGCTATCTCGTCGCCGACAGCGAGCACCCCTTCATGGCGGTACAGCTCGGGCTCGGTTGTCACTACTACAATCCGGTCGAAGATCTCACGTAGACGGCGCAGAATCAAGCCCATCAACCAGGTATCGTTCAGCCGTAACCGTTGCTTGTCAAACCCCATGCGAGAGCTTTGCCCGCCGGCCAATACCACGACGGTCCTCATCTGCGGCCCTGACACTGCGCGCTACCCTCCCGAAGCCACCTGTGCTCTGCTAACAGTAGCATGTTTACGGCTGTTCGCGAAGCGGGAAATTGCGACTTACGATTGCCAGCACCTCCTCTATCGTCTCGGCAGCGCTGAGGAAGCCTTGCACCCGCAGCAGAACACCTTCTGCAGTGCCCGGCGCGTCGCCGGCGGAAACGAGGGCGGCGGCCGGGTCTCCGGCGGTCAGTTCCAGCTGCCGGCAGGCCTCCATAATTGCGGCGGCGAGACTAACGCTCGACCCGCCTGCGGCTGCGTCTACCGCGCCGGCTGCCGACTCGGCTTCGATTGCACCCGCACTCGCAGCGTCCGCCCACAGCGCGTATCCCTGCTGGGTGTCCCCGGGTAGCCTGTGCAGCGGGCTCGAAAGCCTGCGCACCAACGCCGCCGCGTGCCGCCCGAGCAGCGGCCCCACGAGCAAGGTTCGGCCCACCCAGTCGGCAGGCGAGCGCGCTCCAATTCGGTCGACTGCTGCGCGCGGCACGCACAGCAACAGCGCGCGCGGCGCTGCCTTGAGCCGTGAGCCCGAGCACCAATGCGAAGGGCACGAGATCTCGGTGAACCGCACAATCCCTTTGAGCCGCGCACCGCGATCTCGCTGCCGGTAGCCGCAAACAGACACTCCCGTACCGTCAGACAAACGCGCCTGTAACTCATACACTCCGGGATCGCTCAACTGGGCAAAGTCCCAACCGCTGTGCTCTGCGAAACGCCGAAGCGGCTCCAGCTCCAACCCGAGCTCGCGGCGGTAACGCCGTGTTGACCGCAAGCTCCACGCACCGGCGGCGGCTATCAACCCCAGTAATAGAAGAAAGCGCATGGTCATCGTCGTAATCGCTCAGTGCGATTGTCGCAATTGCCTGATCAACCCCACATAGGTTACTGTACCCCACAGATACTACCCGCACCAACACCGGCGTGGCTACCTGCCCGCGTGTCGACGCCGATGTGGGGCTGCCGGCGGCCGGCCGCTGCACGGATCAGTACCTCCGGCTCGCTGCCGGCAGCTCAAAGGCCCTGTTGATCCACCGGTAGTATCATCGGCAAGGAGGGCGGCTTGTGCGGATAGCGCTTTCGGAAAACTTCAACGGGCCGTGCCCATATCTTGATGACCGCGTCTGGATTACGCACGCCTTCCGCGCTCCCCAGCTGGACTCTGCACTGTATGAGCAACTCATCGCTGAAGGCTGGCGGCGCAGCGGAACAGTTTTTTACCGAAACGCGTGTCCCTCCTGCAATCTCTGTATCCCGTTGCGCATTCCCGTTGATGCTTTTACCCCGACAAAATCCCAGCGCCGCGTCGCACGCCGCAACGCGGACGTGCGCGTAGCGATCACGCAGCCGCAGTACCGTGAGGACCTGTTTCAGCTATACCGCGCATACCAGCGTTACCAGCACAACCGCGACGACGACGAGACCGCCGATACGTTCGGGGAGTTTCTCTGTGAATCACCGCTGACGAGCAAGATGATGCTGTACTATGCCGAAGAACGTCTCATCGGGATCGGTTGGGTCGACGTGCTGCCTGAGTCTATCTCAAGCGTGTATTATGCGTTTCACCCCGATCACGCTTGGCGCAGTCTGGGAACCTATTCCGTTATTCGTGAGGTGCAGTATGCGGCGCACCGCAACAGACGATATCTTCACCTGGGGTTCTATGTTCCCGGCAGCCGCAAGATGGCGTACAAAGGGCGCTTCCGTCCAAACGAGCTCAGAGTCCGTGGCGCCTGGGTGCGCAACCATCCGACCACTCGGCGGCGGCAACCGGCCGCTGATTGCACGGTCGACGATTGAGCAGCACCGCACTCACACCTCGGCCCTGAGCTCAACTTGCGGTGGATAGGCCCAGCGCCGCAAACGCAGCGTCAGCAGTGCCAGAACAAACGCGGCGATTGTGTAGCGGATCCAGCCGCCTGCAAGCCACACGGCTGCCTCCGGCGGCATAACCGCGAACTGCACCAGCGGCAACAGTGCAGCAACGATCACGTGCGACACCCACGCGTACCACACACTTGCCGACACAATCGCCGCGTATCCCCAGACAAGACCGAACATAACCCAGACGCCGAGATACGCCGGCACCCCCAGCGGCGTGCCGGCCGCCTCCAAAGTGCCGTCGAGGTAGAGCCGTAGCGCAAGGAGCGCATTCCAAACCCCAAACGCAAGCGCTTGCACCACGTTGGCACGCAATCCGGCGACACGCGTGCGCAGATGCGAAAGCAGCACGCCCCGGAACATGGTCTCCTCCATGAACGCCCGCAATACGCCGGCGGCGACAACGATCATAACCGATAGGGCGCCGACCATGGCCTGCTGTTCCATGGTGCCGGCGAAAAACGGAACTTGTCTTGCAGGCTGGAACTCACCCGCAGCGGCCGAATACGCCCCCAATTCGCTCGCGTACCCCAACAGCACCGCTACCGCGCTGTAAGCCGCCGCGCGGCAGACCAAAGCCCGACGTCCGTAGGCGTGCAGCCCAACCTCCGCGATGCGACGGTGAGCCGCCACGAGATACACCGCGGTCAGACCAACGCCGAAAAGCGCAGCCACCCCGTCGGCGAGCCACACGGGCTCCACCCGGACTACCAGCAACGCAGCGGCACGCACAAGCGCCACAACAGCGAGGAGCACCCACGCTGAAAAAATAGGGAACCGTCGCAGGACGCTTGCAGGCTCACCCATGCCGATCTCATCACCTCGCTTTCAGTACCGCGGTGAGGCGCACAGATTCGTGCGGCCCGGTATTCTGCTGTAAAGTCGCTTGTGAGGCTACCGTAGTCTTCCCCCGTCGTCTACCACCTAGACGCTCGAAAACAGCCATCGGCGCCGATTCAGCACGGAGACGACATGAGCTGCGGGGGTGGTATTGTTAAACGCTGGGGAGTATAGTACTGGTATGCGGATTGCTGCACTTCAAGTCTGGTTGCGTGGAATTGTGATCATCGCAATAGGCGCCGCCGGGACGCTGTTCGTAGCGCCCCAAGCGCAGGCGCAGTCTTCGTTTTCCGCCGGAATCGGCGGCATGTTCTATCGCTACGAAACCGGTTTCTTGTCGACGCACGTGACGTACCTATTCGAACGCGAAGATCAACTTGAGATCAACGCCGGTGCGGCGTTCGGCATCACGACGCGCTCAGACAACGGAGACGTTGAGCCTCAGTTCTTGATCCCGCTTAATCTGGGGCTGAACTTCTTGTTCCCAAACCAGAACGCAGTGTTCCTGTTCGGCACCGGTATATCTCCGGTGTTTCACTTCAATCCCAACGACAATGACGATTTCGAGTTTCTCGTGGGTCCCTATGCGAAAGTCGGTTTACGCATACCGGTGCATCGCATTATGAGCTGGGGGCTGGAACTTCAGCAAGACCTATTGATCGGCGGCGACGAGTGGATAAACACCGCCACGCGGGTATTCACCGGAATTACCTTCACGTTCACCCGGTAGCGGAGCTCAAGCGCGCCCGCTCAAGCACCAGGAACGCTTCAACCCAGCGCAGAAGCTCGAGGTACAGCTCGGGGACCGGCTTCCGTTCAGCCTCTGCGATAACGGTGGGCAGCCAATCGAGGTGTTGCGTCAGGAAGGTGTACTGCACACTCGGCTCGGCTTCCTCCACCAGCACTCCCATGAACTCGAGCTCGAGCACCAGGTGGTCGGGGCTGTCGGCGTAGCGAAGCGGCAGCTCAAACCCAATGTCCTTGTATAGCTGAAACAGGTGGTGGGCCGGGTCGCCTTGCAGCAGGCCGGTTTCTCGTGCAAACGGCATTTCACAGCTTGGGTCGGTGGTCCAGACCTTGTGAACCGACTCTACCGGTACTAGTAGCGGACGAGCCGGCGGCATCGCCTGGTTATAGATTGCGCGCCACTCCTCAAAGCTCGGGAAGTTCTCAGGGAGCCAAGACTCCGGAACACACGGCTTGCGGCCGTTGTGCACAGGGACCGCATCCCAGAGCTCCACCGGCCGGCCGGCAATGATTTCATTGTAGGTAGAGCGCTCGGGAGGCTGCATGAGCGTACTGAACATCGTGTAGACAGCACTGTAAGCCATATTCTCTTCCATAACCTGCGGCCTCCGTCGCGTGTTGCTGGGTTTTGTCGGGGTGTCGACCGGCTGACGATGCTACTATGATACAGACCATGGCCTCAAGAGTACAGCGGCCGCGCAGCGCCCGGTATCTTTGAGAACGACACGATCTGCCTGCGCGCCAAGCAGCAGCCGGCGCTCCGTCACGGAGCGCCGGCTGCTGCTCTTAGCGCCAATGATTCGGTGAACTCACCTATTACGGTAAGCGGTGCACGCACCGAGTGCGACAGCTCCTCAATCGCCTCGGGACCGGCGACCGAGAACACCACACAGCTCGAGGGTCCTGCCGACTGGTCCTCGAGCAGCATAGAGTTACGGCCCCGGAACTCCAACCCGCCGGTTCGCGATAACTCACCGCGCTCAAACGCAATTCCGCGTGAACCAACCGGGACCATGTCATGCACCGCTTCGTGCCGACGCACGCACAATAGATCCTGGATACTGAGGATCTCCGGATCCTCAGGCGCGATATGAAACCATGGCCCGTCTTTGGGAATCCCGGACACAGCGACTAAGTCTCCGACGCGCGAGGATCCCACTCGCAACTCCGGGCGCGAAACCACGCCTATAATGGCAACCCCAAGACCGGACTGCACTGTGGCGACGTTCTCTTCACTGCGCGTGCGCATCGGGAGCTCGGGGAAGCCGGCTTCGCGCGCGAGCGCCTGTATGCCGAGCCGTAACGCCTCGCCGATTGGGTCCATCTCTACCGAAAACGAGCCGATCATCATCAGAGGACGCCCGCCGGCACACAGGATCTCGAGCATCGGAACCCGTGCGGTGAAATAACCCGTCACCCAAGGGTCCATAGCGATAACGTCTCGCGGCTTATTCCCAATGCCGCCGTTGGAGTCAAACGCCACTAAGAGCGCCAGGTCTTCCTCTATCCAGACTGCAGTGAGATCGCGGAGTTGCTCGCTGAGGGCAGCCGCGGCAAGCTCGCCGTTCCAAAACTGCCTAAGGTAATCCATACAGTAACAGCTGTCTCCAAACTGCCCAACACCGGCCTTTTTGCGCAAAAATTGCAAGGGCTCCGGCGTTTCTTGAAACATCGTTCTCTAGTGTTCGTTAATTTTACCGGATAATGGGCGAGACGTCAAATCCCTCTATAGCCGTGATCACAGATTTACGCCGGTATCGCGTACCGCAGCGACCACTTCTCCGGCGCCGACACGGGCAAGACGCCGGTAACGCCCCCCAAGCCAAGCCGCGATGCTGCGCATCTCACCGCGTCGATACAACGACGCCGAGAAACCACCGGGGCCGGGTCGTTCGATCGAGGACCCGGCGGTGTCGAGACAGACCGTCGGGATCTCGTACCCCCGAATCCGGCCGCAGATCGCGCGTAATTCCTGCAGGCAGTCGGCGCCCGGCTGCAGCGGTACGTTTGCTTCCCCGTCGGACAGAACAACCATGACCGGCTGCAGATCGCGATTCCGCCCGCGCTCTTGGCCGATAAGCTGAACCGCGCGTAACAGCCCGTGCGCAAACGGCGTAGGCCCACCGACCGGAACGCGCCGCAGCTTACGGTACGCCAGCGGGACGCTGCCGGTAGGACCCAGCACCAGCTCGGCAGCATACCCGTGAAACGTCACGAGTGCGACATAATCCCGACGGCAGTATGCGGTATTCAGAATAGATAGAATCGCACCTTTCGCCGCCCCGATTCGCTCCCGGGTATGCATAGAATCGGAGGCGTCGAGCACGAACACCACCAAGGTCGCAGCCGGCATAATGCGCTGATTACGCCGCAGGTCCTCCAATCTCGCCGTGACAGCAGGCGCCTTTACCTGCCGCTCTTGGAGTCGCTTTTTCGTTTCACCACCCTCTCGAGCCTCGCGAAGGGCCGCAGCACGAAGCGTCGCCGCAACCGACAGGTCCCCGGTAAGCTCCCCAGGCTCGAGCGGGCGCGCACCCACAGCTCGCCCGCGCGATCCCGCCGTGACCGCGGTTGAGCGCCGGCCGGCACCTTGCCCGCTGCTCGAGATCGACACGATTTCGGGTTCTATCTCTACCGTAAGCTCGTGGCCGGGATCTGTGGTGCTTTCGGAAGTTTTTTTTTGAGGTGCGTGAACAGCAGACTGCCGGCCGCCGCGGCGCCGGGTACCTGCATGTCTTCCTCCTGCATCTCAAGACCGGAACCGCTCGACTGCTTGCCATTGCCGGTTTGCCCTCTGTCGGACTCGCCGTGTTCCGTGCCGGACGGAGCTGCTGCTCCTTCGGTCGTCTCGGTCAAGTAGTACTCCGGCCCATCGCTGTCGAGCGATCCGCGAATAACCTGGTCCACTTGCTCTTCGATATCACCGCCGAGTTGCAGCGGCATGTTGCGCAGTCGGTGCGGCAGTACCAACCGAGCAGCCTCGGCAACTTCCGCCTGCGTAACCCGCTGTTTCTCGGTCAACGCGGCGAGTGCACGAGCACCCCTTGCAATCGCAAGCTCGGCGCGGTGCCCATGCACCTCGGCAGCCGACACGAGCTGCACAATTGAGCGCCAGATGCGATCGGTCAGCTCAACCGCCGCCAGAGCCTCACGTGCTGCCGCAATTCGGCGCGCCAATGCCTCTTCGTGCTCACGCCACGCCTCGACAAACCTCTCCGGTGAATCTTCAAAAGCCAGGCGCCGGCGAACCAACTGCTCACGGCTCGCAGGGTCCCGTACGCCGGTTACGGTGACACACAGCCCAAAGCGATCGAGAAACTGCGGTCGCAGCTCACCTTCCTCGGGGTTCATGGTCCCAACCAATAGGAACCGGGCCGGATGCGAATGTGAAACCCCCTCGCGTTCAACCCGGTTTACTCCCGAGGCTGCCGAGTCAAGCAACACGTCAACCAAGTGATCCGGGAGTAGGTTTACCTCGTCTACGTACAGAACGCCGCGATTGGCTTGGGCCAGCAGTCCGGGCTGAAATCGCACCTCACCGTGCTCCAGCGCGCTGTGTATGTCGAGACTACCGACCACGCGATCCTCAGTGGCGCCCAACGGCACCTCCACCAACGGAACCGGAATGACCGAGCGAGGGAGCTCTTCGCCGGCTTTGTATCGGCGCAACGCATCGGCCTGCATTTGCTCGGGCTCGTCCGGGTGCGAATGATAGGGGCAATCCGCCACCACTTCGATCGGCGGTATCAGCGTCGCCAGCGCGCGCGCCGCGGTGGACTTGGCGGTGCCTTTCTGCCCTTGGATCAACACGCCACCTACGCCGGGATCTACCGCTGCTAGTAGCAACGCGGTTTTTAGAGCGTCTTGATCTACGAGTGCAGAAAACGGATATATTTTCATCTTACAGGCTGAAAGATAGTACTGCAAACGGGCTCGGTCAAGACAAATCGGGCTGGGCTTGGTATAGTGGCAGCTCGTAGCACCGCATGATTTTGAAAGGTGCGCTTTGCACGCGCAGTACAATCACACCGAGGCGCGCTTGCTGAAACGGGCCGCAGACAACTGCCGGTTCCTGCTTGTGCAGAGACGCTGACCCAACGGCTGAAGATGCAGTATCAAAACGAAGACATCGAGAAACTGCCCCGATTTCTGTACCCCGCAGCGACCGCGCTGCTCGAGCTCATTCCCGACGAGTCGACCGTGATGATGAACGCGTACGCCTCACGTTGCCTCATGCCGATCAGCGCCAGCGGTAGATCCACTACCCCCTTTGAAATGATTCGGCCGTTTGCGCCCGGGATCGAGAGCGAGGCAGCCGAATGTGCGGCCGGAAGGGGGCCGATTCATCGTAGATAACCGCCTCCGCTCGCTGAAAGCCGTGTTACTTGCTCCCGCAGTACGAATCACAGCACGGGTCTCACCACTTATTCTGACCGCCGCATCATTCGGCACGGGCCTGGCTGTCGCGGTACTGATCGTGTCTGATCGACCAGCCGCTGCGCTCACCTGCTGGCTGATCAGCAGAGTCTTCGATGGACTCGACGGCGAGGTTGCGCGCTACGGCAACAAACAGAGCGATCTCGGCGGATACCTCGACATAATGGGCGATATCACAGTCTACGCTGTTATCCTGATCGCATTAACCGCGAGTGTTTCGCCCGGGCCGTGGGGCGCTCTGGCGGTTCTGCTGGCGACGTTCTACGTCAACATCGGTAGCTGGATGTACCTCGCTGCAGTCCTGGAAAAGCGTAAGGCCGAGCAACCGGCGCGAGAGCTCTACTCTACGAGTATAGAGATGCCCGGAGGTTTGGTTGAAGGCACAGAGAGCGTGGTTTTCATCGCAGTCGCGCTCCTGTTCCGATCGCATTTGCCGCTTCTTTTCGGTGTATTCAGCCTCATGACCGCTATCACCATAGCGCAGCGCGTCCGCTGGGCCTGGAACAGCATTTGAGGAGGTGTGGCTGCCCGGGCGGTCACAACACTGGTCACGCTTGCGCACCGAGAACCCGCCGCCAAGCGTGCAGCACAACGTTCGGCGGTACCAGCGCGATAATATTATCTGCGACGCTGGGTGCTTCACATTATGCAACATTCGGGTGTACCTTTAATGGGAAGAGCAGGTGCGCAAATCGTAGCGGAGAGCGGCGGAACCTACGCACCGTTCTCGAGCGGTTCCTCCATAGGGTCATCCGGGAGCGGCTCGTCGAAATCGCCTTCCACCGGTTCGCATTGGCTCAGAGCGGTGATAATTGCCGTCGCTATGAGCACCAGGGTCAGGAGTCTACGCATGTTCGGAGGGGATTGCGCGCTATGGTAAGAAGACCGATCAAGATTCCGGTTGTCTTAGTCGGTTTGGTTATTGCAGTCTCGCCGGTCTTCGCAGAGCTCGGCCCCAGTATCCGCAGCGAACTAAAAGCGGAAGGCTGTCCATCTTACGTTCGCCTTTATCGAAAGATTGATTCGGAACCGGAAGTATTGTTAGAACAGGCCTGGTTCGACTCCGACGGTCGAATTACCGAACGAGTTGCTTACGACGAAGACGGCGGATTCGGCAGACGGATACGTTTTACTTACAACGACGCGGGCGATCTCACCGGTTGGGACAGTCGCGACTCTGCGGGCCGTTTGCAGTGGCGTTATGCATATCTATATGACGAGGATCGCCGGATCACACAAGAGATCAGTTACGACTCACGGGGAAATATGGAAGGTACCGAGCTGTATTCCTACGACGATGACCAGTTGGTGGAAGAAGCGGCTTACACCGGTGAAGGGCTCCCTCAATGGCGCAAGATCTACGAGCATGATGAGAAGGGCGAGCGCGTGGAATGGGCGATATACTTCGAAGACGGGCGACTCTTGAAACGGGGAACGAAGTTCAACAACCCGCTTGGACGCGTGGTACGCGAGCGACTGCGAGATGAGGTGGAGGACACCTTTGAGGAGATCGCGTATTCATACGATTTCGAGGGCCGAGTCACACGCGTGCGTGTGACCGATGCGCACGGCGATCTGCGGCGCACGCACGAGTACGAGTACGATAAACACGGGAATGTTATCCTCGAGAGAGAGCGCGATCTCGAGGGTGACACAGTGCACGAGGTCCACACGCGCTACCGCTACGATCATCACGCCAACTGGATTAAGCGCGTCATTGCCGAGAAGCGCATCGACGCGGCCGGAAACGAAACCATGAACGAGATGCGCTATCGCCGGGAAATTGAGTATCACGACGATTAGGTAGGTGCATGGCAAGGATTTTCTTCGTCGAGGACAACGAGTTTATCCGCGAAGGGGTCGCTGAATACTTTCAGCTCGAGGACCACGAAGTCGTAGAGTTCGCAGGCGCCGAGGGTGTGCTGGAGCGCATGAGCATGACGCCCCCGGACCTGGTGATCCTCGACATCATGCTGCCCGACGGAAACGGTTTTCGCGTTGCGCGTGATATTCGCAGGACATCCGACGTGCCGATCATATTCTTAACGGCAAAGGAGGCCGAGACCGACCGTATCACCGGTTTCGAGGTCGGGGCCGATGATTACGTGGTTAAGCCGTTTTCCACAAAAGAGTTGGTGATGCGCGCCAGAGCCCTGCTCCGCCGGGCACGGAGCTCAGCCGCATCTGATAACGAGATTTCCGGGAACTGGCGCTGCGGCACCGACCTCCTTTCGATTGACGCACAACGGCACGAGGCACGGATGAACGATCGCACGCTAAAGCTTACCAGCACAGAATGGGAACTGCTGTGCTATCTGGCATCGCGTTCCGGGCAGGTCCTGTCCCGGAGGCTGTTGCTCGGCGAGTGTCTTGATTATCTGCATGACGGCTCTACTCGCACGGTAGACACCCATATTGCGAACTTGCGGAACAAACTGGGCAATGCCGACTGGATTGAGACGGTGCGCGGCTACGGATATCGGTTCACCGGAGCATTGGAATCGCAGTTATGAAGACGTTGTTCGCACAGACCTTCACCGCGTTTTTGTTGTCTCTGAGCATCCTGCTGCTGGTGGTTATCGTACTCTTCCTATTCGGCATCCGGAGGTCGATTCAAGACTGGAATGTGTATCGTGATCGCAGTCTTCAAGCGGTAATTGTTCCACAATTACAGCGCGTCTATCGCCGCGACAACGAACTGAACAGCAACACAGTTGAAGCGGCGCTGTCGCAGTTTGTCACCGACAATCACTACGTGTATGTGCTCGACCCCGACCGGGATCCGCTGTTTCTCTACTCGCGTGGTGAGAGCTTAATGACGGAAGGCGAGGAGGCGGTCGACCGCGTGCTGAGAAACCTCGAGCGATCTCGGGAAATGCAGCGGGCAGTTTTCGATGGTGAACAGCTAATCGCATATATTTCGGCAGGCACAACCGGTTTTCGAAGCGATGTGGCGAACTTGCGCTTCCTGCGTTCGATGCTCACCACGGTCGGAATCGGTGTAGCCGTCTCGCTGGTGGTCGCGCTCGTGGCCGCCTTCGTGTTTTCTACATACGTCTCCAATCAGGCGCGCGTACTGGCAAGCGGTCTTCGCCGCCTAGCATCCGGCGAACGGCAGGTGAGTTTTCCGCGCCGTAGCTCCCGCGAGCTTCGCACAATCGCTTCATCGGCCGAGACCCTGCAGAGCCGTCTGGAACAGGAAGAACAGCTGCGCAGGCAGTGGGCCGAGGATGTGGCGCACGACCTGAGAACGCCGATTGCAGCCTTGAAAACCCAATTCGAAGGGATGATTGAGGGTTATATAGACCCGGCCCCAAAGCGGCTGGAAGCGCTGTTCTCAGAGTTGACGCGCCTCGAAGGGCTAGTGAACGACCTGCGCGAGCTCAACCGGATGGAGTCGCCCGAAATGACTATAGACCCGGACACCGTCGACGCGCAGGAGCTCGTCGACGAGCTCTCCGGTACCTTCGAGCTATTCAGTTCGCAACGGAATATCGAGTTCCGTACCAACAGCACGGTAGAGAGCTTCTGCGCCGACAGGCGCCTAATCGCTCGGGGCATCAGCAACGTCGTACAAAACGCGTTCCAACACGTTGAGCACGGGGGCCACGTAACGGTAGACGTGTATGCAGACAACGGAGCTACCGTATTCGAAGTTAGCAACACCGGGTACGTTGATTCGGCGGAGATACCACGATTATTCGATCGATTGTACCGAGGTCGCTCGAGTAACAAGCGCAGCGGATCGGGTCTCGGGCTCTCCATCACTAAAGCGATCGTTGAGCTGCATGGGGGAACTGTAGCGGTCACCCAACACAACGACACCACGCGAGTACGCCTCACGATCCCAGGGAGCCCCGCGCTCCGCACCGCTGCGGTGGCCGGCCACCAC
>PWQX01000050.1 GCA_003556605.1 Spirochaetaceae bacterium
GAAGAGTTGCCTCGATCTCGGCGGCGAACGTTTCGATCGGCGCCCCGGACTCGAGCAGTGCGATAGCTTGCGGCCCTTCGGAGGAGAGGTGTTCGTCGAGCAGCGCGAGATAGAGCTCGTCCTTGTTCGAAAAGTGCGAATACACCGCACCCTTTGTGTACCCGGCCGCCTCGGCGACCGTGTCGATCGATGCCCCGTGAAAACCGTGCTCGGCGAATACCTCCGCCGCCGCATCGAGAAGCGCACGCCGGGTCTCGGCCTTCGCTTCCTCGCGTGTCAATCTTCGTTTCCGTGCCATTCCGGCGACTCTCCTAAAAAACACTTGACATACTCGTCGGTATGTGGATACTATGCAGTATCAATACGGGCCGGTATTCGGATACTGAAAAGTATACTCCATATGCCGCGTCAGGGGAAGTGAAATGAGTGATAGCAACGAGTTGAAAGGTGCGCCCGGTGGATTCTTGACCGAGCCGATCGGGCGGTTACTCGCCAAAAACTGCGGACCGGCGATGATATCGATGCTCGTAATGGCGCTGTATCAGATCGTCGACGGCGTGATGGTCGGTCGCCGGCTCGGTCCGGATGCCCTTGCGGCGGTGAATATTCTGTATCCGGTGATAGCCCTTCTGGTCGGTCTGGCCGTGATGATCGGCGTCGGCGGAAACGCCCGGATAGCGGTGCTACTCGGCTCCGGAAGATATCGCGAGGCTCGTGGAGTACTGTCGCTCGTTGTGTTGCTCAGCATCGGCCTGGGTATTGCCGGGACCACCGGTTCGCTGCTGTTCGCCGGACCGTTGACTGCGGCGCTCGGCGCCGGTGACGGCGTTCAGGAGATGACTCGGCTGTACCTCGTAACGATTGCACCGTTCTTCACGGCGTACATCTTGAGCTTCGTCCTCGATCAGGCAGTCCGAAACGACGGAAGGGCCGGTTTCGCAACGCTGATTATGGCCTGCGGGGCGGTGCTCAATATCGGGCTCGATTATCTGTTCCTGTTCGTGTTCGATATGGGAATCGCCGGCGCAGCGCTCGCCTCGGCATTGGGCCAGAGCTTCTCCGCGACGGTATTCACGGCGTACTTCATAGCGAAGTCGCTGAGGCGCGCCGCCGGCCTGAGGGCGGCCAAGCCCGCCGGCGGATTCCGGGTTCTCTCTGCGATCGCGGTGAATGGATCGTCGGAGCTTCTGAGTGCACTTGCGCTCGGCCTCGTGACCCTGATGTTCAACCGAGCGTTAATGGATCTTATCGGGCCCGTCGGAGTAGCCGCATTTGCTCTTGTACAGTATCTCTTGATGCTCGCCGCGGTGTTCTTCAACGCACTTGGAACCGGTTCGCAACCGGTGATCAGTCAGAATCACGGAGCCGGTCGCGCCGATCGTGTATCCGAGGCGTTGACGATCCTCCTCAGCGTAGCTGCGGCAATCGGTGCAGTCTTTGGTATCTCCGCATACTTCGTTGCGCCGCATATGGCACTCTTGTTCGTCCCCGACCATCCTGAAGCAATCGCCGTCACCTCGGAAGCGATTCGGATCATCGCGTGGTCGATGCCGCTCGCAGCGGTGGGAACGATCGGTACGGTCTTCTTCACCTCGATCGAAAAAGCCGGGATGTCGCTCGTGATAGCCACAGGCCGGGGGCTGGCGTTCCCGCTGGTTGCTCTCGCTGTCCTCCCGGCGCTCTGGGGAGTGGCCGGGGTCTGGCTTGTCGCGGTCGCCACCGAACTCGCAGGCGCTGCGGTTACCGCGGCTCTGCTCCGACGTTGGGGCGCAACGCGGCGGCAGTCTGCGCCGATCACCTCTCCTTTGGTCACGATCGAGGCGGCATAAGCCGATACGCCGCCCGCGGGCGCGGACGCGGGCGCTACCCGCCGAGCACGCCGAGCTCGCGGGAGCGTGCTACCGCGCCGGTGCGACCCTCGACGCCGAGCTTTCCGTAGATGTTGGCGGTATGCCATTTCACCGTGTTCAGTGAGACAAAGAGCTTCTCGGCGATCTGCCGATTCGATAACCCTTCGCTGATGAGGCGAAGAACATCGACCTCCCGGTCGCTCAGCGGTTCAACGAGCCGCGGCTCGGCGGGCCCGGAGGCCGCGCCCGCGGCGGTCTCCTGCTGCAGTTCGGAATCGGATGGCGACCGCCGGCCGGCCCCGGCGCGGCCGGATGCCGGGCGGCCGGCGGCACCCGGGTGCACCTCGCTGTCCGGCGGCCGATCCTTCTCGGCCATGGCCGACAGCACAACCGCGGTCTCCTTCGGCGCGCCCGGCGACCGCAGCAGCGCATACAGGAGCTTTTGAAGCTGCGGGCCCTCGGCGGCAAACGGGTGCACGTACCCCTCAGGTGCCAGCGCGCCGACCGCTACCGCCAGGTGCGTGAGCGCGGCGGGCCGGTCTCCGATATCGTCGGCGATGAGGCACCGAATGATTCGTGCCTCCATTGCGGCCGGCATGAGCTGCGCCGATTCACAGAATGCTTCCAACCGGCCGAGGAGCGTCTCGGCCTTCTCCCGGTCACCGGCGTAGCGGTAGATTCGCACGAGCGCGAAGAGCGCCCGCTCGTGGAGAACGTTCGGTTCGCTCGTTTCGTCGAATCCGCGTCCGGCGGCAATCTCGAGCGCGCGGTTCGGAAACGCGCCCTCTCGCTCCGCACAGGCGAGCTCGAGCCTCAGGCGCCAAGCAAGCAACAGATAGGTCACATTCGCGATCTCATGTCCGGCGAATCGATCCTCCACCTCATCGAGAACCGCGCGGCACTCCTCGAGCTCACCGCGCGCGAAGTGGGCGACGGCAAGCCATTGCCGGGATAACCCGAAAACCAGCAGCGATCCGTGTCCCTCGGCGAGCTCGCAAGCACGCCTTGCCCGTTCGAGCGCAGCATCGAGCTTCAGCTGCTCACACGCCACTCGCGAGTAGAAACCCCAGATCTGCCCTTCGCGCGCGGTATTCGCAAAACCGTTATGTCTGGCTTCCTCGAGAAACTCGCGAGCCAGCGAATCCATTCGCCGCAGTCGCCCGCGGTACGCACTCAGTCGCAGCAGTCGCAGCGCAGTCAACATGAGGAAGAACGGCTGCCCGTCGCGCCGGGCCGCCGCAATCACCTTGCTATACGCTCCGTACGCCTCATCGAGCTTCCCGCGCAGAAAGCTCGAGTCCCCTGATACCATCGTCGCTACCAGTCTCCAGACCGCAGCGTCCTGCGGGAGCGTGGCCAGCGCCGTTTCGCTTCGCTCGTACGTGGCCTCGACATCGTTCCGAAAGACAGCCGAGAGCCCCTCGAGGGTGGCGATTATACCGGTGATGAGATCAGCGCCGTCTTCAACGGCATCGGTCCTTGCACGGGCGCAGGCGAGCAGCTCGTGCGCTCGCTCGAGACGTCCGCCTACGGTCAACATGAGCGCCGATGCGACTGCGAGATGCGGTCGCGACTCGACCAGCCGCTCCGGCATCCTGTCCAGGTATCCGATGAGCTGCCCGTGCCGACCGAAGTTGAGAAGCTCAATCACATGCCGCTCGAGTAACTCCGCAGCAAACTCAGTATCGCCCGCCTCGAGAGCATGTTCGAGTGCCTCCGTCGGCACTCCCTCCTCTGTGAACGCGCGCGCGGCGGCGTGGTGCAGTTTCCGGATCGCCTCGGTTCCGATCTCGTGCTCGAGCCGGGATCGAAGCAGGTCGGCAAACAGGTGGTGATATCGATACCACTCGCCCGCGGCATCCTCCCGAAACACGAAAAGACCCCTCCGTGCGAGCTCGTCGATTGACTCGCCCCTGATCTCCTGTTCACACAGGCGCGAGCAGATCCGGGGAGAGAGATAGCGCAGGATCGAGGTCTTCAAGAAGAACTCACGAACGGCGGGGGGTTGGGCGGCGAGTATTTCGTCGGTGAGAAACTCGGCAACATAGCGATTGCGTCCAGCGCCGCTTCCCAGCGCCTCGTCGATCGACGCTCCGGCCTCGGCGGTCAGCGCGGCCATATGCAGGCCGGCCGGCCACCCTTCGAGGAACTGTTGAAGCCGCTCGTAATCGACCGTTCTTCCCCAGGAACCGCCCAGACGCCGTTCCAGATAGGTCGCGGTCTCCTCGCGCGTGAACGCGAGCGCAGCTGTTCCGATTTCGTTCAACTCTCCGCGCGCACGGAGCCTGCTCAATTGCAGGGGCGGCTCGGAGCGCGAAGCTACTATGAGGCGTGCATTCGGCGGCAGTTCGCCGATGAACCAGGCGAGCGTGGTATGTACATCATCCGAAACTATCTGGTGATAGTCGTCGATCGCGAGCAATAGCCCCTCTCGGTAGGCTGTGATTGCGTTGAGAAGACTAGTCAGAAATGGAGCCTGAACACTGTCACCCGGGCCGCCCACCGCTCCGGAGATAGCAGCGCTTGACAAAAGCGCGCGACTGCGCTCGCCGACCCCGGGGTAGACCGTTCGCAGCGCCTCGCCGAGATAGCTCCAGAAACGTACCGGCTCGTTTTCCGGGGAATCCACCCGCAGATAGGCGAACCGCCCGGGATGGCGTGCGGCCGCCGCTGCGAGTGCCGTCGACTTTCCGTATCCGGCCGGAGCGCAGATTACCGTGAGACGTGCCGGCGCACCCGCGACAGGGTCAATCGCCTGATCGATTCGGTCGCGCAGCGCTTCACGCTCGATATGGTGAAGGGGCAGTCGGGGAGGAGACACTCGTGTCAGGAGCAGCGCATCGCTCACCGGCATTCAGTATAGCACCCGGCCGAGAGGCCGCCTACCACAACGCCCTGCCCTGCCCGGCCCGGCCCTGACTTGCCCTGCTTTATCCTAGCGTGCAGTCGTAAAAGTCGCCGGACGGCCCCCAGCCGTAACGCGCCGCGCTCAACCATGTCCCGGCGGGGTTGTTCCTTCCGACAGTTCACCTGGAACTTCCCCGGGCGATCGCGCGAAAGACCTCGATCGTCTCGTGATCCCGTGTATCGAAGTAATAGTCCGTGCTGGTTTTGACGATCACCGTTCGGTAGCGGGGATAGACGCAGATATACTGGCCCCAGATACCGATCGCCGCAAACTCGCCGTCCGGGTCCTCGGGAATCCACCACTGGTACCCGTATCCGAAGGTCCAGAATGAATCGGGGTTCTCCCCCGGCTGCAGGGGAGCCTCAGTGGGGTTGACCGAGTCATACACCCAGCGGGCCGGTATGATTTCACCGTTCTCGGGCCGATCGCTGCGCCGGCCACCGTTGAGGTACAGGAGCCCCAGACGGCCGTAATCCCGAAGAGTAGCCCCGAGAAACGCATGACCGAGTTCGTTCCCGTGATGGTCCATATTCCACCACGCAGAGTGCTCC
>PWQX01000129.1 GCA_003556605.1 Spirochaetaceae bacterium
AGCGCGGGGTTGTTCTCCAGCTCCTGCTGAATTCTGAACTTGAGCTCCTGCAGCGGCAACGCCATCAGTTGGATGCTCTGCACCAACTGAGGGTTCATCTTGAGGCGTTGCTCTTGAACTAGTCCTTGCCGTTGGTTCTGCACGCCGTATTCCTTACATCCCTCTAGAATATATTGGCTGAGGTCCCGGCGTTTGTCAATGTTTGTTCGTTTATCGATTAAGCACGATCTACATGCGAAACTCGCTGCCGAGATACACCTGGCGTGCCACCGGGCTCTCCATCACCTCGTCGCGACCGCCGGAGACTACTATTTCGCCGTTGTTGATGATGTACGAGCGGTGAGTAATCTCGAGTGTGTCGCGAACATTGTGGTCGGTGAGCAATACCCCAATACCCTTGTCGGCAAGCCTCCGCACTATTGTCTTGATCTCGTAGACCGCAATCGGATCGATGCCGGCAAACGGCTCGTCAAGCAATAGAAACCGGGGCGAGATCGCAAGCGCGCGTGCGATCTCGGTGCGGCGGCGTTCTCCGCCGGACAGAGTGTAAGCCTTCTGCTTGCGGATCGAAGTGATCCCGAGGTCGGCAAGCAGCCCTTCAAGATGCTCGCGGCGCTCCCGAGGCGCAAGATCACGCCGGATCTCGAGCACAGCACGCACATTCTCCTCCACACTGAGCTTGCGGAACGCCGACGCCTCCTGAGGCAGATACGACACGCCGGCGCGCGCGCGGCGGTACATCGGCAACCGGGTGACGTCAATACCGTTGAGCACAACTCTGCACGCATCCGGACGGATGAACCCTACGACCATGTAGAAGACCGTTGTCTTGCCCGCTCCATTAGGCCCGAGGAAGCCCACGATCTCACCGGCGTTCATCGTGAACGAAACCTGCTTCACAACCTGCTTCTTGCCGAAGCTCTTACAGAGCCCGTTCGTGACGAGCTCACTGCGCTGAGACAGCGTCTCAGATAACGCATGTGCTGTCCTCACGGGGCTATTCCTCACTCGTCTTCCCGGATATCGTCACGCTCCGGCCCATCGCCGCTGCGTGCCCCGATCGCGCCGCTGACGCGGCCTTGCATCGCAACATGATCGCGCTCGAGATCGATCACGATGCGCATCGCACGGTACTCATCATCGCGCCGGCGCACCTCCGGCACGCCGGACAGCTCCAGCACATCGATGTCGCGCTGATAGCGCGCCGACTCCGATCTCGCCTCCAGGTCTTCACCCTGGATACGGACCGCCGCTTGGACGATGATCAGCTCTTGCTCACTACGGTACTCCAGGAACCCCCCGCGGACCGCGATCCCGTTGCGCTCATCTTCGAGCTCAACCGCGCCTTCGGCGCGCATAATCTCTGCTTCACGGTCGTAATGCAGCCGCTCGGCGCGCATCGTCAACTCTTGCTTTCTGTCGACCAAGCGAACATCGCCGGTCGCAACCGCATAACGAAAATCTGATCCGTAAATCTCAACACGGTCAGCCTCGATCACGAGCTCGTCACTGCGGATTCCGGCGTCTCCCTCGAGCACCGTCCGCTCCCGTCCTTCGGCGAACGTCGCCGTAGAGCGATCACCGAAGAACTCAAAGCGGTCGCCCGCCTGGACCGTTTGCACGCTCGCCAGCACACACCCAGCACAGGCGATCGCCCTGAGGGTGTTACGCAAGCGGCGGCCCAGGTCAATTATCGGCTTCATCGGCATCCATACCCTCGCCCGTTGCCGTAAGTGTGCCGCGCACCTCGCCGCTGAACGAGACACCACGCAGCTCGAGCTCTGCACTAAACCCGATACCCGAGATTGTTGAGCCGTCATCCCTTTCGATGTGTACGCGACTTTCCGGCCGGCCCGAAATAACGCGTATCTCGTGATCGTAGCGCAGAAAATCTGCGATGATCCAAGCCTCCTGTTCGTAGGAGTAGAGCCGTACATCGTCCCAGAGCTCAACATCATCGGTATCGCTGAAGATACGCGCCCGTCCGGCCGTACCCTCGGTAACCACGCTCCCGTCACTCGAGAGCTCTTCAAAACGAACATCCGTAAGATGTTGCTCTTGCCTTTTCGGGAAATACTGCACCTGCATCGCGAAAAGCCGCACCTCGCCGTCATCACGCACCGCAGTGATCACTGCATCGTCGAGCTCGGCCTCGGGGAGGTCGGTCGCAAACTCTTCGTCCAACTGAGTATCTTCGTAGTCCAGACTGCACCCCGATGCGGCCGCCAGGCCAATGCCGAGCAGCAGCGCCGGCAGCAGTATCGAAAGCACTCGTATCCGCCCACGGCGGATCACCCGGCAGCCGCCGCTGCCTGCTGCTCTAGGCTCACGCTTATGAACGCCCGGAAGAGAGGATGCGCTCGCGCGGGTTTGGAGAGGAACTCGGGATGATACTGCACCCCAATACCCCAAGGATGCTTCGGCCATTGTACTGCCTCTACCAGAGCCTCATCGGGTGTTACGCCGGCGACGACAAGCCCAGCGTCCAGCATTTGAGACCGGTACGTATTTGAAAACTCGTAGCGATGCCGGTGTCGTTCATGGATAACCGTCTTTCCGTAAACCTCGTGCAGTTTGGTGCCTTCAAGCAGTAACGACTCACTCAGTCCCAGCCGCATCGTTCCGCCGTAGGTCTTCACGTCGATCTGTTCTTCAAGCAAGCTAATCACCGCGTGCCGGCATTCAGGTGCGAACTCGGTGCTGTCGGCGTCTTCCAAACCCAACACGTAGCGCGCGTACTCAATAACCATTACCTGCATGCCTAGGCAGATACCGAGATAGGGAACCCCACAGGTGCGCGCAGCGTGCGCCGCAAGCACCATGCCGTTAATACCGCGGCTTCCGAACCCTCCGGGAATCAACACGCCGTCGACATCAGTTAACAGATCGGCAGGATCATCAGCCTTCTCAAATCGCTCGGAATCAATTCGCACCAGCTCTACGCGACTGTCGGAGGCGACCCCGCCATGAAACAGCGCTTCATCGACCGACTTGTACGAATCGTGCAGATCGATGTACTTTCCCACCACTGCAATGCGCGCGGTACGCTCGGCGGTTCGATATACCGAGATGACGCGTTGCCACTCACTGAGGTCCGCCTTGGGAATTTCGAGGTCGAGCTTGCGCAGTGCAATTTCATCGAGGCTCTGATGATGGTAGATCAACGGTATCTCGTAAATCGTCGACTCGATATTGTAGGCGGAAATCACCGCCTCGTACTCTACGTTGGTAAATAACGCAATCTTACGGCGCAGATCCTCTTCGAGTTTGTGCGGCGCGCGACACAAGAGAATGTCCGGCTGGATCCCGATTTCCAACAGCTCTTTGACCGAGTGCTGTGTGGGCTTGGTCTTGAGCTCGCCCCCTGCAACTTCCGGGATAAGGGTAAGGTGCACCGAAATTACGTTGCGGTGACCCATCTCGTGGATCATCTGTCGCGCGGCCTCAAGAAACGGGACCGACTCAATATCGCCGACCGTCCCGCCAATCTCAACGATTGTGACATCTACCTCCGGCTGATCGCCGACCATGCGAATACGCTGCTTGATACGGTCGGTGATGTGCGGGATCACCTGCACGGTACGGCCGAGATACCGGCCTTCACGCTCGCGTTGAATAACCTCTTGATATACCTGGCCGGTTGTGACCGAGTTGGCGCGGCTCAGAGGAGAGGCGGTGAAGCGCGCGTAGTTGCCGAGGTCGAGATCGGTCTCGGCGCCGTCGTCGGTTACGTACACTTCGCCGTGCTGATACGGGCTCATCGTACCGGCGTCCACATTGATGTAGGGGTCGATCTTGACCATGCGGACGTTAAAGCCGCGACACTCGAAAAGGGCTCCGAGTGAGGCTGCGGCAACACCCTTGCCAAGGCTTGAGCATACACCGCCGCTGACAAAGACGTACTTCTTCATGTGCACCGATTATTCAAAACACCACTCGACGTGTCAATCAGCCGACCCGTCCATCCCCGCGCAGCGCCTGCGCGTCATCTAACGGGAGATACTCGTAGCCGTTGTCCGTCACCCGCGGGGGCGCCGCACCGCGCTCGCGTGCGTATAACGCGGCGTGCAGGTAAATCGGTGCGCCCATACGAACCGCAATCGCAACGCCGTCGCTCGGCCGTACGCGGAGGCTGTAGTTCGCGCTTCTGTCGCTATAGCTCAAGCGCGCGTGCCGCTCTTGGCCGTCGCCGGCGTAGATCATGAGATGCCGTGCCCGCAATCCGTGGAGATCGAACAGCGTCACAAACAGATCGTGAGTTTGTGGGTCGGAGCTCACTGCCCCTTCAAGTGCCAGAACAATCGAGCCTGCTTCGGCCGCTCCGAGCGGCAGGCTTACTACCGAGTCATCCCGTGTACAGCGGAGCAGGAGAACGGGGTCGGTGTGGATGGGCCCGGCAGCAATCCCGGCTACCGTGACGGGAATCCAGATGCTGTTCATTTGCATGAAATATATCTCGGTACTGCCGAGAATTCCGAAAAAACGCGCGTTCTTGACAGCAGATCTCCAAAACACTAAACTGCCGGTGCGGGCAGCGGCCGCGTCATACCGTAATGTCTGAGTTTCTGGACGACACGAACTTTGAAAAGTTTCGAAATACAATTTACCGCGAAAGCGGAATAAATTTCACTCACGCCAACCGGGCGATCCTTGAAAGCCGCCTCAAAGAACGACTGCGAACACTCGAGCTCCGCAGTCTCGGCCAGTACCACCGCGTCATCACCCGTGAGAAGAAAGAGATGCGCGCGTTCCTCGACTCGATTACGACCAACCTTACCCGATTCTTCCGCAACAGCGCTCACATGGAGGCGTTTGAACACTACGTGCTGCCGGCGCTGACCGCAGCTAAACGTGACACCGATGCCGCCGTTCGCGTGTGGAGCGCCGGGTGCTCCAGCGGCGAAGAGCCATACAGCATTGCAATGGTAATGAAGGAAAACCTCCCGGCGAATTTTTCGATCTCGGTGATCGGATCAGACATCAGCCTAAAATCGCTCATGGTTGGCCGTGAGGGCTACTACCCCGAAAGTCGTGTAAAGAACGTACCCGAGAAATATCTCACCAAATACTTTGAGCGTCACCGGTCCGGCCGCCGGATTTGTGACGAGATCAGAGACCTGGTAACGTTCGACTACCATAATCTGAAACATGACAGCGGACTGCACCGCCAGGATGTCGTGTTTTGCCGCAACGTGCTGATTTACTTCGACGAGGCAGCCCAACGGGCAACAATAGACCGGCTGTGGGACGTGATGGCGCCGTACTCGTTCTTGTTTATCGGACACTCGGAATCGCTGTTCGGAATGAACACCAAGTTCGAATTCCTCAAGACCAATTGGGCTTGCCTTTACCGCAAGAACGCTGCACGGTCGGGAGGACCGCCGTGAGCCCCCGCCCGCTTGCAGTCCTGGTGATCGATGACTCGGCCCTGATACGCAACCTCGTGACCCGGATACTCGAATCGGCGCCGGGAATCACCGTCTGCGGCACGGCACTGAACGGGAAGTTCGCGCTGCCTAAGATCGAGCGTTTACAGCCGGACTGCATTGTGCTCGACATTGAGATGCCGGAGATGAACGGTGTCGAGTTCCTCGCTGAGCGACGCAAGCGCCGCATCGGGGTCCCGGTGATCGTGCTGTCCTCTGTGGTCACCAAGGGCGCCGAGATCACGATGGAAGCGTTGAACCTCGGAGCAAGCGACTTCATCCTCAAGCCTTCGGGCACGGTCTCGGCAGATGTGCAGTCGGTCGGCACCCAGCTGATTGCACAGGTGCGTGCCTACGGCGGCGAGTATCGCCGGACGCGCGGGCAAACAGCGGACCTGCCCGAAACCGGGCCGGGCGCCGGGCAGTTGAGCGCGACAGACGCACCCCCCATAACCAGCGAACCGATTATCCCGGAAGCGGCGCCGGGCACGCTTGAGCTGATCGCAATCGGGGTCTCGACCGGCGGGCCGAATGCGCTGCGCAAAATCCTCGCCGACATCGACTGCGAGATCGCGCTGCCGATCGTAATCGTGCAACACATGCCGGCCGGGTTTACTGCAGAGTTTGCCAAGAGTCTCGACCGTATCTGTCGGCTAGAAGTACGGGAGGCGGTGGACGGCGACGTGCTGAAGCCGGCTCGGGTGCTGATTGCGCCGGGCAATTATCACACGCTGGTTGAACGCCGCCGGCTGGCGAACGTGGTTCGTGTCGCCGATGGGCCGCCGTGCAACGGTCATCGTCCCTCGGTCGACGTCTTATTCCAGTCGGTGGCACAGGCCTTCGGAAATCACGCCATGGCGGTCATCATGACCGGAATGGGCAAAGACGGAGCCGCGCAGATCGGCGAAATCTATCGCCGCGGCGGTCTCACGATAGCGCAGGACATGCGGTCAAGTGTGGTGTACGGTATGCCGAAGGCCGCCCAAGACCACGGCTTTATTCGACACCAGTTCGGGCTCGACGAGATGGCCGCACAGTTGTCACGGCTTGCCAAAGAGTATCGCTAAGGGGTATCGATAACGAATATGGAAAACAAACGCAGCTCTACCAATCAGCTCGTGGTACGAGAGCTTGGACGCATTGGGTACACCGAAGCGCTCGAGCTGCAACGGCGGCTCAATCGAGAGCGCAGCGCGGGACTCATTCCGGATCAATTGCTGCTGCTTGAGCACCCTCCGGTAATCACGATGGGCAAAAGCGCCCCGGCGCACCATATCGTAGCTTCGCAGCGGAAACTCGCCGACGCCGGCGTGGAGATTCATCGCATAGAGCGCGGCGGCGAGGCGACCTACCATGGCCCGGGCCAGATTGTCGGGTACGTCATCATCAACCTGCAAGAGCGCGCTCGCAGCATCAAGCGTTTCGTAACCGACCTTGAGCAGGTTTTCATAAACGTGCTCCGTGATGCCTACGGAATCACCGCCGAGCGCGACGACAATCACCGCGGCGTCTGGGTGGGCCATGACAAGATTACCGCGGTCGGCATCGCGATCAAGAACAAGACCACCTTGCACGGCTTTGCCTTCAACGTGAACCCGAACCTCGAGCACTACGCCTGGATCGTGCCGTGCGGCATTACGTCCGGCGGTCTGACATCGCTCGAGCGCCTGCTCGGCCGGCCGCAGGACCTCACGGAAGCAAAAAGCGCGCTGATAGACGGCTTCTGCCGCGTGTTCGGCTACAGCCGGCCGCGACTGTCATCAGAGTCACTCAAGCAGAACTAGTCCCCTTTTTCTCATAGCGCTCGCGGGCACTGCCCGGGCGTACTCAATTGCCACGCTCCGAGGGGGGCGGGTCGGGGCAGGTAACGCGTACCGGTTCGATCGCGGTGGCACGGCCGTCGTCGCCGAAATCCACGATCACACCCTGCAGCTCCAGCGCCAGCCAGGCCTCCCCGGAGCGTTCCGGAATCGCGCTTATGAATTGCCGGATTTCACCATCAGGCTCGAGCCCGGCTACGCTCTGCCGGCTGCCGGTGCGCCCGGCATCACAAATCACCGCGGTGCCGCCCTCCATAATCGCAGCGTCGGCGGTCATCACGCGCTGTCCGCTTCCGCAGATCGCCGAAACCGTGCCGGCAGCGTGAAAGAACATCGTGTACTTCTCAGCGGTGGTGGCGGCATGGAAATCGAGCAGGATGGTGGCGGCCTCGCTCTTGACCCGCGACACGATCTCAGGCAAGTACGTGAACGGGTTGCTGAGATGGACGCGGTCGAAGCCCGACTGCCCGAGCAGGCTGATTACCGCAAGCTTGCGCTCACCGAAACTGTAATACCGCCACCCGCGGCCCGGAGTCCCCGGCGGATAGTTGGCCGGCCGAAGAATATAGGGCGCGCTCTCGATATGCGTCACCATATCACGCTTGTAGTAGATCTGGTCGCCCCCGGTAAGCACATCGATCCCCAGCTTGCGTAAATAGATCGAGTGATTCTTCCCGAGACCAAACCCGCCGGTTGCACCATCAGCGTTGGCCACGACCGCGTCGATGTTCCGCTCAGACCGCAGCCCGGCCAACGCCGTTTTCACACAGTATACTCCAGCCTTCCCAACAATCTCGCCGAGATACAGCACACGTAAGCCCACCGCACACTCCTCTTAATGGTTGCAGATTCTACCAGAAGCCCCGGAAATACATAACCCGCCGAGTTTTTACTGGCCGAGAACCCGTTAGATCAGTATCATGGTTGTGGGAGCCCGTGTGGTCCCGCAACGTTGGACCGTAGGGTCGGCGTGAAGCGGCTGCCTCGTACGAGGAGCCGAAAAACTTGACGGCACGCAAACGGCCGTCACCCAGAGAGGTGCGCAATGAAGACGCATGAGTTTCTCGACATCGGTCGCATAATGGACGAGATCTTTGAAGCGGCTGAAGACTTTCGCTCGCAGCTGAAGAGCAGAATGGAGTACAGCCCGAGCGGCAAGGGACTGAATCTCGGCGACATCCGTGATTTCTATCCCGCCTACTCGTTTCCACCGAGCAACATCTATATGAAGGCCGACAAGACGCTTACCTTTGAGTTTGCACTTGCCGGTTTCGCCGAGGACGACATCTCGCTGGAGTTCAAAGGTGATTACCTATTTCTCACCGTGGAGGGTGCTGAACGGCTGCAACCGAGTGAAGAGGTGAAATACTTCAAGAAGCGTCTGAAGTATAAGGACGTCAGCGGGCAACGCTACTACGTACCCGAAGATAAGTTCGACCGCGAACGCACCCGCGCCACGTACAAGAACGGTATTCTCCGTGTCATTATTCCGCCCCGCGAGGAAGCTACCGGACAGCCGAGTGTGAAGATCAAGATCGAGAAAGACACCTCTAAGAGCGGCAGCGGGTCTTCGGGAGGAGCTAAGGACACAGGCAGCAAGGAGGCGACCTAATGATTTTTTGGCTTCTGCTTGGCATCGTAATCGGCTATCTATTCAAGCCGCAAATCGACGACGCAATCAAGCGCGTGGCGCGGCTAATCAAAGAGGCCGGCAATGGAGGCAGCGGTGACAGCGGCGGCGGCACGACCGGATAGTTCACCACCCGCGCGCTTTGCGCGGGTGTAAAACCACAACCCGCTATCGTAGCCCGAACAAGCAAGGCAGTTGCTTGCCCCTAGCCGGGGCAGGCGGCTGCCGCCTTTCGGGACAAGGCCCGGCGATCAGCTCGAGCTCGCCGATGCGGCGAGCGGCATGAGCAGTTGCGCGATCTCAGGCGGAATCGTGTGCCCGCCCTCGAAGTGGTGGAAGTCAAGCAGAGTTCCACTGCGCTGGAGCAGTTCCGAAAGCGCAACCGCGTCGGCGAACGGCAGAATCGGGTCGAGGGTGCCGTGGGACTGCAGGACCGGGACTCCGGCCAAGGCCGCCGGCATCCGCTCACCCCACCGGTTCTCTGCGATCAATGCACCTGAGAACACCGCGAGCGCGGCCGGCCGAAACCCGTCGCGCAAAGCCGCTTCAATAGCCACCATTGACCCCTGACTGAAACCGCCGAGCACGGTGCGATCCGCCGGAAGCTCGAGGCTGCGGCACAACCCGGCCACCTCGTCGCCGGCCGCACGCAGTGCAACAGGATCGCGCCGGCGCAGATTCTGAAAGTACACCCCCGTCGCCGCCGCCTCGAGCTCGGCTTCACTTCGTGGGAACCACGCGCGGCTGCGCGGTCCAAACATCGTGATCGCGTACGGGGCATTCGGAAGTATCCACCGACAGCGCTGTTTCGGGTCCAGCGTATCAGCTAAGGGGTAGAGATCCTCGGCGTTGGCTCCAAAACCGTGCAGCAGCACGATTGCGGGAGCAGAGAAGGGCTCCCCGTGCCGCGGTCTGTCACCGGGCGGAACACCCGACGGTGCCGCAGGACGTTCGGCATACTCAAGTGCGGCGCGCGGCATGCCTCAGCGCACCACCTCTCGCGCAATCGCGTTGACTACGCTGCTGAGCTTGTCCGGGTCTCGTACCTCAGCCGATCGCAGGCCGCGGGAGCTCACCCAGTCTGCACCCAGTACGCGCAGTTCGTCGGCGACAGTCTTGGCCAGTCGCTCGTAGCGACGCGTACCAACCAGCAAGACCACCACCCGCCGGCCCTGCAGCGGGGGCAGCTGCGTTATCAACTGGCGCATCGGCGGCGATATGTTTCCAGCCCACACCGGGCCCACCAACACCACCAAATCGGCGTCCCCGAGCTCATATTCCTCCGCGAGCGGCACGCCAAGGCGAAATAGGGCCAAGAACGCGCCGCGTACTGCACCCAAACGGCCGCGCGGCTCAACCGCGAGCGGTTCCGTGGAAACGCCCAGCAGCTCAAACTCGCGCGATACCGCCTGAGCCAGCGCCTCGCTCGAGCCGGTTCGACTATAAAACCCGATAATTGCGTGCACGACTCCTCCCGTTCCAACGCAATCCGCCCTGTCACGTCGGTTATGCGTGGCAATAATGAGAATCCCGCATCGCCGAGTCGATGTCAAGACGGCGCCGGGTCAAACGCATACTCTTCCGTGGTTTTGTGTTTCCGTACGCTCCGGCCGGCGATGCGGATGCCGCGTAAGCTCTGCACAGGACCTTGATACTTGAATACAGGTGCGTTAGGGTGGAAATTAAGGAGTGTTTTTTATGACAGTAGCGAAAGATCGTGTGGTCAGCATTAACTACACGCTTACCGATGAAGAAGGACAAGTACTCGACAGCTCGGAAGGACGGGAGCCGCTCGCGTTCATTCAAGGAGTCGGCGCGATTATTCCCGGGTTAGAACAAGCACTTGAAGGATGTGAGCAGGGCGAGAGCATCTCGGTGAGTTTGGCACCTGAAGAGGCATACGGTGAATACAACGACGAGCTCATCGTGAACGTACCCAAGGACCGCTTCCCCGAGCCTGAGCAGCTTGAGGTGGGCGGCCAAGTTCAGGCACAAACGGCCGACGGCGGCGTGCAGATCCTCACGGTTGCCGAGATCGCCGAGCAAGAGGTAACTCTCGACGCTAACCATCCGCTCGCCGGGCAAGAGCTGCACTTCGAGGTTTCAATCGAAAACGTACGCGAAGCCACCGGGGAAGAGCTCGATCACGGCCACGTGCACGACGACCACGACCACGACGGGCGCGAGCACTGAGACGCGTCCTCTCAATGCTGTGGCCTTGCGCAGCCTGCTGTAAACGCAGCCGAGATCCGTAGAGGAAGCTCCACGGGTCTCGGCTCCTTTATTCTCCTTATCTCAGCTTCAAGGCGAGGAGGAGGCTTCCCGCGAGCTCGGTAGCTCGCGGCTTCTCAGTGACCGTCGCCGAGGCTCATTGAAGCAATCAAGTTCACCCCGGTACCCTTGAAGTCCTCAATCAGCACCTGCCCGCACGCAACCGGCGGCTTCACGGTCATCGCGTAGGCGGCTTTGATCAGATCGTTGATGTGCTCTTTCGGCAATGAAGCGTTCGTGCGAACCGGCAAGCGCGGAAGTATTCTCGACTCGGCTCTGCAGGTGCAGGTAACGATGCGCTTCGGCGCGTAGAACTCTTCCTCAGCGTACACTATCCCGCGCGCGCACTTATTACCAGTCACCGAAAGTTCATCTTTATCGTTCTTATAGAGACTGAGATGACAGCCGAGAGGACAGCTTATGCAAATCATCTCTTGAATGGGTTCTTGCCGGCTCATTCGACACTCACCTCCAACACCGAATCTTTCATGATGTTCCACGATGCTACGTCCTTAGGCTTGACCTTAACGTGGAGCATCTCCGACGGCTGCACATGACTGATCTTGACCTCTTTCACCGGATTGTGGTCGAGCTTGAGATGTAGCTTAGCCTGGTTCTTCACAATCAAGCTTCGAAAGTACAGCTTGTCCGGGTTGTCGGGGTCGAGCATCGTAGGGTTGATGTAGCGCACATTGGCGCCGGCCTTGATACGGATCTGCCGTTTCGGGCGCTCGTCTCGCAGGTACGCCACTGCGTAGCGGCCGGTGCGCCGCGCCTCTTCAGCAACCCAGTCGGCGAGGTCGTGCACATGCAGCACATTTCCGCACGAAAACACACCGTCGACCGAAGTCATCATGGTAGCGTCCACCAACGCGCCGTTGGTCTGCGGGTTGATTTGTACTCCGGCTTCTTTCGAGAGCTCGTTCTCAGGCACGAGGCCAACCGACAGCAGCAAAGTGTCGCAAGGAATATCGAAGCTGTTGTCTTCATCCGGAATACCGTTCGCCAAGGGACACACCCGCACCTTTTCAATCCGGTCTTTGCCTTCAATACGAGACACAACGTGCGAGAGGTACAGTGGTATATCGAAGTCGTTGAGACACTGCACAATGTTGCGCGTAAGCCCGGACGGGTATGGCTGGATCTCGATCACGGCATGGACTTTGGCTCCGACCCAGGTCATGCGCCGCGCCATAATCAGTCCGATGTCCCCGGAGCCTACGATCACGACATCTTTGCCGGGGATGTAGCCTTCTATGTTCACCAGCCGCTGTGCCAGACCGGCAGTGTACACACCTGCCGGTCGTGTTCCCGGGGTACGAATGTTGCCGCGGTTACGCTCGCGACATCCCATCGCCAAGATCACCGCGTGTGCCGTGATCTTGAGTACGCCGTAGGCCGGCGAAAAGCAGTACGCTTCCTTTAGATCACCGTCCGCGTCGAGTTGTGTGACCGTTGTGTCGGTGTACACGTCTACATTTGAAGCGAGCACTTGTTGTACCTGGCGGTCGGCGAACTCAGGACCAGTGAGCTCCTCTTTGAACTCTTCGAGGCCGAAACCGTTGTGAATGCACTGAACCAGGATTCCGCCGAGGTGACTCTCGCGTTCCACAAGCGCGCACGAGGTGTCGTGCTTCGAAACCTCAACCGCGGCCGCCAAACCGCCGGCGCCGGCGCCTATTATCAAAACGTCATAATGTAGTTCTTTCATTCTCTTCTTGTCTCCCGTATCACCTTACAGCGCATCCTGCAGTACCTCAGTACCGGCGCCGCGCTTCCGAATATCCTTGTATGACATCCCGGTCTCGCGCATCAGCAGCTTGAAAACCTTGTAGCTGCAGAAGCCGGCCTGACACCGCCCCATGCCGGCGCGGGTGAAGTACTTCACCACGTCGAGCGTGGTATGGCCACGCCGAATCGCCTCTACGATCTCGGCTTCCGAGATTTTTTCGCATCGGCAAACGACGTTTGCATAGCCCGGATTATCGCTAACCAGTTCGTCGGCTTCGTAGGGGCTGAGGTCGCGGATACGCGGCAGTTTCGAAATGAAAGGATCCCAATCGGCTTTCTCCGACAACTTGCAGCCCGCCTTCTTCAATAGGTCCTTGACGTACTCGCCGATCGCGGGTGCGGCGGTAAGTCCGGGAGACTGAATACCGGCAACCTGAATGAAGTTCGGCGCTTTCTTCGAGATATCGATATAGAAGTCGCCGTCCCCGACCGCCGGGCGCAGCCCGGAGAATGCGGTTATCACGTCGGTCTGTGAGACTTTCGGCACCATCTTGCGCGCCTGATCGAGGATCTGTCCCAGTTGCTCCGCATTGGTCGAGAGGTCCTCTTTATCTTCGATCTCCTCGGCAGTGGGCCCAATCAGCACCGTGCCCTCAACCGTCGGGATAACAAGCATGCCCTTGGAGACTTTGGTGGGGACGGGGAACAGGACGCGCTGGGGCCCCGCCTCTGTCGCCCGGTCGAGCAAGTAGTATTCTCCCTTGCGCGGGGTAACCTTGAACTCTTCGGCGCCGAAGATCCGTGAAACACTGTCGGCAAACAACCCGGCGGCATTCACTACGTAACGCGCTTCAACGGTACGCCCGTCGGCGGCGTGAATACGATAATGCCCGTTCGATCGTTCCGCGCGCTCAACGGCGAAGTTGGTCAGAACCTCAACGCCGTTTTTCTGGGCCGACTCGATCACCGAGAACACAAACCGATACGGCTCGAGCACGCCTCCGCCGGGGGCGTGCAAGCCGCCTACGCAATCTGAGTTCAGCTTCGGCTCCAGCTCGAACATGCGCTCACGCGAGCACATCTCGATCCCGATAGCCCCGTTTTCCAGACCCTGGGTATAGAGATGATCGATGTGCTTCATCTCCTCCTCGTTCAACGCGACAACAAGAATACCGCAGCGCTTGAACGGAAAATCAAGCTCGCGCTGTAGCCGGTCGTACATCAGATTGCCGCGAATCTCGAGCTTACTCTTGAGATACTTCAGATTGTGGTGGAACCCGCCGTGAACGATCCCGGAGTTGGCCCTTGAGACCCCCATCGAGACATCACACTCCTTTTCAAGCAGAACCGTATCGATCTCGTAAGCTGAAAGCTGACGCGCGATACAGGAGCCGCTCAATCCCGCGCCGATAATCGCGACATCAACACGCGCGGCGGGCTTATCGGTACTCGCCATATGCCCTTCCTTCTACTAATAGAATTGAGATAGCCATGAATCCCGGCAATGTTTGCAGTCAACAGGCAGCAGAAGAACAAATGTCATTGGCATTATGACAAACGTTCCGAAATTCACCCTCAGTCTACCACAGGTTCCGAGTACGCGCCAGTAAAAATTTCACCGGTTCGGCTACCTTTTTCGAGGAATGCTGCCGCCGGCAGCTTCCGGGACTCCCCGTGCGCGAATGATAACACAGGTTTTGCGGGTGGTAAAACGCGAGCGTGACGATCGTCTGACCATCGTTTTGCCATCAAAGCACGATCGTTGCGCAAAAGCGAGGACAGAACCGCTAGATCTGCGATACTATACTGGTATTGACGAGGAGGAGGGATCATGCGTAAAAGGTTGGTGTTTTCGTTCGGGCTGTTCCTCGTTGTGCTGTCGGTGTTGCTCAGCTCAGGTGAACAGCGCAGCGTCGAGGTAAAACAGACCCCAATGCGCGACCGCCCCGGATTCCTGGGAGCGCCGGTAACGACCTTGAGCTACGGCGACAGGATAGACGTGCTCGGCACTAGGCAAGACTGGACCCAGGGCCGCTTCACCGCCACCGGCTCGGAAGGCTGGGTCCACAACTCAGCGCTCACTACAAAGCGAATTATACTAGACCCGGGAACCCGGGACGTTGAACGTTCGGCGACCGACACCGAGGTCGCGCTCGCCGGACGTGGCTTCAACGAAGAAGTGGAGGCGCGCTATCGCGCTGAGCAGGGCCTGGACTTCAGTTATGTAGACCGCATAGAAGAGTATGAGGTACCCGTTGAGAAACTCGCTGCGTTCATCCAAACCGGCGAGCTCAACGATCCCGACGGAGGTCAGTGATGCGCACGCTATTTCGTATTGTAATCACTACACCTCTTATCGCGGCCCTTGTTGCCGCCTGCGCCGGGCTGGGGGACGTTGCCGATTTCGGCGCCGACGTCGCGACTCGTACCGGGACCATTACCGAGCAGCAGGCCGAGTCGGTCCGCCGCAGCGCGCAAGCGGTTGAGCGCAGCGCCGAGGACATCACTCCCGAGCAGGAGTACTACATCGGCCGGTCGGTCGGCGCGGTGATTCTCGATCGCTATGAACCCTACGATGATCAGGACGCCAACCATTATATCAATACGCTCGGTCAAACCTTGGCCCTGTTTTCGCATCGCCCGGAGCTATTCGGCGGCTACCGCTTTCAGATCCTAGACTCCAGTGAGATCAACGCCTTCGCAACGCCCAGCGGAATTGTGTTCGTCACACGCGGGTTGCTGAATCTTGCCGACAGCGAGGACGGGGTCGCCGCGATTCTCGCGCACGAGATCGGACACGTTGAGTACCGGCACGGCCTGCAGGCGATTCGTACCTCACGAATCACCGCGGCGCTTACGAGTGTAGCAATCACCGGCACGCAATTCGCTACAAGCGAAGAGCTCGCGGAATTGACGACCACCTTTGAAGGCTCAATCGACGACATCACTCAAACGCTTATCAACTCCGGCTACTCACGCGGAGCCGAGCGCGAGGCCGACCAAGCGGCGATACGCATTCTGCGCCGCGCCGGCTACGATCCCAACGCACTGATTGCGGTGCTAGAGGAAATGGACCGGCAGCTTGATCCCCAGGGTCTAGATTTCGCAGCAACGCACCCGGCACCGAGCACCCGAATCCGAGACATCCGCTCCGAGCTCGAGGGGTACCGGCACACCGCACGCGCTACCGAGACCAGGCAAGAGCGCTATACTGCGGCGTTAGGGCGGTTGTGAGCGTATGACCGGCTCGCCCCGTGAACGCCGCAACCGGCTGATACGCGCCACCGCAGTGAGTGCTGCGACTGCGGTCGCCGTGCTCATGCTGTGGGTGTTCGGCGGTTTCGAGCGCCTCGAACAGCAAAGCTACGATTGGCGGGCACGCCTGATTGCGCCGCGGGACGAACCCAGCGAAGAGGTTGCGCTCATTCTCCTCGACCAGGCGAGTCTTGACTGGGCGCAAGACGAACAGGGCATAAGCTGGCCCTGGCCGCGCGAGCTGTACGCCTACATGCTGGCGTTCCTGCAGCGCGCCGACGCGCGCAGTGTCGCGTTCGATGTTCTGTACCTCGATTCGTCGGGATACGGGGTGTTTGACGACGAAAGCTTCGGCGCCCAGATCGCCGACTTCGAGCGATTCGCCGGCGCGCTGCTGCTCTCGCGCGAGAGCGGCGCCGAGGCCTTGCCCTTCGACCGCGCCGGACGCGCGCGCCTTGCTCTCGCGGGCACCTCGCACAGCCTCCCGGAGTTTCCTCGTGCGCAGTATCCCATTGAGGAGGTCGGCGCGGTAAGCCTCTGGCTCGGAAACGTCAACGCGCCGGCCGACTCCGACGGCGTGTACCGCAGGATAGAACCGGTCGCCCGGTTTGATGGTGAGCCTATCCCCGCGCTCGGCCTCGCCGCCTACTTTGCGGCAATGCCGGCGCGCGCGAATGAACACCCCACGGTCGAGGCGGAGGTCGCATTGCGGACCTTGGAGTTTGACGGCCGCACAATACCGCTTGACGCCCAAGGGCGTGCGCTGCTGCGCTTCAAGGGCGGCAGCCATGACAGGCCGGCGTTCAGCGCAGCTGCGATTCTGCAGAGCGAGCTGCAACTACAGGCCGGGATGGATCCGGTCATAGACCCTCAAGAGTTGCAAGACCGCTACATACTGTTCGGGTTTTCGGCGCCGGGCTTGTTCGACCTCCGTCCCTCGCCGCTTGCCGCTAACACACCCGGAGTCGAGATCCACGCGACCTTCCTCGAGAACCTCCTCACAGCCTCCTTCATGCGCGTAACCCCGCGCGCGCTCGACGGCCTCGTTATCGTAATGTTCGCGTTGCTTGCAGCCTTCGCGGTGAGCTTCGCGGGGAATACTCAGCTCACTGTGGCCGCCTACGCGCTGGTCTTGCCGCTACCGGCTGCGCTCGCGCTTGGCGCCTACGCCGCCGGATGGTGGCTCCCGTTAGTCCCGCCGCTCGGGGCAGCTGCCGCGGCTCTGGCAAGCGCCGGCGTCGCCAACTACGCGACTGAGGGCCGGCAGCGGCGCTTCATCAAGAACGCGTTCAGCCAGTATCTCAGCCCAAACGTAATTGAAAATCTCATCAATGAACCCGAGCGCCTGAAGCTCGGCGGCGAGCGGCGCGAGCTATCCATCTTTTTCTCGGATCTCGAGGGCTTCACAAGCCTCTCCGAGGGCCTGTCACCGGAGGACCTTACCGCGCTCTTGAACGAGTACCTCTCGGCGATGACCGATATTATTCAAGAGCAAGGCGGCACGATCGACAAATACGAAGGTGACGCGATCATAGCGTTTTGGAACGCTCCGCTCAGTTTCGAAGACCACGCCGAGCGCGCAGTACGAGCGGCCCTGCAGTGCCAGACCACACTTGCCGCGCTGCGCCCGCAGTTCCAGCGGCGTGTCGGCAAGCACCTACGCATGCGCATCGGTCTCAACACCGGCGCGGCGGTTGTCGGCAACATGGGCTCACGTACGCGCTTCGACTACACTATGCTCGGCGACGCGGTGAACCTAGCCGCCCGCCTCGAGGGCATTAACAAGCAGTTCGGCACCTATACCATGATCTCAGCCGACACCGCTCGCGCTCTCGGCGCAGGCATTCCGCTGCGCGAGCTTTCACGGGTCGCGGTCGTTGGGCGCGGTGAGCCGGTGACCGTGTACGAGCCGCTGACACAAACCGAGGCCGAGCAGCGCCGCGGCACACTAACAGTGTTTGCTGAGGCGCTGCAGCTGTACTACGCCGGCGAGTTTGAGCGGGCGCACGATGTGTTCCGGCGAATCGCCGAGCAGGACGCGCCGGCGGCCAGATACGCCGAACGCTGCCGAGCGCTTCTGGCTGACCCGCCTGCGGAGTGGGACGGCGTGTGGGTTATGACTTCCAAGTAGCACCTCACAAGGGGGCGCCTGGCGCCGCCGGCCGCTTCGGTGCACTACTTTACGCTCGCCCGGCCTTCGGACTTCCCACCCTAGTATAGCCCGCGAAAAAGAGCTTGACATTGCACGTCTAGTATATTAATTTCAATATGTAGTAATTAGTTTATGGTAACAGTTGGAGGATAATAGTATGACTGAAAAACTGACGAAGCAGGATTTCCTTGATAAGGTCTTCGATTTCGAGAACGAAACCGAGTGGAACTACAAGGGGGACAAGCCCGCCATCATCGATTTCTACGCCGACTGGTGCGGCCCCTGCAAGATGGTTGCGCCGATCCTCGAGGAGCTTTCGGAGGAGTACAAAGACAGGATTCACATCTATAAGGTTGACACCGACAAGGAGCAGCAGCTCGCCGGGGCGTTCGGCATCCAGAGCATCCCCTCGATTCTGTTCATTCCGGTGGACGACAAGCCCCAGATGGCCGCCGGAGCCTTGCCGAAAGATCAACTGGTGAAGGTCATGAGCGAGGTGCTCAACGTCGCCTAAAGGGGCGCCGTGAAAGCCACCAAGCACCGGGACTGCGCCGCACCCCGCTGAGCGAATACGGCACCCGGTGCACTGAGATTCGCCACCGCGGCGCCCTTTCTAACGGCTGCGCTGCGGCTATCCTGACAGAGGGCACCCGGCGAGCAGAGCTCGCGCGCTCGCGCGCCAGCAATTCGAAATTTAACGGTCTGGAGGCAATTCCAAACTCCAATAACTCTATCTAGACATTATGCTAGGGATATGCTATACCGGTCGACATGGGAGGGGACGGGTACAGCTTCGAGCGGCTGTTACAGTTCCTTGAAGACTCGATTGAGGCCTTTCCCGACGTGCGGACCGGCAAGAACACCGTCTACGAGGTGCGTGATGCGGTGCTCTCGGCGTTCTCGGTGTTCTTTATGCAGTGTCCGTCATTTCTTGCCCA
>PWQX01000079.1 GCA_003556605.1 Spirochaetaceae bacterium
TGACCGCCTGGGTAACATTGACCTGATGATCATCTTTACGAACAAGATTTCTCATAAAGCGCGCAAAAGTGCTTTTGAAGCGGCCAGATCGGAAAACATACCGGTGATCATGTGTCACTCATGCGGAATTTCAACCCTCAGGGATTGCCTGTGGAATCCGAATCCTGACTGTCCCATGAAAAATGACATGCTTTTTCGGTTCCTGACTAAATTTCGCATCCTGGAAGATGGAACTGCACCTTCGTGCCGGTCTTCAGGTAAGTCCGGCCTCAATTTTTTTCGCCCACACGGCCTGTTTCCTGAATATTCAGGAACTGCTTCTGCGTGGTCAGCCGCCACCTTTAGCTTGTCCAGCAACAAGATCAGTCTTGAGAAACAATCCATCCCATAAGTATTTCTGAAACTTAAATTATGCTCGTAAATGGTGGATAAGACTTGTCGCTGTCGTGTTACTTTTTCCAAAAAAATATCTTGATATGAGCATTAAAATAAAATAAGTATTTGATTCTTTCCATGACCATGCTCTGCGCCGGCCCTGAATCTGAACAGACAGGCGGGCAAACGCTCTCCAAAAATTAATTAGTCAAAGGGGTATGCAATGCGTAAAAAATTTCTGTTTGTCTTTCTGGCTGTTTTTTTTGTGCTCATCTGTGGGGTAAAAGTTCAAAATACCGCTTATGCCCGGGAATCAGGTCAGCTGGTGGTTGTTTCACCCTGGAAAGCTGCTTCTCTTGACCCGGTCAGCTCCGGCTTCGTGTTCACCAGGATGGGCTGTCTGGAAACTCTGGTTAATTCCGATCGCCGGGGCGGCATTGAGCCCGGACTGGCTGAAAAATGGGAAATTTCTGAGGACGGACTTGAATGGACATTTTTTCTTCGCGAAAACGTTTCTTTTCACGACGGTTCAGTGTTTACTCCAGAAGCAGCATCCACTGCCCTGAACCATGCTCTGGAACAGGGAGCCTTCCAGGGAGTGGGGATAGAGTGGATAAAAGCAGGCAAGGAAAATACTCTGCTCATCAAGACCCAGAGCCCTTTTTCAGCCCTGCCCTCTTTTCTTGCCCACTACTCCGCGGCCATAGGCGCTCCGGCCATCTATGACAACGGATTCGAGCAGGTTGCCGGTACAGGCATGTATAAATTTTCCAGCAGGAGGGGTTTTACTCATTTTGAATTTGAAGCCTTTGAAGACTACTGGGGCGATAAGGCTCTGATTCAGAGCACCGTATACCTGGCTGTGGCCAACCCTGAGACCAGAGCGCTCATGGCTGAATCCGGAGAAGCCCACATAGTGGTTACTGTTTCACCGCAGGCCGCTTCCAGGCTGGCAGATCATCCGCGTGTTGAAATCCACAGCGCGGCCCTCCCCCGGGTGCGGCTAATCAAGCTGAACACCGCCCTTCCATTGTTTGAGGATGAAAACATCCGCAGAGCCCTGTCCATGGCCATTGACAGGCAAGGCATTGCCGCGGCCCTTCTAAACAACGTGGACACCGCCGCCACTCAACTGCTGCCCCCCGCATCCGCCTGGCATGACCGGAATCTGGACGGCTTTGAGCATTTCAGGCACGATCCTGAACAGGCAGAAAAAATTTTGAATGAATTTGGATGGAATAAAGGCAGAGACGGGATCCTGGAAAGAGATGGAAAGCGCTTTTCCTTTGAAATATTCACCTACGCGGCCAGACCAGCCCTGCCCGTAATCGCCGAAGCCGTCCAGGCCCAGCTAAGGGATGTAGGCATTGAGGCGAAAATTACTGTAGCTGAAGCAGGCATGATACCTGACCGGCATAGTAACAATACTCTGGAATCGGCCCTGCTGGCCAGAAACTTCGGACAGATCCCGGATGCCGTGGCCACGATAATGACCGACTTCGGCCCGGCTGAAGAAAGAGGAGGCTGGGGAGCCATGAACTGGAATTCGGACAAATTGAATCTTCTGCTGCAGCAATATATGCACACTTTCGACGATCATGCCCGAAATGAGATGGGCCTTGAAATAGTCAGGGTTCTGAACGAGGAAATGCCGGTCATCCCGGTGGCCTGGTACGACAATCACGTGGCCGTATCCACGCAGATCGGCGGTTTTGAGCAGGATCCCTTTGAACTCAGATCCTATGCCGAAGGAGTGTTTTTCACCCGGTGATTCCGGCACTGATCAACCGCATCACTCAGGCAGCCGCGGTTATCCTGGTCGTGGCCACCCTGACCTTTGCCGTGACCTGGTTCGGTCCCGGGGACATAGCCACCCAGATCGCCCTTGCCCGATATGATCCGGATATGGTCACTCCGGAAATAGTCCTCTCCATCCAGGAAAGTGAAGGGCTGGACAGATCCGGGGCTTACCAGTTCGCTGTCTGGCTGGGACGTACAGCAACTTTGGACCTGGGCAGATCCCTGGTCAGCGGCCGGGAAGTAAGCGCGGTACTGGGCTATCATTTTCAATATACACTGAAGCTTGCCCTGACGGCCATGGCCTTTTCTCTGGTCCTGGCCCTGCCCCTGGGCATAGCCTCGGGGCTGCGTCCCGGCTCGAAACTGAATCTGGCCCTGCAGGCTGTTTCTTCCATGCTGGCTTCCATACCGGCCTACATTCTGGCCATCGTTCTTATTCTGATCTTTGCCGTGCACCTGTCCATTTTTCCGGTGGCCGGCTTTTCTCAGGCCGCGCATATCGTTCTTCCGGCCCTGACTCTGGGCCTGGGGCTTTTTGCCCTGAGCAACAGGCTCATCTCCTCCTCAATAAACATGGTCAGGGAGGCACCTTTCTACCTGTTTGCAAAAACCAAAGGCCTGCCCAAATACCAGGTTCTCCTGCGCCATGGAATGCCAAATGCCGCGGCTCCGATCCTGACTTTTCTCGGACTGCAGTTCGCCTTTCTGCTGGACGGGGTGATCATTGTAGAAAATATTTTCGCCTGGCCCGGAATTGGTCATCTTCTGCTGGAATCAATCCTGGCCAGGGATATACCGGTCATCCAGGGTGCGGCCCTGGCCATCGGCCTCATCTATGTGAGCATTAACGCCGCAGTGGATCTTGTACTCCTGTGGCTGAATCCAGCTTCCGGATACCAGGACGGATAAGATGTTCAGTTCGCGCAGGAAATTGCAGGTCACGACCCCGCCGGAAATCAGCAGGCGGATATTTTCCAGTAAAGTTGCGGGCCTGCTTCTGCTGCTCGTGCCTCTTGCCGCGGGGCTGATCTCCCTGGCCCCGGGGCTTGATCCCCTGAGCCAGAACCTCATGCACAGACTGAGTTCTCCTTCTCTGGAACATCCCCTGGGAACTGATCACCTTGGCCGCTGTCTCCTGGCCAGGATTGCTCATGGAACTTATATTTCAATGGGCTCCGCGCTGCTCATCGCCCTCTGCTCGGCTTCCCTTGGAGCGCTGCTGGGCATGATCGCCGGTTACATCAGGGGGATTGTGGATATGGGCATCGGCAGGCTGGTGGATACCACCCTGGCCTTTCCGGGAATACTGCTTGCTCTTATGCTTGCGGGACTGACAGGGGGCGGGGTGCTGGTCCTGGCTGCGGCCCTGATCATTACCACCTGGCCAGAATACTGCCGGTTGGCCAGATCAGTGTCCAGGACACTCTCAGGAGCGCCTTATGTCCAGGCCGGGGTGTTGACCGGTTTTACAACAGGGTTTATTCTGCGCCGCTATCTGCTGCCCCAGGTGATAAGGCCGTTACTGCCTCTGGTTTCCCTGGGCGTGGGCAAAGCCATTCTGGCCCTTTCTTCTCTGGGTTTTCTGGGCATCGGAGTCACTCCTCCGGCGCCTGAATGGGGGGCCATGATCTCCGCTGGTCTGCCCTATCTCAGGGAGGCCCCGCATCTGGCAATGTTTCCATCAGTACTTATTTTTATGACCGTTTTAGGGTTTATACTTTTGTCAGGACATTTTGAAAAAAAGGATGCCGGTTTTCAACATGCTTCAAGTGCAAAATCTGAGCATCAGACAGACATATAACGGACGCGCCCCTCTGGTTCAAAACGTCTCCTTCGACCTTCAGGGAAACAGATTCCTGACTCTGGTGGGAGAAACAGGCAGCGGCAAATCCCTGATAGCCAAAGCTCTGGCCGGAATTCTTCCTCCGGGCCTTGAGCAGGAAGGAAAAATAAAGTTTAACGGCCGCGACTTCTATGGCGGAATTATGAACGGTGCGGCCAAAGAGATTTTCCTCATGCCTCAGGAATCCGCTCTGGCACTTAATCCTTCCATGAGCATCCTCTCCCAGGTGGCCGAGGTATTCAGATGGCCCCTGGGCAAAGGCCGTTTTCAGTCAAAAAAACTTGCCGCAAAGACTTTAAACCTGCTCGGACTGTCCAGAACCGGGCAGTACCCGCACCAGCTGTCCGGCGGCATGTCCCAGAGAAGCATGCTGGCCATGGCCCTGGCATCTCCCGCCAGGCTGGTCATTGCTGATGAACCCACCAAGGGCCTTGATGCCGGTCTTAAAGATGAAGTGGTCGGCCTGCTTGCCGCCCTGACGGAAAAAGGCAAGACAGTCATGTGCATTACCCATGATTTCTCAGTTGCCAGGAAGCTTGGAGGCCTGGTGGCGGTCATGCTTAATGGAAAGGCAATTGAACAGGGACCCGCGGAAAAGATGCTCAGCAGTCCGAATCATGAATACACCAGGGCCCTGATCAATGCCCTGCCCGAAAACGGGCTCATTTCATGGAATATAAATCCGGCCGGATACAATGAATGAAACTGCAAACCTTCAACAAGAGACTTTTGCCCGGGAAGTGCTCGGCCTTGAAGGCATCTGCAAGTCCTATGCGCGGGGACTCTTCGGCCGGAAAAAAACAAGTGTGCTCAAAGATGTGCGCATAAACATCGAGCCGGGCTCTCTGACCGGGCTGTTCGGCCCGTCAGGCGCGGGCAAGACCACTCTGGGAGATATCGCCCTTGGACTTCGTCGCCAGGACTGTGGAAGGGTCAGGTGGCTCGGGCGGGACGTGCAGAGCATGTCCAGGGAGGATAAAAAGGCTCTGAGGCCGAGATTTCAAAAGCTGTTCCAGGACCCGGCCCTGTCCTTTGCGCCCTTTTTAAGTCTTAAGCGGTCCCTGGACGATGCCGTCCGCTTTTTAAGCTCAGGTTCCAAATCGGGTGCTGAGCTGAAAAAAAGCATGGATACGCTCATGCGGGAGATGAAGCTTGACCGCGAACTTCTGGAGCGAACCCCGGACAGCCTTTCAGGCGGTGAGATTCAGCGCTTTGCCCTGATCAGGTGTCTGCTTGCCGACCCTGTGTTTCTTGTTGCTGATGAACCCA
>PWQX01000170.1 GCA_003556605.1 Spirochaetaceae bacterium
AGAGACGGCTGTTTGCGGAAGGCTCGATCTTTCAGACCAGCTCCGATTCCGAGTTGCTGCTGCATCTGCTTTCGCGCTCACGCGCACCAAGCTTCCTCGAAGCGCTGCATGAGATTCTCCCTGGGGTAGAAGGCGCTTACAGCATGGTGTTAACGCACGAGGATACCTTAGTTGCGGCGCGTGACCCCAGTGGCTTCCGGCCGCTGTACGTGGGTGAGAGGGACGGGGTAACTGTGGTGGCATCCGAGACCTGTGCCTTGGATATTCTCAAGATATCGAGCTATCGGGAGCTTGAACCGGGTGAGATCTTGGTTGTGGATCATTTGGGCTCGCGCAGTGAGCGTATTCAGAAACGCGAGCCGGAGGCGCGTTGTGTGTTCGAGCTGATCTATTTCGCTCGCCCCGATTCGTACGTGTTCGGGCATTCGGTGCACACCGCCCGCAAGAGCATGGGACAGGCACTCGCGGCAGCTGACGATGCAGAGGTCGATATCGTTGTGCCGATACCCGACTCCGGTAATAGTGCCGCGCTCGGCTATGCTGAGCAGTCCGGCGCCCCGCTTGAGTTCGGTCTTACGCGCAATCACTACGCGGGCCGTTCATTCATTATGCCCACTACCGCCGAGCGGGACCTCGCGGTACGGATGAAGCTGCACCCGGTTCGGGAGGTGATTAACAACCGGCGGGTAGCCCTAGTTGACGACTCCTTGGTTCGCGGAACCACCGCGCGTCTACTGGTACGGTTGGTGCGTGAGGCCGGCGCACGCGAAGTACATTTGCGGCTGTGCTCGCCCGAGATTCGCTGGCCGTGTTTTTTCGGTATTGACATTCCCACGCGCAAAGAGCTGATTTCGAATGCAATGAGCCCGGACGAAATCGCCCGATACATCTACGCCGACTCGGTACGATTTCTCGCGATAGAGGAGATGCAAAGCTGCCTCAACACACCGGGAGCGTATTGTTACGCTTGTTTCTCGGGCACCTACCCTATTGAGGTCCCGTTGACAGCCGAGGAACGCGCCGTCGGCCGGGAACGCGACCTGCGAGAAATGCGCAGAGCCATGGATATCGCTGCGCCCGGAACTACCGAGCAGGACCTGTAATGAGCGATCACAACAGTTCACACCATCGCAAGGACGAAGACCCGTTGAGCTATCGAACGGCCGGCGTCGGCATCGAACGCGGAGAGGAGTTCGCACGCTTTGTTCGTGGGCTCAACCCCGCGGTCGTTGGGGCTGACCTCGGTGGTTTTGCCGGAGGGCTTGAGCTCAACCTCAGCGGTTATCGGCAGCCGGTACTATTCTCCGCCGTCGACGGTGTGGGTACTAAACTTCTTGTAGCTGTACAGCTCGGGCAATACGATACGCTCGGTATCGACCTGGTTGCGATGTGCGTCAATGACTTGATTGTGTGCGGGGCGCAGCCGCTCGCGTTCTTGGACTATATCGCTTGTGGCCGTGTGGAACCACAAGTGCTCGAGCCCTTGATGCACGGAATTGTGCGCGGCTGCGAAATCGCGGGTTGCCGCTTGGTTGGCGGAGAGACAGCCGAGATGCCCGACCTGTACCTGGGCCATTCCTTTGACATCGCCGGATTCGCCGTGGGCATCGCCGAGCGTGATGCGGTTCTGCCGCGGACCGCCGTGATGCAAGCGGGCGATCTCCTGTTCGGGCTGCCTTCGTCGGGGATACATTCCAACGGCTTGAGCCTCGCTCGCAAGGTGCTTGGCAGATTGGAACACAACGGTGAACCGCAGGAGATTGAAGCGTTTCGCCGCCTGCTGCTCGAGCCTACGATCATCTACACCCGGCATTTAGAGGCCCTATCGGCCGATGGGTTGATCACCGCAGCAGCTCACATTACCGGGGGAGGGATTGAAGCCAACACACAGCGCGTGCTTCCGGATTATCTGCACCCGCGTTTCAGCTGGGACTGGCCGGTACCCTCGGTGTTTCGGAAGATCGCGGAGTGTGGTCCGGTCGCACATGAAGAGATGCAACGCGTGTTCAACATGGGAATAGGGATGGTGGTGGTAGCGCCGGCTCGGCACAAGAGTCAGATCATGAAAGCCGCCGAAACCACCGAGATCGATATTCGCATAATTGGTGAATTGGTCGATGGCTAAGCTCGCAGTCTTTGCCTCGGGTACCGGAAGTAATTTCGCCGCGCTTGCAGACCACATCGCGGGAGGGCCGCATACGGTTACAGTGCTCGTCACCGACAGGCCCGAAGCCCCGGTAACTGAGCGCGCGCGCGAACGCGGAATACCAACATTTCACGCGCGCTATCGCGGCCGCGACCGTAGCGAAGTGGAACGCGAGATAGTCGCCGAGCTCGAACGGAGGGGGTGCGACCTCATAGCGCTTGCCGGGTTCATGAGAATCCTCACTCCGGCGCTGGTCGACCGGTTTCCGCAGCGTATCGTTAACATTCACCCGTCATTGCTGCCGAATCATCCCGGTAAGCAGGCGATTGAAAAAAGTTTCGATTCCGGAGATACTGAACTAGGGATTACGATTCATATCGTGGACTATGGTGTCGATACCGGCCCGATCATCGTGCAGCAATCTTTTGACCGCCGTGAAGCTCCTGACCTTGAAGCGGCTCGCGAGCGCATCCACGCGCTGGAGCATCAGTGGTATCCCAAAGTAGTCCATGAGGTGCTAGATCGATTAGCACAGGGGGAGACCGAATGAAAGCGTTGATTCTCGGGCGGGGAGCGCGAGAGCATGCGCTGACTTGGAAGTTTTCGCGCAGTTTTCGTATCTCGGGGCTGTTTTGTGCACCCGGAAACGCCGGCACTGCCGACCTCGCGACCAATCTTCCCGAGATTTCCGAAACTGACACCGAGGCGCTGATAAGCGCCTGCCGGCGTGAAGCCGTCGATATCGTCTTCGTCGGCGGGGAGACCGCGCTCGCTGCCGGGGTAGTCGACGCGTTGCACGCGGCCGGAATCTCCGCCGTGGGTGCCACCGCAGCAGCGGCGCAGTTGGAGGCAAGCAAAGCGGTCTCCAAGGATTTTATGAAGCGCCACGGCGTTGCCACCGCCGAAGCCGTGGTGTTCACCGATACCGAACCGTTTGAGCAGTACATCAATAAGCTGCGGCATCCGGTTGTGATCAAGAAAAGCGGTCTCGCTGCCGGGAAAGGCGTGCTTGAAACCGAAGACAAAGACGAGATGATAGCGTTTGGGCGCGAAACGCTGCGGGACGACCAGCTCTTGGTAGAAGAGCGCCTCACCGGCTACGAGATTTCGGTATTCGCACTGACCGACGGCACGAGCTACACCCTGCTTCCACCCTGCGCCGACTACAAAAAGGCGGGCGAAGGCAATACGGGTCCGAACACCGGTGGTATGGGCGCTATCTGCCCGGTACCATGGGTGAAGCCCGAAACAATGGAACAGGTGCGTCAGCGCGTGCTGGAGCCGACCATCGCCGGGCTGGAGCTCGACGGTCTCCGGTTCACCGGCGTGCTGTACTTGGGACTGATGATCACCGACGAGGGACCCAAGCTGCTCGAGTATAACGTGCGCTTCGGCGACCCCGAGGCGCAGGTGTTGCTCCCGTTGATTAAATCTGACTTCGGCAGCCTGTGCGAAGCAATGGTCGAAGGTAAGCTCGCTGAGTTTCCGCTGGAGTTATCGAAAAAGACCGCGCTTGGGGTGGTTCTGGCCAGCCCTGGCTATCCGGAGGCCTACCGCCGCAATATCGTGGTGGACGAGCTTCCCACCAACGATCGGAAAGAACTCGTGGTCTTCCATGCCGCTACCAAGACGGAAGGGGAACGAGTGATGACTGACGGTGGGCGCTGCTTTACGGTGGTAGGAATTGGGCACGAGCTTTTGGAGGCGCGCGGCACCGCCTACTCAGCGGTCAAGAACGTGAAGTTTGACGGCGCCTGGTGGCGCCCCGACATCGGCGGTATGATCTTCGGACAATAGACGTAGCGACCGCTTCACAAGAGACGCCTCAGCGTGCCCAGTATCTGCGCCTGAGCTCGTACAGCAGAACTCCGGTCGCAACTGATACGTTCAGTGAGTCGAGGCGACCGAGAGTGGGAATCGACACTAAGCCGTCGCAGCGGTCCCGCACCAGCCGGCGTACGCCGCTGCCCTCGCTTCCCATGACCAATCCGATTTTCCCGGCAAACTTCAGCCAAGGAGCCGGCGTACCACCGGCGTCGGCGGCATAAACCCAGAACCCATGTTCTTTGAGCGTTGAGACTGTCTCCGCTAGATTCAGCGACTCTATCACCGTAAGATGTGCCGTAGCGCCTGCGGACGCGCGCGCTACGCGACTGTCGAGTCCGGCCGTACGCCGCTTCGGAAGCAGCACGGCATCTGCCCCAAACTGCTCGGCGGATCGCAGGATCGCCCCGAGGTTCTGCGGATCGGTGATCCCATCGAGCAACAGAACCAGTGCATCGTCGCGAGACCGCGTTTGTTCGACAAGGTCTGCGAGCGAACCTGTCCGCAGCGCGCGCCCTCCTCGGTCTGCGCCACCCGCGCCGACATGCCCCGGCAGCACCAGGGCAACATCACGGGTTCTCGGTCCGGCCTCGCGTAAGAGCTCATCCCTGGACACACGCCGTACCGGGATCCCAAGCTTGACTGCACGAGCACTCAGCGCTTCAACTCGTTTGTTGGAGGCCGCTACCAGCAATTCTTTCGCTTGAGCGTTGGTTTGGAGATACTCTTCAACAGCGTGGAACCCGCTGAGCGTACGATCGCTGCGAGCCATCAGATAGCTCCCGTCTTGTACACGGTGTGTTTAGTATTCGCGAACCTGGTCGGGCTTACCGTCGTGATTGGTATCGCGCTCCCACCGTTCTACGTAAGCGCCGTCAAGGTAAATCCAAAGATCTACCGCTCCGTCGTGATTAGTGTCGATTTCCTGGCGCACAAGATTACCTTCGTGATAATAGTAGAAATCGTCCATCAAGCCGTCATGTCCGTAGTCGACCGCTTCGATGACTTTCTCAAAGTACTCGTTGAATAATACCGCGTAGTCAACTTGCCCGTCGCCGTTGCGATCGTCTGTGATCCATGGCGAGCCGTACTCTTCGACAGCATAAATCGGCATTCTGTCCCGGTACTGCGGTTCATCGCTTTCGTCGATTCGCTCGAGCGGGATATCTTTTAGGTTTGGAAGCCCTGCGGACGCAAAAACCACGCCGAACACCACCCACCCCACAAACGCAACTACGGATCGTGCGATTCTTATTCTCTGCATGCATTCAGCTCCA
>PWQX01000131.1 GCA_003556605.1 Spirochaetaceae bacterium
CACTAAGCGGCCACTGCTGTGCGCGGGGAGTATGCAACTTGTGCTCTAAGCAAACAGTTACTATCATTAGCATTAGAACTCAGAGCGTGTGATCTGTAGGGCCGCACGTGAATAGGAGTTGAGATGGAACTCACGCAACGAAACGACGGCCGTCTTGAATGCCTTCGGGTAGGGTGCTATCTTGGCGCTTGCAGATATTGACCTTGTGGAAATGAGGCGGCGTGTTCGCTTGGCATACCGCGCCGAGACTCCGCATATACTCAGATTTCGCCACCATGCGCAGACTATCAAGTCGTTAATTAAGCCTATCCGTCGGTACTCCATAAACGCAGTATCCTTTGTTTCTTCCGACGGCGGTGATAACCGTGTACGTTTTAATCCGGGTGTAATCGAGCTCGTGCGCGTGGTTGACTCGCGGGGCAATCAGTGCGCACTTGATGCGGTCAGTGGAAACCAGACAGCCGAGGATATCAACTTACGCGGCGAAAGGAACGATCCGTCTAGTGTATCACCTCTCGCTAATCTATGTTCAGATCTCGGTCTTTCTGTCGCTGGTTTGTCCTACCTTCTAGGTGGACTCGGCACAGACCGGAGCACCGGCGCCATCAGGGTCTACCGTGACATTATTGAATGGGCGGTGCTGTATGACTTGATCGTAAACCACTCGTGGGGGAATGATACTATCATCATTCGTGACGGCCTGCTGCGAACCAAGAGCTTTCGGAGGGATGTATTCCCGCAGATTGACGGACGCATTAGGGCAGCAGTACGGCAGCACCAATCCGAACGCGTTCAAGTCTCGGTTGTAGGCGTTGCAAAGCAGAACGCGGTTTTGAGCCGTCTTTCCGTTGCCCTCGAGCTTGAAGGCGTGTTTCATAAGCCATATCCCTGTTATGCGCCGGTACCGCAGGTCATCGAAGAAGAGTGTTATAATTATGACCGGACGTGGCTTGATACGCAGGAGGGAATTCTCGAGCGCAACGAACGACTTCTCTCCGACGAGAAGCGCATTCCGGAATTGTATCAATCGATGGGAGCGTTATTTCTCGTGAAGTTCGGAAATCGCGCTTATGATCCGGTCTGGCCGGTTGACGTAGCATCGTTCCAGCGGCAAGACGCGGACCGAGTGATCGGACAACTCACCGAGGACGCTCAACGGGGTTTTCCGATCCCGGATTACCCGATGAGCATACAGAGAGCCCACGACTTCGCTGCAATTGGAGGGGTCGAGATGTCAGTGCTCTCGGACTTGCTATACACCGCAGTTTCGGAACAGCTCAGCGATGCGGAGGAGAAGCGGTTGCTACGGATGCGGTACCTGACCGAACGCTTGGCGGATGCGAGGTACAATCGTGATTGAGCTCTTTGCAAAGTCACTAGTTATGGGAACATTCAAGGGTTTTGCGGATCGTGGATACGAATTCGCGGCCGAGATCGTTGCACCATACGATTCCTCGATGCTCGATCGCCCGCAGCTCGGCCAGTTCGTCTTGATCGAGTTAGCGAGTGTCGAAGAAGCGGCGCTGGGAAGAATCACGAAGTTCGTACCTACCGGTCTGCTCTCCTCCGGTGAAGGGGAAGACTACATCAATACCATGCAGGAGCGCGGGTACGAGATCCCCGAAGACCTAAAGCGGCACAAGCTGAAGTATCGCGTGCAAATTAAGCTACTTGGTGCAGTCAGGGTGGAGGGGGCGAGCGGGGCGGCGCGGATAGTGTTCGTGCCTTCGCAGCGGCGGCTTCCCCACCTCGGAGCCCCAGTCGCCTTCCCCAGCAGCGAAGTCTTGAGCGAAATCTGTGGGCTTAGCGGAGGAAATACGACGCTGGGACATTATGTCTTGGGCGAGTTCGTTTTCGATGGCGGGCGAAACGGCACGAGCGACCCGATATTCCGTGTAATGAGTCCTGAACTCCCAATTACATTCGACGTCAACGGTCTCGTTGCACGCCGGACAGTGGTTTTCGCCCGGGCCGGATACGGAAAATCGAATCTGATCAAATATCTTATCGCCGAGCTTTACCGAAACGGTGCGCCAACCACCGAACGCGGGCAACAAGTCGGTACGTTGATATTCGACCCTGAAGGCGAGTACTTCTGGCCTGATCACTATCCCCGCCCCGGCTTGTGTGATGTACCACACCTGCGCGATAAAATACTGTTGTTTACGAATAGGCAGCGCGACCGCTCCAAAGCGTATTACGAAAGCTGGAAAGCAGGCGGAGTGCGTCTCGATATTCGAGACCTGCCACCGCGTGATGTGGTCGGAATCGCTATTTCCCCCGACCGACAGATACAGCAGAATGTAATAAAGCTCAGAAGCGTGAGCCAAGACAATTGGCGCAGACTGGTAGACCTCATTTATCGCGATAAGCTCGCTGCTGATGACGCTCAGGTAGCTGAGTATCTTGGTTACACCGGCGAAAGCAGTAACCGTAACACCTACGCCGCCGAAGTCGCTGCCGCTAAGAGTAACATGAACAACGTTGTGGCACAGCTCCACGACCCCGACAGTCAATTAGTGAACGGAACGCTCGAGGGGCTCCGTGCCGGTAAGGTTGTCATTGTCGACATAAGCATGCTGAGTTCAACCAGCGGCTTTAACGTTGCCGGAATCATTCTAAGAAAGATATTTTCCTTCAATCAAGAGCACTTCACCGGCGGACAGGCGCCGATTCCCGTCGTCGCAGTGCTCGAAGAAGCGCAAAGCGTGCTCGGACGGAATCTCGATGACACCAGTCCATTCGTAGAATGGGCCAAAGAGGGCCGGAAGTACGATCTCGGGGCAATACTGGTAACGCAACAACCGGGAGCTATCGCGCCGGAGTTGCTCAGTCAGGCCGACAACTGGTTCTCGTTCCATTTGTTATCTGAGGGCGACGCCGGCGTGCTCAGCAAATACAACTCCCATTTTTCGAGCGACGTAGTCGCGCATCTGATTGGCGAACCGATACCGGGGAACTGTTACATGTGGAGCGCACCGCGGCAGCCTTTTGTGTTGCCGGTACGAGTGTTGGACTTCTCACGACTCTACGAAAACTATATCGAAACAGATCCCGCAGCGGATGCCTACGCTAATTCTGCGGCCTTGGCTCTTCGTCGTTTGGCGGAAGAGAAACTAGACCGGTACACGACGGAGCTGCGTGAGGAGATAATCAGTGAGAAGCGCTCGGAAAAGCTCGGTATACGCAAGCTTGGCGATGACTTGTACGGTATAAAGGAAGGCAAGGTCTATTACCTCATCAAGGAGTTTTTACCGCCGGATGAAACACGGGATGTGAATGAGTTGAAACGGCTCCTGATGGCGCGTCTGTTCGGAGAAGAGAACCTTCGTATAGAGAAGCATGAAGGTACAACCTGGTTCGCGGCACACGAGGCCGCATGGCGGACGGTCGTCCAGTCGGACATCTGAATGCTTTCAATTCCAATAACAAGACCCCCTACGAAGGATTCAGCTTCCGAGTTCATCGCCGATCGTAGCGTGCCTGTTGAAGATCGCGCACGCCTGTCAATATTTTTGGATCTATTGTCAAGCGGCTGGACCTCTGCGCCGTCCGCTGGGGCGGTACAACTGATACCGCCGAATCTGTATACCAAGGAGGCGGTGCGCTCAGCAATGGCCGCAAAGCGGCAAGAGCTCATAGATCGCGATCGTCCCTGGATCGACGGTCATCTGCCCACGGCCCGGGAGAACCTTGCTTCGGGACTTGAGGCGTTGCAGTCCGAGGTTCAGCCGGAGATAGAAGTTTGCCGTTCACGGTCTCAGCGGGATCTGTTTCGAGTTTATCGGTACTACTGGTCTTCGCCGTACAGCGAATACGTGGGCCGGCGAATCCGGTTCATTATACGGGATGGAGCTCTTAGTAGAAGGCCTGTCATTGGAATAGCGGCACTCGGAAGCTCCATTATACATATGCCCGCGCGAGACGACTTCGTAGGGTGGACTGCCGCCGAACGCACAAACAACATCATTAAGGCGATGGACGCTTACGTAGTCGGCGCGCTTCCGCCGTACAGTGATCTGCTTGGTGGGAAACTCGTTGCCATGTTGCTCGGATCCAACGAGGTACGTGATTGTTACAGGCGGAAATACGAGAGCGCGACAACGGTCGTTCGGAAACGGAAGGAAAGTGCGATCGCCGCACTCTTCACGACCAGCCTATTCGGCCGTAGTTCTCAGTATAACCGCCTGCGATGCTGCAGTCGTTCGATGTGGGTGCATATCGGTTACACGAGGGGGTTTGGTAGTCTTCACATTTCTGAGCGAACCTTTCGACTTTGTCAGGAGCTTGTGTTGAGTGACGGTTGCAGTCCGTCGTACCGGTTCGGAGCTGGGCCGAGTTGGCGCGTTCGCCTCATTCGCCAAGCCGGCCGTTGTCTCGGAATTGACGCTGACTTTCTTCTCCGTCATTCGTATCGGCGCGGGGTTTACTATTTGCCGATGTGCAGCAATGCTCTTGAGGTACTTCGTGGTGAGACAAACGACCCAGTGTACTTTGATCGACCTCTGCAGCATCTCGTGGAGCATTGGCGGCGGCGCTGGTTGTCTCCCCGCAAATTAAGGCCGGAGGTACAGTGTAAGGTTTCCGCTTTTTCACCGATCGACTTCGTTGTGTGACCGCGGCGGCTTGGTTTCGCCTGGAACCTGATTGCAGAATCAGGGAAACGTAGGTTCGCAGTAACACGGAGTTTCACGGCTGTCTAAGCCGAGGGGCGCGTTCTATGCCGGCCTTCTTGAGTGTAGCGAGGTCGGCGGCATCCCCAACCACAAAATGCGCGCTATCAACCGCTGCGCGCGACCGCCGCTCCACGATGCGATAGTCTATCCCGCTATTCGCCAACGTCTCCGCAGCCGCGTTCCCACGCGCCCACAATCGTGAGCTCGGTCCTCTCGCGGACCTCGCTCTCGGCGATACGCTTCCCCTCGAGTCCGGTTCGCATTGCGGGATACTCGGCGATCAGGAGGTCGGTGAATCTCCCGATAATGTTTGCGCGTGCATCGCGACACCCGGTACTCGCCGAGCCAGCGCGCGGCCTGATCGGCTCTGGCGTTTCGATAGGTTGCGATATCGTCGAGCTCACCCACGAGCACTCGATAGTCTTGATCGTACAACTCAAGCGCCGTCTGCTGATCCGGGACGATGATCGCGTAGTCGCAACCGTATTGCGGAAGCTTGCCGATCAAGCTTGCGATCAGCAAATC
>PWQX01000235.1 GCA_003556605.1 Spirochaetaceae bacterium
GCGTCGAGAGCCCCTTTCCCTCATCGAACGCGAACTCATCCTGCTTGGGAGCCTTGCGCTTCTTCGGCTTCGGGATCGGGGTTATGAACTTCGCCGGGCGACGTGAATCGACGATGCGTTGCGTGGGAAGCCCTTCGTCGTCGAGCTCCCAGTGGCGCGCCGGGTAGTCGTAAGGGGAGTTGATCACTGGGCGTTCGTAGAACAAGTCGCTCATGTGTGTTTGTGCTTCCCCATGCAACCCGTTAACTTGGGATCCGGGCTGCCAGACGCAACCCTCACGGTAGGCTGTAGCTGAGTAGGTGTCAAGATGAGAATGGAGGGGCTGTTGCCGATCAACTAATTCACCTGGCATGCAGCCGCTGGGTTATTCACGGTTACGCCGAAGAAAGATGATCTGCTAAAATGCGTGCAGGTCTGCGTAATCCAGAAGCGCTGAAGGTGCCTACACGGCAGTGATTCCGTTCAATGCCGCTACGCTTTTGCGGCCGGCCATCGTTACCTTAGTAAGTGCAAATAGGGTGCAGCAGCAATGAAGCAGATAATGCCGAAGACAGAGCAGCCCAATGAAGGAATGTGGTTCAGCTGGAACAACATTATTTCCCACAGCTACCGACGTTTGCTTCGCCCGGAAAACGAAAACGAGCTTGTAGAGGCCGTGAAGAGCGCTGGGAGTCTGCGCATGGTCGGCAATGGCCAGTCTTCGGCCGACATAGCCGCCGGAACGCCGACGCTCATAGATTCGAGCAACTACGCACACGTCGTGTCGGTAGATGAGCAAACGCGACGCATTACGGTACAGAGCGGTGTGACACTGCGAACGCTCATTGCCGAGGCCGAAGCGCGCGGTTGGACCTTACCGTGTTTGCCTGACATCGACACGGTGACCGTTGGAGGTGCGCTTGCGACCGGCACGCATGGCACCAGCGGTGGCGCGCACCCTCTTGCCGAATACATGGTCTCGTGCCGTATCGTGACCGCCGACGGATCCGTTCGGGAGATTGATGAGTCCGACGAGTTGATGCCTGCGGTTCGTTGTTCGCTCGGGGTTCTCGGCGTTTTTTCGACTATCACGTTCCAGTGCCACCTGCTGTACCACCTGCGCGTTGAGGAGCGGGCAGTGTCCGATTTGGAGTGGACGGCCAGCTACAGGCGGTGGCCGGCAGATTACGATTTTGTACGCATAATTTGGCTCCCGCACACCGGGTACGGTTGGGTCGTGCTTGGAGAGCGAATTGAAAGCGATTTTCCTGTTGAGGAACGTACCGCGCCGCGATATATCAAGCACCGTCGCGAGCTGTCAAAGCTACTGTACAAACGTACCGTTCGCAGGCCGCGTTTCACTCGCCTTGCAAACAAAGCGTTACGGCGGCTCTTCTTTTCCCACCGTGTCGTCAGTAAGGGTACGCTATACGGAGCTACGGTGACCAAGGCTCGAGCATCTACCCTGGAGTTGGCGGAGTGGGCGGTCGCGCTGGAGAAGTTCGATGAGCTTTTTGCCGAACTAAACCGCCGGCTTGAGAGCGCTGACAATAACGCATATGCTCACATACCAATGGATATTCGCTTCCTCAAAGGAGACGACACGTGGCTGAGCACGGCCTACGGCCGCGATACCGTTACTGTGGGCTGTGTGACTCGCAACCCCGAACACGCCGACGAATACGAGGCTTTTGACCTGGTGGAGTCGCTCTTTCTCTCCTACGGTGGCCGTCCTCATTGGGCTAAGAGATTTAAGGCAAAGTCAGCCGAGTTGGCTCCACTGTGGCCGCGGTGGAACGATTTCGTCCGGCTGCGCCGCACCATGGACCCGGAAGACAAGTTTCTCAACCGCTATCTCTCCGAGGTATTCAGCTAATGGGCAATGAGATGGACACGATTCAGGGCGTAGTGTTCGACTTCGACGGTGTGCTTGTCGACAGTGGACCGTACCACGATTACACATGGTCGGAGGCGCATAAGCGACTGTTTGAACGGCCGATTCCGCACTATACCCGTTCCGAAGTGACCGGCATTGCGTCGCGAAAAGTGGCGCAGCGAATCGCCGAGCTCAGCGGGGTACCTGATCAGGGTAATGAGTTGTACCAGGTGCGGTTAGAAGTTTTGCGCACCTGCGAGCTTGTACCGGAGCTCGCTCCCGGTGCACGTGAGCTGACCGGGCGTCTGACGGAGGCCGGTGTTCCCTACGGTGTTGTCAGCAATGCTCCAAGCGCGTACGTACGGCGGGCATGCGAAACCCTGCCCTTCGATCCGGTCTTCGTGCTGGGGCTTGAAGACTTGGGCGACAGACCCAAGCCCGACAAGCACCCCTATGAGCTGGGTGCAAAGCAGCTCGGCTTTCGCGACGGAGCGTATTCACGGGTGCTTGTGATAGAAGATAGCCCGACCGGTGCGCGCGCCGGTGTCGCCGCAGGTATTCCGGTTCTTGGGCTTACCCGCGGCGGCGCAGCCTCAGAGCTTTACGACGCGGGCGTGTGCTGGGTAGCCGAGGACCTGGCCGAGGTGGTGGCGAAGGTATTCGGTGCCGGCTTGCCCGCCTCCCGTGGAGGCCTTAACGGGTTTCCCGGCTTCGGCTAAAAGTCGAAGCAAAGCGGCGGCTTTCTCTGAGTAATGCGTCTTGCTTACTGTTCGCTGATAATCTTCTCAATCTCCGATCCGGCGATTTCCTCCTCTTCCAGTAAACGCTCGACTAACTTATGCATGGCCTTTCGGTGGTCGTTGAGGATCTCAGCGCTTCTGTCATGGGCTTGCGAAAGGATATTCTTCACCGCTTGATCGACTTCCCGGGCGGTTGCTTCGCTGTAGTCTCGTCCCTGGCTGAGCTCGTGGCCGAGAAAAACGTTTTGCTGCTCTCGACCGAGGGCTATGTTCATTAAGTCCTCGCTCATTCCCCATTCGAGTACCATGCGTCGGGCTAACCGGGTAGCCTGTTTCAGATCGTTTTCGGCCCCGGTGGTGGCAGTATTGTAGATCATTTCCTCGGCGCAGCGCCCGCCCATCATAACCGACAATTGGCTAAGCACATATTCTCGTTTATACACGTATTTTTCTTCCTCCGGAAAGCTTTCGGTCACTCCCATGGCTCGGCTGCGGGGAATGATGGAAATCTTGTGTACCGGACTAGCTTCGGGTAGAACGACGGAAACAATGGCATGCCCGGCCTCGTGGTAGGCGATCATATGTCTTTCCTCGTCCGATTGGGTCAAGCCGCGATGGGCGAGGCCCATCAGAACTTTGTCGCGGGCTTCATCCAGATCTTCCGTTTCGATCTCTTTCTTATCTTTGCGACCAGCCATAAGCGCAGCCTCATTGAGAAGGTTTTCCAAGTCTGCGCCGCTAAAACCAGGAGTGCCTTTGGACACACTGTTTAAGTCGACATCCCCGGCCATCTGTTTACCGGCCGCATATATGTGCAGGATTTGCTCCCGCTCTTTTTGATTGGGTAAGGGGATCACTACCTGCCGGTCGAACCGTCCCGGGCGCTGTAATGCGGGATCAAGGACATCCGGCCGGTTGGTGGCAGCCATAACTACGACATTCTCACTGCCCTCAAATCCATCCATTTCGGAAAGAAGCTGGTTCAGAGTTTGCTCACGTTCATCATGCCCGCCTCCCAGTCCGGCGCCCCGCCGCCGCCCGATGGAGTCGAGTTCGTCAATAAATACAATACTTGGGGCGGAAGCTTTCGCGTTCTGAAACAAATCCCGCACCCGCGAGGCGCCCACTCCCACGAACATCTCCATAAAATCCGAGCCGGTGATGCTGTAGAAGGGGACACCGGCTTCGCCCGCCACTGCTCGGGCGAGTAGGGTTTTTCCGCATCCAGGAGGACCTAGTAACAAAAGGCCTTTCGGCAGTTGCCCCCCCAAGTGTTGTATTCGTTCGGGATGTCGAAGATACACGACGAACTCCCGCAACTCCTCCTTGGCAGCTTCGGCCCCGGCCACATCGTCAAAAGTCGTCTGTTCCTCGGTAGCTGTATGGAGCTTGGCGCGGCTTCGGCCGATGTTGAAGATCCCGCCTCTCCCACCCTGCATTCTCTGGTACTGCATGTAGAACAGCCCGCCGAGCAGAAGCAACGGCGCGAGGAACACGAGAATATACCACCATTGCCCCTCTCGTTCGGGTCGGGTTTCAATAGTGACTTCCTGTTCTTCCAGCATGGTCATCAGTTGGTCGTCACCAAACCTCGGGAAATAGGTCACGAAATCAGTGAAGGCAGGAGTTTCCTCCTCCAGCTCCTCGATTTCGGTCTCTTCTCGGAAAGCGCCGCGAATCCGGTCTCCCTGCACCGTAACCCGCACCACATTGTCATCGCGGAGTTGGCTCTTGAAGACAGAATACGGGATTTGTCTGTGCGGATCGAAAATCCCGAACAACTGCATCAAGAGCATCGCAAGGAACAAGAAAACGATGATTCTTCCGATAAACCAGCCTTTGCCTGTCGGAGCTCCGTCTTCCGGCGATCGACCCTGTCGGGCGGGGGAATAGGGCCGGCCTCGCTTCGTGCGACGATCTTCACTCATGTTGCCGTCCTTTTCGTTACTCATACTTGGGCCGCATAGTTAATACCGGCAGATTCTCCTGTTGCCTCCAATGGGCTATGGGCATACGATAAGACTGCAAGCTGAAAAAGACAAATTTCCTCCGCTTGGACCTGCTAAAGATGGCGGAGCGGCTGGGAGTATCGGTCTCGCGGGCGCTGGATGCGGCGTTTGGCAGCCTCAGGCGACCACTTGGAGAAGGGGTTGGGAGCCGCCGGAGCCGCCGGAGCCGCCGCATACGCCGTAGACCGCGAAAGCCGCCTCGTCGATCCCGGTGGCTTCATTTGCGGACTTGGTGGCCTCCTTTGCCTACCGGACAAGCGGTACAACTGGCAGTCTCTAATGCGTGATGCCGACTGCGCTTCATAGCTATTCGCGGGACGCGAGCTGAGTAGCGCAATGGCTACCAGACACTCGTCGCTCGCGCGAACTATGTTTTCGATAGATGCGGCCACCCGGAAGCCCTACACAGTGCCGCATTGACCTGCGGTGCTGTATGAGTAGCTCCGCCGTGAACAGGATTCGCGAAACAACGTTCTACAATCAATAAAGGCGGTGACA